>NZ_VFTA01000007.1:0-214870 GCF_007003935.1 Mesorhizobium sp. WSM4310
TCGCGGCGCACCACCGCCCAGTCGCCATCCTCGAGATAGGTGATCGAATTGGTGAACGGCGCCAGCGCGATGGCGTCCGAGCCCAGGAACATCTCGCCGTCGCCATGGCCGACGGCCAGCGGCGGGCCGTTGCGGGCGCCGACGATCAGGTCCTCGTCGCCCTTGAACATGATGGCCAGCGCAAAGGCGCCTTCCAGCCGCTTCAGCGCCTGGTGCGCGGCTTCGACCGGCTTCAGCCCCTTGGCCAGTTCCCGCGCCACCAGATGCGCCACGACCTCGGTGTCGGTCTGCGAGGAGAAGGCATAGCCGTCGCGCACCAGCTCGTCGCGCAGCTCGGCAAAATTCTCGATGATGCCGTTGTGGACGATAGCGACGCCGTCGGAAAAATGCGGATGCGCGTTGGTCTCGTTGGGCACGCCATGGGTGGCCCAGCGTGTGTGGCCGATGCCGATCGTGCCGTCGAGCGGCTCGTCCTTGAGCCGGCGTTCGAGGTTGATCAGCTTGCCTTCGGCGCGGCGGCGGGCGAGCTCGCCATGCTCGATGGTGGCGACGCCGGCCGAGTCATAGCCGCGATATTCCAGCCGCTTCAGTGCATCGACGATGAGCGGCGCAACCTGCGAGTGGCCGACGATTCCAACGATACCGCACATGCAGATAGCCCCCGATTCCCCATGGAAAACCAGCGATACTTAGGGATGGCCGGCCCGCCGCGAAAGTCACATTGCATTTCGCCCGGTGTAACGGACGGTTGTGCACCCATGCACCATGACAGACCGCTGTTGCAATCCGGTTACTGCAATTGGTCGGTTTTTCGATTGCTTCGGCGGGAAGTAAACCCGCTGGCTGACCGCTAGTGATCGGCGCCAGCCGCTTTCTTCTTCGCCGCCGCGGCCGAGGCAAAGCGCTCGCGCAATTCCTTGCCCTTGCCGGGGATCGTCTTCTGGCGGGCGCGGCCGAAGGCCAGCGCATCGTCGGGCACGCTTTCGGTGATCACGCTGCCGGAGGCGATGTAGCCACCCTTGCCGATCGATACGGGCGCCACCAGCGAGGAGTTCGAACCGACAAAGGCGCCCTCGCCGATGTCGGTGAAGAATTTCGAATAGCCGTCATAATTGCAGGTGATGGTGCCGGCGCCGATATTGGCCCCCGCGCCGACACGGGCATCGCCGATGTAGGTCAAATGGTTGACCTTGGCGCCCTCCTCGATGACAGCCTGCTTGACCTCGCAGAAATTGCCGACCTTTGCCTTGTTCCGAAGATCGGCCCCCGGCCGCAACCGCGCGAACGGACCGACATCGCAGTTCGCGGCAATGGTCGCGCCTTCGATATGGCTGAAGGCATGGATCTTGGCGCCGCCGGCGATCTTCACGCCCGGGCCGAACCAGACATTCGGCTCGACGATGGTGTCGGCGCCGATCTCGGTGTCGTGCGAGAAATACACCGTCTCCGGCGCGATCAGCGTCACGCCCGACAGCATCGCCTCCTGGCGGCGGCGTGCCTGCCAGATGCCTTCGGCCTGGGCCAGTTCGGCGCGGTTGTTGATGCCGAGCGCATTCTCGAAGCTGGCCTCGGTGGCGACGACATCAAGGCCTTGCGCGCCCGCGATCTCGACGATGTCGGTGAGATAATACTCGCCCTTGGCATTCTTGTTGCCGACCGCGTCGAGCAGCTTCAGCGCATGGGCGCCGGCCACCGCCATCATGCCGGCATTGCAGAAGCCGATCTTCTTTTCCGCCTCGGAACAGTCCTTTTCCTCGCGGATGGCGATCAGCTTGCCGCCTTTTTCGACCAGCCGGCCATAGCCGTTTGGATTGGGCGTTCGGAAGCCGATCACCGCGACGGCCGCGCCTTCGGCGAGCTTCAGCCGAGCCAGGTTCAGCGCTTCCGCATCGATCAGCGGCGTGTCGCCGAACATCACCAGGATGTCGTCATAACCCCTTGATATCGCTTCACGTGCGGCAAGAACGGCGTGCGCCGTACCCAGGCGTTCTTCCTGCACGAAGGTTTCGGCCTTGGGCGAGAACTTCGCCACCGCCTTGCGCATCTCTTCCGCGCCATGGCCGATGACGATCGCATCGCTGCTGGCACCGGCGGCGTCGGCCGCCTTCACCACATGGGCGACCATCGGCAGGCCTGCGATCTGGTGCAGCACCTTCGGCAGCGCGCTCTTCATGCGCGTGCCTTCGCCGGCGGCGAGAATGACGGACAGGCAGGATCTCTGGCTCATGGATGGGCAACCGTGTGAAAAGGGTTGGGAATCAAGACAGGATAGCAGTGGCGCCATGCTGCACCAATGCGGTTAAATTCCGGTGAGGTGGCGGAGCAGCTGACTCTTGATCAGCTACCCCACAGCTCGATCCTAACAGCAATAGCGGCAGTGGCGATCTACCCCAGCCGGCCCAGCACCGGGAAATTCTCCAGCAGCCAGTAGGACACGGTCTGCACGCCGCCGGTGAGGAAAAACACGCCGGCGACCACCAGCAGCGCGCCGATCGCCTTTTCGACGCGGCCGAGATGGACGCGGAATTTGCCGAGGAAGCGCATGAAGGCGCCGGAAAACAGCGCGGCGATCAGGAAGGGGATGCCCAGCCCTAGCGAATAGGCGGCGAGCAGCAGCGCGCCCTCGCCTACGGTTTCGCGGCCGCCGGCCAGCGTCAGGATCGGCCCCAGCACCGGGCCGATACAGGGCGTCCAGCCGAAGGCGAAGGCGAGCCCCATGACATAGGCGGCGATAGCGTTGGCCGGCTTGCCTTGCGACTGGAAGCGCGCCTCGCGCGACAGAAGCGGAATACGCAGTATGCCGAGAAAATTCAGGCCCATCAGGATGATCAGCACGCCGGCGCCCATCGCCAGCGGCTCCTGCCAGACGCGCAGCAACCGGCCGATGGTCGAGGCGCCGGCGCCGAGCGCGACGAACACCGTCGAGAAGCCGAGCACGAAGGCGATCGAGGAATAGAGCAGCGCGCCGCGCGTGCCTTCGCGGGCTGTCACGCCCGCATCGCCGCGAAAATCGTCGACCGACACGCCTGCCATGTAGCAGAGATAGGGCGGCACCAGCGGCAGCACGCAAGGCGACAGGAACGAGATGGCTCCCGCCCCGACGGCGCTGACATAGCCGATGTCCAATGCCATTCCAAAACTCCAACTGCTCCCGGGCGGATATAGCGACGGCCAGGCCTGTCTGCCAATCACCATTATGTGGAACGTCAGCGGCATACCGACATGGGGACGAAAGCGGCGGCATGGGACGTTGATATCAAAGAGGCCGCGATTTCCCGCGCCTCTCCAATATCAGCCAGGGAGATTTCCATGAAAACCATGACCATAGGGCTGGCCGCGCTGCTTCTCAGCACCGCCGCATCCTTCGCCGCCGACGCGTGGAAGAAAGCCGAGGTCAACGGCACCAAGATCTACACCGACGCCAAGGGCATGACGCTCTATACCTATGACAAGGATGAGAAGGGCAAGACCAATTGCTACGACAAATGCGCCGCCAACTGGCCGGCGCTGAAGGCCGCGGCCGGCGCCAAGGCGGACGACGAATGGAGCGTCATCGACCGCACCGACGGCACCAAGATGTGGGCCTATGACGGCAAGCCGGTCTACACCTTCATCAAGGACAAGAAGGCCGGCGATGTGAACGGTGACGGTGTCGCCGGCGTCTGGCACATGCTGAAAGCCGATTGATCCTCGATACAATCGCCCCCCTGACGGCGGGACAAGGCTGGTCGCCGGGCATCCTCCATGCGGGCCGGCGGCCAGCGTCAGGCGGCCTTTCCCCTCGTCGTCCCGGCATCGTACGCAAGCCGCCTTCTCCGCGACTCGGCGAAAAATGAATCGGGCCGTTCGCCCCGAGCAAGCGACGTCATCCCTCCAGGCCAAAATCTGTGATTTTCTCCATACACTCTAAGAGTGTATTGCTGCGAACAGCCCCGCAATTTGGGCGCTTCCCCTTGACCGGATGCAAAAGCGCGGCCATGTGAGCGGCAAATAGAACGAGATTTCGTCGCGCGCAGCGGAATTCTTCTGCCGCATCACAGCTGATATGAGACCTCATGGACGTCGTCGTCGTCGAATCGCCGGCCAAGGCGAAGACAATCAACAAATACCTCGGCAAGAACTACAAGGTTCTGGCCTCGTTCGGCCATGTCCGCGATTTGCCGGCCAAGGACGGCTCGGTGCGCCCGGATGAAGACTTCGCCATGTCCTGGGCGGTCGACACCGCCTCGGGCAAGCGGCTCGCCGACATCGCCAAGGCGGTCAAGGATGCCGACGGCCTGATCCTCGCCACCGACCCGGATCGCGAAGGCGAGGCCATTTCCTGGCATGTGCTGGAAGTTCTGAGGCAGAAGCGTGCGCTGAAGGACAAGCCGGTCAGCCGCGTCGTCTTCAACGCCATCACCAAATCGTCGGTGCTGGAGGCCATGGCCAATCCGCGCCAGATCGACGCGCCGCTGGTCGATGCCTATCTTGCCCGCCGGGCGCTGGACTATCTCGTCGGCTTCACGCTGTCGCCGGTGCTGTGGCGCAAATTGCCCGGCGCCCGCTCGGCCGGCCGCGTCCAGTCCGTGGCGCTGCGCCTGGTCTGCGACCGTGAATCCGAGATCGAACGCTTCATCCGCGAGGAATATTGGCAGATCGCCGCCATCCTCGGCACGCCACGCAACGAGACTTTCGAGGCGCGGCTGACCGCCTTCGAGCGCAAGAAGCTGCAAAAGCTCGACATTGCCAACAAGGCGCAGGCCGACGACATCAAGGCAATGCTCGAGGGCGCGACCTTCAAGGCATTGTCGGTGGAAGCCAAGCCGACCAAGCGTAATCCAGGCCCGCCCTTCACCACCTCGACGCTGCAGCAGGCCGCTTCATCGGGCCTCGGTTTCTCCGCCACCCGCACCATGCAGGTGGCGCAACGGCTCTATGAAGGCATGGAGATCGGCGGCGAGACCGCCGGCCTGATCACCTATATGCGAACCGACGGCGTTCAGATGGCGCCCGAGGCGATCGACGCTGCCCGTGAGGCCATCGCCAAGGAATTCGGCCCGAAATACCTGCCGGAAAAGCCGCGTTTCTACACGACCAAGGCCAAGAATGCCCAGGAAGCGCACGAAGCGATCCGCCCGACGGATTTCATGCGCACCCCGGCCTCGGTTCGGCAATATCTCGATTCCGACCAGATGCGGCTTTATGAGCTGATCTGGAAGCGCGCCATCGCCAGCCAGATGCAGCCGGCCGAGATCGAGCGCACCACCGTCGAGATCGAGGGGGTGAACGGCGCCCGCAGCGCCGAGCTTCGCGCGGTCGGTTCGGTCGTTCGCTTCGACGGCTTCATCGCCGCCTACACCGATCAGAAGGACGATGACGCGGAGGACGAGGAAAACCGCCGTCTGCCGGAAATCCGCGCCGGCGAGCAGCTTGCCCGCCAGGCAATCAACGCCACCCAGCACACGACCGAGCCGCCGCCGCGCTATTCCGAAGCCACGCTGATCAAGAAGCTGGAAGAGCTCGGCATCGGCCGGCCTTCGACCTATACGGCAATCCTGAAGACGCTTGAGGACCGCGACTATGTCACGATCGACAAGCGCCGGCTGGTGCCGCAGGCCAAGGGCCGTCTGTTGTCAGCTTTCCTCGAAAGCTTCTTCGAGCGCTATGTCGAATATGACTTCACCGCATCGCTGGAGGAAAAGCTCGACGAGATTTCCGACGGCAAGCTCGCCTGGAAGGACGTGCTGCGCGACTTCTGGAAGGATTTTTCGGGCGCGGTCGCCGACATCAAGGAGCTGCGTGTCACCGACGTCCTCGATGCGCTGAACGAGGAACTGGCGCCGCTGGTCTTCCCGGCGCGCGAAGACGGCTCCAACCCGCGCATCTGCCCGAAATGCGGCACCGGCAACCTCTCGCTGAAGCTCGGCAAGTTCGGCGCCTTCGTCGGCTGCTCGAACTATCCCGAATGTTCCTTCACCCGCCAGCTCGGCGACGCCGCCAATCCGAATGGCGAGAATGGCGGCGCCGAGGACGGCATCAAGGTGCTCGGCAAGGACCCCTACACGGCGGAGGAAATCACCCTGCGCTCGGGCCGCTTCGGTCCCTACCTCCAGCGCGGCGACGGCAAGGAAGCCAAGCGCTCGAGCCTGCCCAAGGGTTGGACGCCCGAGACCATCGACCATGAGAAAGCATTGGCGTTGCTGGCGCTGCCGCGCGATATCGGCAAGCATCCCGAGACGTCCAAGATGATCTCGGCCGGGCTCGGCCGCTACGGCCCGTTCGTGCTGCATGATGGCACCTACGCCAATCTCGACAGCATCGAGGATGTCTTCTCGATCGGCCTCAACCGCGCCGTCACGGTGATTGCCGAGAAGCAGTCGAAGGGCAAGGGCGGCCGCAATGGCGGCACGCCGGCGGCCCTGAAGGAGCTTGGCGACCATCCGGATGGCGGCGGCAAGATCGTCGTGCGCGACGGCAAATACGGGCCTTACGTCAATTTCGGCAAGGTCAATGCCACGCTGCCCAAGGGCAAGGATCCGCAATCGGTGACCATCGAGGATGCGCTGGCGCTGATCGCCGAGAAGGAAGCCAAGGGCGGCGGCGGCAAGAAGCCGTTCCGCAAGGCTGCCGCGGCCAAAGCGCCGGCAGCCAAGAAGACCGCGGCCAAGAAGCCGGCAGCGAAGAAAAAAGGGTAGGACGGCGTGGCGCGCAGGATCACCGGACGGAGCCACGGCGATCCGCGCACCGCCGACACCAGGGCCAAGGTCAAGGACGACTACCGGCCCTCGCGCGACGAAATCCTGCGCTATATCGCCGAAAATCCCGACCGTGCCGGAAAGCGCGACATCGCCAAGGCCTTCGCGCTGCGTGGTGACGACCGCATCTGGCTGAAGGATATTTTGCGCGACCTGCAGGATGAAGGCGTGCTCACCAAGGAGCGCAGGCGGCTGGCCCGCGTCGGCGCCCTGCCCCATGTCGCCGTGCTCGACATTTTTGGCCGTGACGGCGACGGCATTTTGCTGGCGCATCCGGCGGAGTCCGTAGGCATCGGGGAGCCACCTGTCGTCTCGATCCGCGTTTCGCGCAGCGGCAACGGTCCGGCGCCGGGCATTGGAGACCGCGTCCTGGCCAAGACCTTCCCGACCGATGATCCGTCAGGCCCCGCCTATACCGGCCGGGTGATGAAGATTTTTGAGAAACGTACAGATGCCGTCCTCGGCGTCTTCCGCGTGCTAAAGGACGGCACCTTCCGCATCGAGCCGGTGGAACGGCGCCAGCCGGAGTTGATCGTCGACAAGGAATTCCAGAACGGCGCCAAGAATGGCGACCTCGTCGAGGTCGAGCCCGCGCGGGCTTCCCGCTACGGGCTACCGAGAGCCAAGGTGCTCAATGTGCTGGGCTCGCTGACCAGCGAAAAAGCGGTCTCGATGATCGCCATTCACGCCCACGACATCCCGCACATCTTTCCGGCCGATGTCATCGCCGAATCCAAAGCCGTCAAGCCGGCGACGCTTGACCGCCGCGAGGACTGGCGCGACCTGCCACTGGTCACCATCGATCCGGCCGACGCCAAGGACCATGATGACGCTGTCTTTGCGACGCCTGATCTCGACGAAAAGAACCCTGGCGGCGTGATCGCCACGGTGGCGATCGCCGATGTTGCCGCCTATGTCCGCTACGGCACCGCGCTGGACCGCGAAGCCTTGAAGCGCGGCAATTCGGTCTATTTTCCGGATCGCGTCGTGCCGATGCTGCCCGAGCGTATTTCCAATGATCTCTGCTCGCTGCGCGAGGGCCAGGATCGCCCGGCGCTGGCCGTGCGCATGACCTTCTCCGCCGATGGCCACAAGATCCGCCACTCCTTCCATCGCGTGATGATGAAATCGGCGGCGAAGCTCGCCTATCCGCAGGCGCAGGCGGCGATCGACGGAGTGCCCGACGACAAGACCGGCCCGATCCTCGACACGGTGCTGAAGCCGCTCTGGGATGCCTATGCGATCCTCAAGCAAGGTCGCGCCGGCCGCCAGCCGCTCGAACTCGACCTGCCGGAGCGCAAGATCATGCTCAAGCCGGATGGCACGGTCGACCGTGTCATCGTGCCGGAACGCCTCGATGCCCATAAGCTCATTGAAGAATTCATGATCCAGGCCAATGTCGCCGCCGCCGAGACGCTGGAGGCGAAGAAGCAGGCGCTGGTCTACCGCGTGCACGACGCGCCGTCGCTCGCCAAACAGGAATCGCTGCGCGAATTCCTGCAGACGCTCGGCCTGTCGCTGGCGCGCGGCGCGCAGATGCGACCCAGCCAGTTCAACGGCATTCTCGAGCGCGTGCGCGGCGCCGACAATGAGGCACTGGTCAACGAAGTGGTGCTGCGCTCGCAGAGCCAGGCTGAATATTCGCCCGGGAATATCGGCCATTTCGGCCTCAACCTCAGGCGCTACGCGCATTTCACCTCGCCCATCCGCCGCTATGCCGATTTGATCGTGCATCGTGGGCTTATTGCCGCACTCGGCCTCGGTCAGGGAGGACTGACGCAGGACGAAGCAGCCCGGCTCGAAGACGTTGCGATCCTGATCTCCGGCACGGAACGGCGTGCCATGGCGGCCGAGCGCGACACGGTCGACCGGCTGATTGCAGCCTATCTCGCCGAGCGCATCGACGACCGGTTCGACGCCCGAATCTCCGGCGTCACCAAATCAGGACTATTTGTCCAATTGCCGCAATATGGTGCCGATGGCTTCATCCCCGTGTCAACTCTGGGCGGCGATTACTATATATACGACGAAACGGCTCGCTCGCTCTTCGGAGAACGCTCAGGCAAAGGCTACCAGCTCGCGGACCATGTCGAGGTCCGGCTCGTCGAGGTGGCACCGATGGCCGGCGCCATGCGCTTCGAAATGCTGACCGACCCGAAGCCCCTGCCAGGCTCTACCAGGTCGTTTCACAAGGCTAAGGGCCGCGCCCGTGCGTCGCAATCGCGACCGGGTTCGCGCGGCAGGAGACGATGATGCCAGAGGAATTAGGGATACAAGAACAGGTTTTCGGCGGCGAACATCACACGGGTCGGGTCGCCCGCCCCTTGTGGACGGCGATGAAGCGCGGCCTTTTGGGCCGCTGCCCGAACTGCGGCGAAGGCAAGCTGTTTCGCGGCTTCACCAAGACTGTCGAGACCTGCAGCGTCTGTGGCGAGGAAATCCATCACCATCGCGCCGACGACCTGCCGGCCTATCTGGTCATCGTCATCGTCGGCCACATCGTTCTCGGCGCCTTCATGGGCGTCGAAGCGGCATCGACGCTGTCCACCTGGCAGCACATCCTCATCTGGGTGCCGTTGACCATCATCTTGTCGGTTGCGCTGCTGCAGCCTGTCAAAGGCGCCGTCATCGGACTGCAATGGGCGTTCTATATGCACGGATTCGGTGGCGAAAAGGATGGGGCGGGCTCCCCCCACGGCGCCTGATGCGCCGCTGGCGCAACACGCCAATCGCTAAGGCCACTTTCGCATGCAAGAAGTTTCCGCTAGGTCCCTGCGCATGGAAGCAATGACCAAGGCGGATGTCGACAAGCTCGACAAGGGTCTTGCCGCACATGGCGGCCGGCCCCTGCGTCCGCGTGACGCCGCGACGCTGATTCTTCTCGACCGCGAGGGCGATGAGGTGCTGGTGCTGATGGGGCGCCGTCACGCCGGCCACGCCTTCATGCCCGGAAAATTCGTGTTTCCCGGTGGCCGTACCGACCCGGCCGACAGCCGCATCGCGACGGCCACGGCATTGCATCGCGACGAGGAAGCGAAGCTGCGTGCGGGTCCCGGCCGCACCAGTGCCGCGCGGGCCCGCGCTGTCGCTCTGTCGGCAATTCGCGAGACCTATGAGGAAGCCGGTCTGCTCATCGGCGAGAGGGCCGCCTTTGCCACCGACAAGCGTGACTGGCAAGGTTTTGTCGAACACGGCGTAAAGCCTTCGCTCGAAACGCTGCGCTTCATCGCGCGCGCCATCACTCCGCCCAACCGGGTGCGCCGCTTCGACACGCGTTTCTTCAGCGCCTGGCGCAGCGACGTCGCCGTTGAACTGCCGGGCGGCGGCCCGACCAATGAACTCGAGGAACTGGTCTGGCTGCCGCTTGCCAAGGCCAGGGAAGCCGACATACCCGACATCACCCGAATGATCCTGGACGAGCTGGAAAAACGCCTCGCCCAAGATCCGCTGCTGCGTCCGGGCGGCCCCGTGCCCTTCTACCGGCTTGTCCGCAACAGCTTCACCCGCGAACTTTTGTAGAGCAATTCCGGGAAGAGGGTGACGCGGTTTTCCGCCCGGAATTGCGCAAGATCAACGAGACAGAGTATTCAGCATCCCATGACGGTCGATACCCAACCAAAGGGCGACGAACGCGTACACTGGCTGCCGATGGTGGCGGCGATCTCGTCGATCAGCGTCGTCGGCATCGCCATTGGCCTCGGCATGCCACTGCTCAGCGTCATCCTCGAAACGCGCGGCCACTCGGCTTCGATGATCGGCCTCAACACCGCCGTCGCCGGCCTGGCCTCGATCGCCGGTGCGCCGCTGGCGACGCCGCTCGCCATGCGCTTTGGCGTCGCCTGGACCATGATCGCCATGATCGCCACCGGCGCGCTGGCCTTCGTCGGCTTCCATTTCGCACCCAATTTCTGGATGTGGTTCCCGCTGCGCATCGTGCTGCATGTCGCGTTGACGGTGTTGTTCATCCTGTCGGAATTCTGGATCAGCACGTCGGCGCCGCCGCACCGGCGCGGCCTTGTCCTTGGCATCTACGCCACCGTCCTTTCGCTCGGGTTTGCCGCCGGCCCCTGGCTGTTCGCCCATCTCGGCAGCTCCGGCTTCAGGCCGTTCGGCGTAATCATTGGATTGGTGACGCTGGCCGCCGTACCGGTGCTGGCCGCGCGCAACGAAAGCCCCTCCATCGTGGCCGATGGCGAAACCAGCAATTTCCTGCGCTACGTCTGGCTGGTGCCGACCGCGACTTTTGCCGTGCTGGTGTTCGGCGCGGTCGAAACAGGCGGCTTCGCGCTGTTCCCGGTCTATGGCAACCGCATCGGCTATTCCGAAGCCGACGCCGCATTGCTGCTGACCATGATCGGGCTGGGCAATGTGCTCCTGCAGATTCCGATCGGCATGATCAGCGACCGCGTTTCGGACCGGCGCCATCTGCTGCTCGCCTGCGCCACGGTTGGCCTTGCCGGTACGCTGTTCATGCCCTTCTTTGCCGCGAACTGGCACTTGATGGCAGCGCTTCTGTTCGTCTGGGGCGGTGTCGTCGCGGCCATGTACACGATCGGCCTCGCCCATCTCGGTTCGCAGCTCTCCGGCCACGAACTGGCGTCGGCCAACGCGGCCTTCGTGCTGTGCTACGGCGTCGGCATGGTGCTTGGTCCGCAGGCGATCGGCATCGGCATGGACAGCTTCGGGCCTTCCGGCTTCGGCTGGTCGCTCGGCCTGTTCTTCGGCGCCTATATCGCCCTGGTCTGCTTCAGGCTGGTGCGCAAGATCCTTTTGTAGCGCGACCGGGACAGCGATTCTGTTCGCGTACGCGGCAGGCTGCTGACAGAACCATGTCAGCAGCAGCGCGGTAAAAGAGTGTCCCCAAACATCGGAAGTTGAGGACACTCCCATGATAGACAGCGGCTTTGAAACCACATCCCTGAGAATGACGCTTCTGCTGCTCGTGACCTTCCAGGCCCCGGCGGCGGATGTCGACCGCATCATGGACGCGGTGGTTGCGATCGCCCCGCTGGCGATGGGCAAATATGACCGCAACGCCTATCAGTCGGCGCACGGCATCGAGCGCTACAGGCCGCTTGAGGGGGCCGCAGCCGGCGCCGAGACCGAATTGCGCCGCCGCCCGGGCACGGTCGAGGTTTCCTTCGAATTGCCTGATGACCAGGCTTTGGCCAGCCGTGTCGTCGAGGCGATTTTCCAGGCCCATTCCTACCAGGAGCCGGTGATCCGCATCCAGCCGATCCTCGCCAGCCGCTCCAAGGGGCTGGACGACCGTGCCAATCCGAATCGCTGGTGGAACACCACCGGGGACTGGAAAAAGATTGCGGCGCCGGAGACAGAAACCGCATGATTTGAGGCCATGGGCAGTTCCGGTGGGGCGGAGAAGCTCCGCCGGGCTTGACTTTCCAGGCACGTTCTTTATGTGTCGCGCCAAGTTTCCCGCGTCCGGGTGTTTTCCCGTGCTCCAGCGGCCAAAACCCCACGAACAAACGGACTGATACCATGGCCAAAGCCGCAAACATCAAGATCAAGCTTCTGTCGACCGCCGACACTGGTTTCTTCTACGTGACCAGCAAGAACAGCCGTACCAAGACCGACAAGCTGTCGTTCCGCAAGTACGACCCGGTCGCCAAGAAGCACGTCGAATTCAAGGAAACCAAGATCAAGTAATCTGGTTTTGCCCTTGCAAACAAAAGCGCCGCCCATCGGGCGGCGTTTTTGTTTCTAAGTCATTGTTTTCGTTAAGACAGGCGATGGACGGCATAGCGGCCAGCATAACGCGTCGGGTAGCCAATATGGCTAAACCACGAGCCGCTATTCCTTAAATTGCCGATTTTTCTATTAGCAATCTCTAAACTAAGTGGAAGGACGATGCGGCGTTGGGTTGGCTAGTGGGTGTTGCGATGCAAAGCGACTTTGCAGCGGCGCGCGAGCTGTTGGAATGCGCACAAAACCGCCTGTGCGGCAAGGACGAAACAAGCCAAAGCATACGGGCCAGGCTGGATCTAATGATCGAAGAAATAGCGGCTGCGGAATTTCAGAAGTCGCCGCTGACGGTCGTGCCTTTCCCGAAAAGTCGGCCGCCGAGGTAGCCCAACAAATAGCCCGCACGGTGCGGGCCTTGGGCACGAAAGACCCGCTTCTCCTTTCGGAGCGAGGGAGCCTCGTAAATCTGGTGAAGCGGTGTACCTCCCTGGCAATTGCAGCGCAGCGCCTGCTGAGGCTGCGAGTTGGGTTCCCTCGGCCCCGCCCGAAATCTCTTTCAGCCGATGCGATCGCCGCTTTTCGGATCGAACAGATGCAGCGCCGCAGGATCGGCCGCCAGCCGCACGGTGTCGCCGGGCCTCACGCCGGCCCGCCCCATGGCAAAGACGCAGAGCTGCTGGTTGGCCAGTTTGACGTAGAACTGCGTCGAAAGCCCGAGCGGCTCCACCACCACCACCTCACCCTGCAGCGCGCCGTCATCGGCCAGCCTTATATGTTCAGGCCGCAGGCCGATGGTGATCGCGTCGCCGTCCTTCAGCGGCAAGCCATCCGGCAGCCGCGGCTTCTGGCCATCGGAAAGCACCGCGTCCACCTTTCCGGCCTTCTCCACGGTTGCCGGCAGGAAATTCATTCCCGGTGAGCCGATGAAGCCGGCAACGAACATGTTGGCCGGCCGGTCATAGAGATCGAGCGGCGCACCAACCTGCTGGATCAGCCCGTCATGCATGACGACGATCCGGTCGGCCATGGTCATCGCTTCGATCTGGTCGTGGGTGACATAGACCGAGGTGGTCTTCAACTGCTGGTGCAGCGCCTTGATCTCGGCACGCATATGCACGCGCAGCTTGGCGTCGAGGTTGGACAGCGGCTCGTCGAAGAGAAAAACCTTGGGATCGCGCACGATGGCGCGGCCCATGGCGACGCGCTGGCGTTGGCCGCCCGACAATTGCCGTGGCAAGCGTTGCAGGAATGTGTCGAGCCCGAGCCGCTTGGCCGCGCCATCCACCCTTGCATCGATCATGGACTTCTGCGCCTTCTTCAGGAGCAGGCTGAAGCCCATGTTCTTCGACACGTCCATGTGCGGGTAGAGCGCGTAAGACTGGAACACCATGGCGATGTCGCGGTCTTTGGGCGCCACATCATTGACCAGCCGCTCGCCGATACGGATCTCGCCGCCTGAAGCCTCCTCCAGTCCGGCGATCATGCGCAAAAGCGTCGACTTGCCGCAGCCGGACGGCCCGACCAGGACGACGAACTCGCCATCGGCGATTTCAAGATCGACCGCGTGCAGGACGCGGACGGCGCCATAATCCTTACGGACTTTTTCGAGCGTAACAGAGGCCATCGATCTATCCTTTGACGGCGCCGGCGGTCAGGCCGGTGACGAGATAGCGTTGCAGGAAGGCGAAGAAGATGCAGACCGGGATCAGCGCAAGGATGGACGCCGCCATCATCTGCCCCCAGTCGACGGCGAACTTGCCGATGAAGGTGAGCAGGCCGACGGCGAAAGTCTTCTGGTCGTCGCTGGAGATCAGCATCAGGGCGAACAGGAGTTCGCTCCAGGCGGCGGTGAAGACAAAGCCGAGCGTCGCGCCCATGCCCGGCAGTGTCAGCGGCACGATCACCTTGCGCATCGCCTGCGCACGGGTGCAGCCGTCGATCATCGCCGCTTCCTCCAGATCCTTCGGGATGCCATCGAAGAAGGACTGCATCAGGAAGGTGGCGAAAGCGGTGTTGAAGGCGGTGTAGATGATGATCAGCCCCGTCAGGCTGTTGATCAGGCCGATCTGCCCCATGACGTGGTAGATTGGCGGAATGACCATGACCAGCGGAAACGTCTGGGTCAAAAGCAGCATCAAGGCCAGCGCCGCCTTGCCGCGAAAGGTGAAGCGCGACATGGCGTAGCCGGCAAGCGTGGCGATGATCGTGACCAAGGCCGCCGTCGACACCGAGACGATGACGCTGTTGAGGAAGTAGCGCGGGAAATCGGTGGCCTCGAGCACGGTGACGAAGTTCTGCAGCGTCATGCGCGATGGCCAGAAGGTGATGCCTTCGGAATAGAGCAGCCGTTCCGGCGTCACCGAGATCTTCAGCGTCCAGTAGATGGGGAACAAGGCGAAGACCACATAGGCCGCGATCGCCGCGTAGAGGCCGACGCCGCCGAAGAACCGTTGTGAGGTTGAGCGTCCCGCGATCATCAGACGTGCCTCACCAGGGAGCGGCGTATGCCGATCAGCGCGATGGCATAGGCGATCAGCAACACAAGCAGCAGCACGGCCACCGCCGAGGCATAGCCCTTGTCCAGCGACTTGAAGGCGCTGACATAGATGTAGACCGGTACCGTGTTGGTCGAGCCGGCCGGTCCGCCCTCGGTCATGACGAAGATCAGGTCGGCGAAGGTGGCGATCCAGATGGTGCGCAGCATCACCGTGATGGCAATCGTCGGCGCCAGGAACGGCAGCGTCACCTTGGTGAAGCGCTGCCAGGGCGAAGCGCCGTCGATCGCCGCAGCCTCGTGCAGTTCCGACGGAATGGACTTCAGCGCCGCCAGCAGCGTGATGGCGAAGAACGGAATGCCGAACCAGACATTGGCGACGATCGGCCCCCACATCGCCGTGGCAGGATCGGAGAGCACATTGGTCGGTTCCGCCTTCAGCCCAAGCGCGAACAACCAGTGCGGCAGTGGCCCGATGATCGGATTGAACAGCCAGGCCCAGGTCAGGCCCGACAGGAAGGATGGCACCGCCCAGGGCAGGAACACCAGCGCCTGCACCGCCTTGCGGCCGCGGAACGGCTTGTCTAGCAGCAGCGCCAGGCCAAGGCCGAGGAAGAATTGGAAGAACAGGCTGGCAACCGTCCACCACAGCGTGTTGACCAGCGCCTGGCCCAGCACCTGGTCCGACAGCATCGCCTGATACTGGCCAAGCCCGACATATTCCGACTTGAACGCCGAGAATTTGCGGAAGGAGTAGCTGATGCCGATGACCAGCGGCACCAAAAGCACCACGACCAGCAGGATGATCGCCGGGCTGAGATAGAGCCAGGGCTCGATGGCGGCGTGCGACAGCCGCTTTCGTCGCGGCTTGCTGGCGGATCGGATTTCGGACACGGCGTAGGTCATCGATTTGGCTCTACGGTGGAGGATGGTGCCGGAAGGCAAAACAGCGTCCTTCACCCGTTCGACGGGGAGAAGATGCAGGTCAACCCTCCGAAGCTGCGGAGGACGGGCAGGCAGATGAGGGCGGCGCTGGCTTCTCAAAACTTGGCGCCGCCCCTCATCCGTCACTTCGTGACACCTTCTCCCCGTGAACGGGGAGAAGGGAAGAAAGACTACTTCTTGTTCTTCGCCAGCCAGTCCTGCTGTTCCTTGGTCAGGAAAGCGGCCCACTGGTCGGCGACGTCCTTGGCGGTCTTCTGGCCAAGCAGCACTTCCTGGAAGTTCTTGATCGCCACCTGGTCGACGAAATTGCCGAGGTTTTCCAGATGCGTCGGCGGAGTCACCATTTCATATTTGGAGGTGTCGCTGAGCTCCGTGAACCAGCCCTTGAACTGCTCGGTCTTGAAATGCGGATCCTGGTCCGCGCCGTTGTGGATCGGCACCACGCCGACTTCCTTGGCCCATTCGAGATTGTCCTTGGGCGAGAGCAGCGTCGCCATCAGCTTCCAGGCATCGTCCTTGTGCTGCGAGTTCGCGAACATCGCCCAGCCGGCATAGCCGAGCGTCGGATAGGACTTGCCGCTCGGGCCAACCGGCAGCGGCGCCACGGCGAAGTCGTCGGCGCTCATCTTGTCGGCGATGCCGAGCAGCGCGTCCGGATCCTGGTTGAGCATGGCGCAGGTGCCGGAATAGAAACCGGTGACGGTCTCATTGAAGCCCCAGCTCACCGCGTCCTTCGGCGCCAAGCCGTCCTTGTACATGTCGGCCAGCATCTGCAGGCCCTTGACCGAGCCCTCCTCGTTGATGGTCGAGGTGCCGTCCTCGTTGAAGTATCCGCCCTTGCCCTGGGCGATGTTCATGAACATGTGCATGCCGTTGAAGGCGCCCGGTCCGCCGCGCAGGCAGTAGCCGTATTTGCCCGGAATGGCGGAGATCTTCTTGGAGTCGGCGACGAACTCGTCGAGCGTCGCCGGCGGGCCGTCGAGGCCGGCCTGCTTGAACAGCTTCTTGTTCCAGAACAGCGCGTTCACATAGTAGCCGTACGGGATCATGAACTGGGTGTTGTTGACCGTCGAGCCGAACTGCTTGGCGCGCTCGCCGAGCGTCTTGGCGTCATCCCATTTGGCCATGTAGGGACCGAGATCCTCGAGCTGGGCATTGTTGGCATAGAGGCCCATCCAGCGTTCCGGCATCTCGACCACGTCGGGCGTGTCGCCTGCCTGCACCATGGTCAGGAACTTTTCGAAGGCCTGGCCCCAGGGTAGTGAGATCAGCTCGACCTTGACGCCGGCATTGGCGGCCTCGAACTCGGCGATCTGCTTTTTCAGGAATTCGGTGCGCGGCGGGCTGGTGATGACTTCGACCATCTTCAGGGTCGAATCGGCCAGCGCGCTCCCGGCGGAAATTGCCAGCCCCGCAACGGTGGCAAGCATGACGGTCAGTTTTTTCATGTTCAAGACTCCCATTTTGAACCCGCTTGTTATTTTCTGGCTTTTTCGAAGGCCTGGGCGACGTCGGCCCAGAGGTCTTCGACACTTTCCAATCCGACATTGAAGCGGATGGTTCGGGGGCTGACGCCGAAGCGCGCCATCGAATTCAGTCCCGGCGTCTGCTCCAGCGACGCCTTGGCCGGCACGACCAGACTTTCATGCCCGCCCCAGCTGACGCCGATGCGGAAATATTTCAGCGCGTCGACGAAGACCGGGATGTCGATATCGTCCGTGACCTCGAAGGAGAACAGGCCGGCATAGCCGGCCAGTGTCGCCTTGCCGGGATGGTTCGAATAGGCTGGATGGTTGACGCGCTCGACATGGGCATGCGCCTTCAGCCGTTCGGCGATGGTGAGGCCACTCTTCATGTGGTGCGGCAGGCGCAGCGGCAGCGTGCGCAGGCCGCGCAGCAGCAGCCAGGCCTCGAATGGCGACAGCTTGCCGCCGAGATAAGAATAGGTCTGCTCGTTGATATGCCTGATATGGGCGGCCGAGCCCGCCACCACGCCGGCGACTGTGTCGCTGTGGCCGCCGAGATATTTCGAGGCCGAATGCAAAACCAGGTCGACGCCATGCGAGATCGGCTTCTGGAACACCGGCGTTGCCCAGGAATTGTCGATCGTGGTGACGATGCCCTGCTCTTTCGCCAGCCGGGTCAAATGCGCGATGTCCTGGAGTTCGAACATCATCGAGGTCGGGCTTTCCAGGTAGAGCAGCTTGGCGCCGGGAAGTGCCGCCGCGACCGCATCCGGATCGGAGCCGTCGACATAGTCGACCTTGATGTTGAGCCGCGGCAACAACCGTTCGAACAGCCGGTAGGCATCGCCATAGCAGTTGCGCACGGCGACAATGCGCTCGCCCGCCCCAACGAAGGCAAGTACGGTGGCGCTGATCGCCGCCATGCCGCTGGAGAAGCCGCGTGCGGCCTCGGCGCCCTCGAGCGCGGCGACGCGCGCTTCGAACTCCATCACGGTCGGATTGTCGCCGCGCGAATAGATCGGCTGCTTTCGTTTGCCGGCAAATGTATCGGCCATTTCGGCATAGCTGGCGAAAGTGAACAGCGAGGTCTGATAGATCGGCGGCACCACCGCGCCGCCGGGAAACGGCTCGTCATGCGCCAGCAATGTCGCCGCCTCAGCAAGATAATCGTGATCGAAACCGGTCGGATGCTCGTTCATGTCTGGCTCGAAAGTTTGAGTTTCGCAGCACCGCGCTTGAGATCGTCCTCGACGGTGGCGATCAGCTTGAGCGCCTCGGCACGGGCGCCTTGCGGGTCGCGTGCGGCAATGCATTCGTAGATGGTGCGGTGATAGGGAAAGCTGGCGTGGCCGAAATCGCGCACGCCCAGCGGATGCTCCCAGAAGCGATGGAACAGCTCGTGCATGGCGGCGATGATCTGCTCGAACAGCGGATTGCCGGAGACCCGGTAGATCGCCTGGTGGAACTCCCAGTCCTCTTCCGACGACATGCCGTCGCGGGTGCGGAAGGCCTGCTCCATGATGTCGAGCTTGCGCATGATTTCGGCAATGTCCGCGGGGCTGGCGCGTTCGGCGCAAAGGGCCGCCGCCTCCGCTTCCAGCGCGCGGCGAATTTCAAGCGTATGCATCAGGCTGGTGAAGTCGTTGCCGCCTGCCAGCGTCAGCGGCATGTGCAGCATGTCGGGCGAAACAGCCGCCTTGAGATAGGTGCCGCTGCCTTGCCGGCGCTCGACCAGGCCAAGCCCCTCCCACCGCGTCAGCGCCTCGCGCACCGTGTTGCGGCTGACCTTCAGCCGCTCGGCCAGGATGCGTTCGGTCGGAAGCCGGTCGCCGGGCTGCAAGGCCTCGGCGCGAACAAAACCCACCAACGCCTTCAGCACGGCGTCATCGCGCGCCGTCGTCTGAATGGGTGGCAGGCTGTTCTGGTCCACAAATCCTCCAAGTGGTCCAATGGTCCAACCAATTTCTGCACAGATGAAACTTCCTGTCAACCAATTGTCAGGAGGACTGTCGGCTTTGCCTTATCGCAAGCTGCCACGCGATGCGCTTCAAGACATCGCGTGGACCCGACTCCATCTATGCGCTAGCCGGCGGGCGGTCCGAACCAGGTGGTCAGCGCCTCAGCCAGCCCCTGTTGGGTTCCGACCCCAACCCAGGCGACATAGCCATCGGGCCGGATCAGCACGGCGGCCGGTGCGGCCACCGTCCCGAGAACCGGCAGATCCCAGGGGCCGTCATATCCAGCCTCCATCTGCCGGACGTGATCCGCCCAGGGCGCAATGTCCAGTCCGCCTGGCTCAGCGAGGTTGAGAAGCACCGGTTGGGCGTCATGCAGCAGACTGAAGACCCGCACCGGACCGTTGGCGGTGGCCAGGTCGAGGTCGGGCATCCGCCGCCCAAGCAGTGGATGTCCCTCGCCGAGATCGTAATGTACACCCAGACCGGACATCTCCCCCGCGATCCGTTTGCGCGGCTCATCCATGCCAAGCAGTTCGGTAAAGATGTCGTTCAACGCCTTGGTGCTGGCATCCATACGGCGAAGCGCAACCTGTGCCTTCGCGTTGCGCAGCACGCGAGCGGCGATCGGATGACGCTCGGCGTGATAACTGTCGAGAAGGCTTTCCGGTGAGGTCCGCTTGACCACCTGGGCCAGCTTCCACCCCAGATTGACCGCGTCCTGCACGCCGATGTTGAGGCCCTGCCCGCCCATCGGCGGATGGATGTGCGCGGCGTCGCCGGCCAGCAGGACACGTCTGTCCCGGTAGGCGGCGGCCTGCCGTGTCATGTCGGTAAAGCGCGAGATCCAGGTCGGACTGTGGATCCCGTAATCGGTGCCATAGACTGCAGCAAGCGCCTCACGGAGATCTTGCAGCGTCGGTTCGCCGCCGATGGTCAATTGTCTCTCGGTCAGAACGACACCCAGCCGGTCGCTGTCTTCGATCTTGCCTATCGCATGAATTCCGTAGGCGTCGCTGCGAAAGCCCAGTGCCGGCTCACTGGACATTTCGACCTCGGCGATCATCCAGCTTATCGTCGGATCCCAGCCGGGGAACTCGATACCCGCCGCCTTGCGGATCGTGCTGCGCCCGCCGTCGCAGCCAACGAGGTATTGTGCCCGCAACCGTTGGCCTCCGGACAGCTCCACGTCGACGCCGCCATCATCCTGCGCGAAACCGGTGACGTCCTGTCCGCGATAGATCGGCACCCCCAACTCGTCGATCCAGTCGGCCAATATCCGTTCGATATGGTTTTGCCGCAGCGCCAGCAGGTAGTTGTGCCGGCTGGGAAAATCGCTGATATCCAAACGGATCATGTGGAAGCCGACGGTCGGGAAGCTTTGCCCTTGCGAGAGAAACCGGTCGGCAATTCCACGCTGATCGAGAACTTCGATGGTGCGCGCGTGCAGGCCGCCCGCGCGCAACCCGACCAGCTGCTGGGTCGGGCGCCGCTCGACAATGGCAACGTCGATGCCCGCCAAAGCGAGCTCCCCCGCCAGCATCAATCCTGTCGGACCGCCCCCGGCGATCGCCACCGCATGCTCCGAAATCATTAATCGCTACTCCCGTTTTCGCGCCTGATCGCGTGGTTTTTACGGGAGGAGACGGGTCTTGCCGCAAGCCCCTTGTGCGCCATATGTATGAAATGGAAGGGGTACTCTGCCGCCGTGATCGCTTGGCCGGCCGACGGCCGTGGATCGAGGACGGGAGCCCTGATTGCTCACAGGCAAAAAAATCAGAGAACTTCGTGCCTTGGCACGAAGTTCTGATGTTCTGTTTGGAGGAAGGGGGCCGGTCGGCGTTTGGCAGCGGTACGAGGAGGCCACTATGTGCCAGCGCCGGCCGGCCGACCCCACGGACCCAGGAGATGCGGCGGACCTGAGCATCATGGGGTATTTCAGGGATCGAGCCGGTTGACTACCCTCGTGCCGGCTTCGTCTTGGCCTTCACATTTGCGCAAGAGCTTATGAAAATCAACAATTTCTTAACCAAGGCTCGCGAATCGCTTGGATTAAGGTAAATAGCTAACCTTATTGGATTGACCGTGGAATCGGTCGCGGGCGCCTACGCCGCCTTGGCTACGACGCGGTTGCGGCCGCCGCTCTTGGCTTCATAGAGCGCGAGATCCGCGCGCTTCATCAGTGCCGCCACCGTGTCCACGCCCTTCAGCACCGACGACACGCCGACGCTGACGGTGACCTCGATCGTCTTGCCGTCGGCGCCAATGGCGAACGGCTTCTGGGCGATTTCGGCGCGGATGCGTTCGGCCACTTTCTCTGCCACGGCGCCATCGGTGTCCGGCATCACCACGACGAACTCCTCGCCGCCGAACCGGCAGGCAAGGTCGATACCCCTGACATTCTTGCGCAGCCGCCGCGCGAATTCCCGCAGCACCTCGTCGCCGCCATCATGGCCATACGCATCATTGATCGACTTGAAACGGTCGAGATCGGTGATCATCACCGACAGCGGCCGGCGCCGCGCCACGGCGCGGTCGAACAGCGTCTGCAGATGGCTGTCGAGATAGCGGCGGTTGTGCAGCCCGGTCAGACCGTCGGTCACCGCCATCTCGATGGTCTGGGTGACACTGGCGCGCAATTGGTCGTTGTAGCGCTTGCGGCGCACCTGGGTGCGCAGCCGCGCCGTCAGCTCCTGCTGGTCGATCGGCCGCATCAGATAGTCGTTGATGCCGAGCTCGAGGCCGCGGATGATACGCTCCTCCTCGCCCTCCTCGGCCAAAAGGATGATCGGCACGAAACGGGTGCGGTCGAGCGAGCGCAATTGCGAGCAGAGCCGCAACGGATCGAAATCGGCGAAGGCCGTCGAGATCATCACGCATTCATAGGACGTCTCGGCGGCTTGAAAGAACCCGGCATGCGGGTCGCCGATGACATCGAGATCGGCGCGGTCGCGCAGCATTTTCTGGATGCGCTCGACCGACGATTTGCGCTCGTCGATCAACAGCACCTTCGGCGTCGTGTCCTCGGACGCGAAATTGCGGCTGAGCAGCTCCTCGATGCCGATGTTGCGCGTCGTCGAGGCACGCAGCCTGAGCTCGTCGGTGAGAGACTTCAACCGGACCAGGCTCTTGACGCGCGTCATCAGTTGCAGATCGTTGACTGGCTTGGTCAGGAAATCGTCGGCGCCGGCCTCGAGCCCGCGCACGCGGTCGGAAACCTGGTCGAGCGCGGTGATCATCACCACCGGGATGTGCGACGTCGCGGGGTCGCTCTTCAGCCGGCGGCAGACCTCGAACCCGTCCATGTCGGGCATCATCACGTCGAGCAGCACGACATCGACCTTGCCGTTCTCGCAGGTCTCGATGGCGTCAGGCCCGTTGGTGGCGGTCAGCACCTCGAAATATTCGGCCAGCAGCCGGACCTCCAGCAGCCTCACATTGGCAGGGATGTCGTCGACGACGAGGATCCGCGCGGTCATTTCACAAGGCTCCGGCTCGGCTGGAAAGGGACATCAGGCATCGCCCAGGTAAGATTTGATGGTTTCGATGAAACGCGGCACCGAGATCGGCTTCGAAATATAGGCCTCGCAGCCGCCCTGGCGGATGCGCTCCTCGTCGCCTTTCATGGCGAAGGCGGTCACGGCGATGACCGGGATGACGTGCAGATCGTCATCTTCCTTCAGCCATTTGGTCACTTCCAGCCCCGACACTTCGGGCAGCTGGATGTCCATCAGGATGAGATCCGGCCTGTGCTGACGTGCCAGGTCGAGCGCCTCCAGACCATTGCGGGTGCGCACTGTCTCGTAACCGCTCGCTTCGATGAGGTCCCGAAAGAGCTTCATGTTGAGCTCATTGTCCTCGACGATCATGACCTTCTTAGGCATCGACATCCCGTCCCGGCCGTCCTTCCGCTCGAAGGTGGCCGTCATGCGCTCCCGGTTGAACGCACCAAACCCTGCTTCACTATACGGCAATATAATTGACGAAACGGAAACCTCCGGGCTGCAAAGCAGCGCGAATTCCACCTCGCCTCGCTGCGCGTCCAAACGGCGCGCGGCGCTGTAAAGGCTTGCCGCAAGCAACTCTTGCCATTACTGCGGAAGAGACTCATTCCACGTACCGAAGGTAGTGATGGCAAACGCGGCGTCAATGCGCGAAGAGGCGGAAACCATTGCCGTGAAGGCGTTGGGCTTCGTCGCCTCTGATCCGGAGCTGTTGCCGCGCTTTCTGGCGATCACCGGAATAGACGCGCATTCGATCCGCAAGGCCGCAGGCGAGCCCGGCTTTTTGGCCGGCGTGCTGCAGTTCATGCTTGCCCATGAGCCGACCCTGATGCGCTTTGCCGAGGAAACTGGCACGCCGCCGGCCGCCGTCGGCAAGGCGTTGCGCGCACTGCCGCTCGGCGACGACAACCATGAGCGGTCCATATGAGCGATGATCCCGAGACCGCGCGCCAGATCGAGGAACTGTCAGCGGACGACCGGCCGCTGCTGGTGCTCGACGTCGACGATGTCGTGCTCGAATTCATCCGCCCCTTCCCGCATTTCTTGAAGTCGCGCGGCTATGGGCTGACGCTGGCGTCCTTCCGGCTGACCGGCAACATTGCCGAAACGGCCAGCGGCCGGCTGATCGAACAGCCGGAAGTCACGGCACTTCTGGGTGATTTCTTTGACGCGCAGGCCGATTGGCAAAGCATAACCGACGGCGCCGCGGAATCCTTGGCAAGGCTTGGCGACCGCGCGGAAATCATAATGCTCACGGCCATGCCGCACCGGCATCGTGCCGTGCGCCGCGCGCATCTCGATGCCTTGGGTCTGAACTATCCGCTGCTGACCACCGAAATGGCCAAGGGACCGGCAGTGGCCAGGCTGCGCGGCAAGAGCGGCCGGCCGGTGGCCTTCGTCGACGATCAGCCGCACAATCTGGCGTCGGTGCGGGAATCGGTCACCGACGCCAATCTTTTCCACCTGATGGCGGACAATTCGCTGCGTGCGTTCCTGCCGCCCGTCCCGGACGATGTCATCGTCGTCCAGGACTGGCACGAAGCCGCGCCGAAGATCGTCGGCGCGCTGGGGCTCTAAAACGTTACACGCAATTCCCAAGGGAAAAACGCTGTGCGTTTTTCCTGGAATTGCTGGAAAGCCCAACCTCAAGGATTCAGCTTCGCGCCGGCCCCACCATTATCGCTGTCGCCACCATTGTCGCTGCCGCCACCATTGGCGCCATCGCCATTGTCGCCGCCGCTGCTGTCGTCCGCGCCGTCACCGTCGTCGACGCTGTCGTCCACCGCCGGATCGGCGGGCTTCAGCATGACGCCGTTGACGGTGACCGAGCCATCGGCCTTGGTGCTGACGGCCCATTCCAGCCGACCGTCCGGCAGCGTCTTGGCAAAGCCCTTGACCATGAGAGCGACAGGCACATACTGCCCGACCTCCGGTTCCGCCTTTGCCGCTTCCTGCAGATGCGCCATGATCTTGTCGAAGCCGGCGACATCGACGGTGAGATTTGCGTCGGGTTTCTGGCCGAAGCTCGTCATCTCGCCTTCCAGCGCGATCTCCATGTCCTTGTTCTTCACAACGCTGTGGCTAATGACGACCTTCGGCGCCTTGGCCAGGAAGTCGGTCTTGAGCTGGTCGCCGAACTCGGCCGACAGCGGCGGATCCTGATTGAGATCAAAGGCTTCGATCGCCTTCTTCGCCATGGTGTCGAGATCGATATTGGCACCGCCGAAGTTCAGGTCGATATCGGTGGGCAGCAACGCCACGCTCCAGCTCGGCAAAAGCTGCTGCGGCACGGTCAGGCCCGACGCCTTGATGCCGTAGGTGACCTTGCCACTCTGGGAAACGCCATCGCTGCCGAACGCGGTGCTGAGCTGGGTCGCGCCGAAAGTGCCTATCGGGCTGTCGACCGCGAAATCCTTGAAGCCATAGGTGCCGTCGATGCGCTCCCACACCGGAAGCGCTGCGCGCAGCAGCGACTTGAGCTGCGCCTGGTTTGCCTTCAGCGTCTTCTCGTCCTCATTGGCCACGGCAAATGCCAGGAGGTCGAGCAGCGGCCTCGTCTGCACGCCCTTGCCGCTGGCTTCCACCGACAATTCCGGCGACTTGATGGTGACCGGAAAATTCAGCCCGTTCTCGGGATCGTCCAGTTTGATCGCCTCGGCGAAATTCGAAATTTTTTGCGACATCGTGAAATCGACGCCGCCATTGGCGGCCTTGGTGGCGGCGATCGTCGCGGTGCCGGCGCCGGTGCTGGCCTCCATCTGCTGCTTGGCATCCTTCGATGCCATCGTCATGCCGGCCAACGAGCTGGTGCCGCTGATGAATGCCGCCAGACTGGGATCATAGATGCCGGAACCCTTGCCGTCCTTGATCGAAAACTGCGTGCTCTGCAGCCCCTCGGGCCCGTTGAACTCGAAGGATCCGCTCTGCGAAAAATCCATCGAGACATCCCAGGTCCCGTCGCTGCGCGGCTTCACCAGCACGGCGTAGGGCGCGAAGTCGAGTTTCACCTTTCCCTGTGCGGGAACCGTCGCGGCAAGCGCCTTGAGATCGAACGCGACCTTGTAGGCGTCGCCTTCGACCGAAACCTTCAGAATGCCCTTGTCGAGCGCCTGTTTGCCGACATAGCGGGACAGGTCATCGGACAATTGCTTGGCACCCTTGCTGTCGACGGTCTGGCCGAAGGCGGGCGCGCTGAAGAGAAGCGCGGCAAAGGCAATTGGCAACATACGGTTCACGGGAAGTCTCCGTTGATCGAAAAGGCAAAAATCGTTTCGTGCTTCTGGTAGGGAAATACCATCACAACTGCAAGATGATGACAGTCAGGCTGTCAGCCAAAAGCAGGAGCCGGTTATCAGCGCTGTGAAGCTATACCTTCAAGGGCTCTGTTTCGCGCCTGCATCGCCGTCACCGTCTTGGCTGCCGTCGCCATGAAAGCGAAAGGCAGGGCACGTTTCACAAGAATTCTCCGTTTCTTTCATGCGGGTATGAAGTTACCGCCACAACTGCAAGATGAAATCAACAACGCCCGCCGACAAAAACGAGATCAAAGCACCAGCCGCATCAGCGGCCGGCCCGCCTTGCGTTCCACCAGCCTCTCGAACCCGGCTTTCTCGAACACCCCCGACGAGCCGACGAACAGGCCGATCGAGCGCGAATCGCGCGACAGGTCGATCGGGCAGGCCTCGACAAGCCGTGCGCCGTTGCCGCGGGCGAAATCGATGCCGCCTTCGACGAGGCGGTGCGTGATGCCCCGGCCCCGCGCCTTGGCGCGGACGAAGAAGCAGGAGATCGCCCAGACGGCCGGATCGGAAGCGTCGGCGGGATCGATCGGCGCCGAGCCCCTGCCCTTGTTGTTCCATTCAGGCACGTCGGCGCGCGGCCCGATCTGCATCCAGCCGACCGCCTTGCCGTCCTCGAAGGCCAGCAGGCCGGGGGGCGGGCCGGCCTCGATGCGCGCCTTGATATGGTCCTTGTTGCGTTCGCGGCTGCTCTCGCGCCGCGCCGCCGGCGCCAGCCGGAAATGCGTGCACCAGCAGCCGTAGCAGGCGCCCTGCTTGCCGAAAAGGTCCTCGAAATCAGGCCACAGCTCGGGCGCCAGCGGTACTACGGTCGTGCTCATATGGTTCTCCCCAGGCCAAGCTTGTCGCTAGCCCTGCACTGTCGTACCATTGCCTCTGTTCTCTTTATGTTCGCAGTGATGGCGGCCCCTGTCAACAATCCCGATCACGGTTTTTGCCGTGACTGCCTGACGTTTCAGCGCGGTGAATCGCGCCGCTGCCAGCGCTGCGGCAGCCCTCGCCTTGCCCGTCATCACGAGCTTTACCAGCTGCATCTGGCCCATATCGATTGCGACGCCTTCTACGCGGCGATCGAAAAGCGCGACAACCCGGCGCTCAAGGACAAGCCGCTGATCATCGGCGGCGGCAAGCGCGGGGTCGTCTCCACCGCTTGCTACATCGCCCGCATCCGGGGCGTGCGCTCCGCCATGCCGATGTTCAAGGCGCTCGAGGCCTGCCCCGAGGCGGTCGTGATCCCGCCCAACATGGAAAAGTACGTACGTGTCGGCCGCGAGGTGCGCGCCATGATGCAGGCGCTGACGCCGCTGGTCGAGCCGCTGTCGATCGACGAGGCGTTTCTCGACCTCGCCGGCACCGAACGGCTGCACGGCCTGCCGCCGGCCGTGGTTCTGGCGCGCTTCGCGCTGGCCGTCGAGAAAGAGATCGGCATCACCGTTTCCGCGGGCCTCTCCTACTGCAAGTTCCTCGCCAAGATCGCGTCGGACTTCCGCAAGCCGCGCGGCTTTTCGGTCATCGGCGAGGCCGAGGCGGTCGGCTTCCTGGCGACGCAGCCGGTGACCATGATCTGGGGCGTCGGCAAGGCGTTCAACGCCACGCTGGAACGCGACGGCATCCGCACCATCGGCCAGCTTCAGACGATGGAGCGTGGCGACCTGATGCGCCGCTACGGCGTGATGGGCGACCGGCTCTACCGGCTTTCGCGTGGCGAGGACGTTCGCCGCGTCGACCCCGACCAGGACGCCAAGAGCGTGTCGGCCGAAACCACCTTCGATACCGACATCGCGTCGCTGGACGAGTTGGTCGCGGTGCTGAGAGGGCTCTCGGAAAAGGTCTCGGCGCGGCTGAAAAAGTCAGGCATTGCCGGACGCACCGTGGTGCTGAAGCTGAAGACCCAGGATTTCAAACTGCGCACGCGCAACCGCCAGCTCGGCGACCCGACGCGGCTCGCGGACCGTATCTTCCAGACCGGGGTGGAGCTTCTTCGCAGGGAAACGGACGGCACGAAATTTCGATTGCTCGGCATCGGCGTCAGCGACCTCTCCGACGACGACAAGGCCGACCCGCCGGATCTGGTCGACGTCAAGTCGCGCAAACGCGCCATGGCCGAAGGCGCGATCGATGCGCTGCGCGACAAATTCGGCCGCAAGGCGGTGGAGACCGGCTATACGTTCGGCAGGGGTCGCGATGCCCATCCGCCGGAGCCGCTGGAAGACTGAGCCTAGATACCGGATGTGTCGAGATTCAGTCGGATCCTGCCGTCAGACGCGCGTCAGATCGATCAGGCTCATCACCACGTTCTTGCCGGTTTTCGGATCGGTATCGGTGACCGTGAGCCGGATGCCGTTCTCGCCTCGCTTCTCGACCGTCATCCGCGCCTTGCGATCGCCATTGACCTCCTGGGCCCAGCGGATGCCAAGATTGATCGCGTCGCCCGAACGGCTGCCGTTCAGCTGTGCCGGTCCGGTGCGCGACCCGACATAGACGCCGCTATATTTCGCACCCGCCACCTTCAACTTGGCACTGATGGCCCGCGTCACCAAAACGAGACCGCGGCAATTGCCATCCAGCGAGAGCGAGGTCGAGGTCGCGTTCGACTTGAAGCTGCAGGAAACACTGACGTTCGGCACATCGGTGGTCAACTGGACAGTGCCCTTGCCGGCAAAACTGCCCTTGAACGACTGGAGAAACTTGGTCTCGTCGGCATGTGCCGTGCCTGCCGCGACCAGGAGACAGCCGGCAAGCGCAAATTGCGCGAATGGTCTCATCGAAATTCTCCCTGTCGACGCTGAAAGACGTCCTGCGAAGCTCGGCTGAATACCGGGACTCAACGCCCACTGCCCTATCGGGTTCCGCTCGCGACATGACCGTTTTGCACATCACGCCACTGCAACTGGCCCAGAAGAATGGAGTGACTAGCAATTGCGGCAAAAGCCCCAGCCTGCGAGATAGCTGCCATGGCACCCACCCCCTCGATCCCCAAGGCCGCGTTCTGGATGGCGCTGTCGATCAGCTCTTTCCTGGCTATGTCGGTCGCCGGCCGCGCCACGACGGCCGAACTCAACGTCTTCCAGGTGCTGGAACTGCGCTCGGTGATCGGCTTCTTCATCCTCTTGCCGCTGGTGCTGGCGAGCGGCGGCTTCGCGGCAATGCGCACGCAGCGTCCCCTCGCCCATCTCGCCCGCAACGTCGTCCACTATAGCGGCCAGGCGGCATGGCTCTACGCCTTGACGCTGATCCCGCTGGCTGTGCTGATCTCGATCGAATTCACTACGCCGATCTGGACGGCGATCCTGGCGGTGACTTTTCTCGGCGAAAGGCTGAGCCGGCCGAAACTGGCGGCAGTCGTGCTCGGCCTGATCGGCGTGGTGGTCATCGTCCGTCCAGGCGTCGACGCGGTCGATCCCGGACATCTGGTCGTGCTGGGCGCCGCGGTCTGTTTCGGCATATCGCTGGTGCTGGTGAAATCGCTGACGCGCACCGACAGCGTCGTGCGCATCATTTTCTGGATGCTGATCATCCAGTCGGCGCTCGGCCTCATCCCCGCGCTCTACGTGTGGCGCACCCCATCGCTTGAACTCTGGCCCTGGATCCTGCTGATCGCCTTCACCGGCATGTCGTCACATTTCTGCATGGCCCGCGCGCTTACCTATGCCGATGCCACCGTCATTTCGCCGATGGATTTCCTGCGGGTGCCCTTGTCGGCGCTGGTCGGCTGGCTGCTCTATCACGAGCAGATCGACGCTTTCACCGCTGGTGGCGCGCTGCTGATCCTGATGGGCAATCTGCTCAATCTGCAGCGCAAACCGGTACAGCCGGCTGAAGTGGCGGCATCGTAGGGTTCGGCCCGTCAGCCGCCTTCGTTCGGTATGTTGAGGACTTGCCCGCAGGCCTTGCAGTGCACGGCATCCGGTTCATGCCGCTGCAGCCCGCATTGCGGACAGGGAAAGAACACCTTGGCCGGCCGGAACATCGCCTGCGCCAGCCTGACAAACAGCGATATGCCGATGATCATGGTGACGATCGCCGTCAGCTTGCCGGCCATTCCCGGCAGCACGATGTCGCCGAAGCCGGTCGTCGTCACCGTGGCGACGGTGAAATAAAGCGCGTCGATGTAGTTTTCCAGGCCGGCTCCATTACGGAAGAAGAAGGTGTAGACGAAGCCGGTGATGACGAACAGAAACGTCAGGAGGTTGATGACCGCATGGCTTGCCTCGCGCCAGGGCCTGAGCCCACGCATCTCGAAATGCCGCCAGATCGAACCGCTGCGCGACAGCGACCACAGCCGCAGGATGCGCAGAGATTGGCGAGCGCCGTCGGCATCAGCAGCGTCAACAGGATGAAGACATCCACCCAGGAAGTCGGCTGCTTCATCAGGCGCAGCATGTCGTTTGAGGCCAGCAGCCGGGCGATCAGATCGGCGCCGACGAGCGCGGCCACCGCATAATCCAGCCATAGGAACGAGGCCGATTGCTGGATGACGGGTGTCGCGATGAAGAAGGCGACAATGGCGAGATCGATGACGATTGCCGCAACCTGAAACCGGAAGGCGGCGGGCATGCGCCCATGATAGAGCCTGCGCAGCGTGTCGCGCAGCCGCGCCATGGCGGAACGATCCTGTGATGCTCGCTTGTCCGCGGCCTTCATGCCGATCGCGATGACATGGGCGGCATGTGCCGACGCCTGCCAAGGGCGAGGGTCACACCAACTCCACTTCGACCACACCGGGCACGGCGCGCATTGCCGAGGCGATCTGCGGCGAAACGCGGTAGCCGCCCTGCAAGGCGATCTCGACCTCGCCCTGGGCCTCTTCCTTGATCACGATGATGCTCACCTGGCTTTCACCGCGCTGGGTCAGCTGGGATTGGATTATCGAGGCGGGTCCATCGTTCCTGACGAATATGCGCAGCGCCTTCTGGATGCGGCTTGCCTCCTCCTCCAGCGATTGCACGGAGTTGATGCGCAAATTGACGCCCTCGGGCCGGTCCTCGGCCGCGACGGTGATCACGACGGAGCGGCCAGCTTCGAGCAGGTCACGGTACTGCGCCAACGCTTCGGAAAACAGCACGGCCTCGTACTGGCCGGAAGTATCGGAAAAGGCCACGACGCCCATCTTGTTGCCGGTGCGCGTCTTGCGCTCCTGTTTGCTGGTCACCGTGCCTGCCAGGCGGCCGGCGGAAGCGCCGCGTTTGACGGCGGCCGAGAACTCCGCCCAGTTCTGCACCCGCATCTTCTGCAAAGCCGCCTTGTATTCGTCGAGCGGATGGGCCGAGAAATAGAAGCCGACGACCTGGAATTCGCGGTGCAGCCGGTCGGCCGCGAGCCATGGGTCCGTCGCCGGCAGGTTCAGCGCCTGCGACTGTGCGCCGAGCGAGGCGCCGAAAATATCGGCCTGTCCGGAAACGGCGTTCTGCTGGGCAAGTGACGCCAATCCCATCATCCGTTCGACGCCAGCCATCATCTGGGCGCGGTCATGGCCGAAGCAGTCGAGCGCGCCGGCCATGATCAGGCTTTCGAAGACGCGCTTGCCGACGATCTTGGGATCGACCCGCTCGCAGAAATCGGCGAGATTCTTGAACGGCTTTTCGCCGCGCACGGCAACGATGTGCTCGACCGCCGCGTCGCCGACGCCCTTGAGCGCCGCCATCGAGTAATAGATGCGGTTCTCGCCGACCTCGAAAGGCCGGAAACTCGTCATCACCGACGGCGCCAGAACCTCGATGCCGAGGCGCAGTGCGTCCTGGCGGAAGTCGGCAAGCTTGTCGGTATTGCCCATGTCGAGCGTCATCGATGCGGCCAGGAACTCAACCGGATAATGCGCCTTGAGATAGGCGGTCTGGTACGAGACCACGGCGTAGGCGGCGGCGTGCGACTTGTTGAAACCGTAGTCGGCGAACTTGGCCAGCAGGTCGAAAATAAAGTCGGCTTGCGGCTTGCTGACACCGCGCTCGACCGCCCCCGAGACAAAGCGCTCGCGCTGCTTGTCCATCTCGGCGCGGATCTTCTTGCCCATGGCGCGGCGCAGAAGGTCGGCCTCGCCGAGCGAATAGCCGGACAGCTCCTGCGCGATCTGCATCACCTGTTCCTGGTAAACGATGACGCCTTGCGTCTCCTTCACCAGATGGTCGATCTTCGGATGGATCGAGGCCATCTCCTCCTCGCCATGCTTTCTGGCATTGTAGGTCGGGATGTTCTCCATCGGGCCCGGCCGGTAGAGGGCAACGAGCGCGATGATGTCCTCGATGCAGTCGGGCCGCATGCCGATCAGCGCCTTGCGCATGCCGGCACTTTCCACCTGGAACACGCCGACCACCTCGCCGCGCGACAGCATGGCGTAGGTCTCGGGGTCGTCGAGCGGGATCGTCGCCAGATCGATGTCGATGCCGCGCCGGCGGATCAGCTTCACCGCCGTCTCCAGCACGGTCAGCGTCTTCAGGCCGAGGAAGTCGAACTTCACCAACCCGGCCTGCTCGACATATTTCATGTTGAACTGGGTGACCGGCATGTCCGAGCGCGGATCGCGGTACATCGGCACCAGTTCCGACAAAGGCCGGTCGCCGATGACGATGCCGGCGGCGTGTGTGGAAGCGTGGCGGTAAAGGCCTTCCAGCTTCTGCGCCATGTCGAGCAGCGTCTGGACGATCGGCTCCTTCTCGGCCTCTTCGGCAAAGCGCGGCTCGTTGGCGATGGCATCCGCGAGCTTGACCGGATTGGCCGGGTTCTGCGGCACCATCTTGGACAGCTTGTCGACCTGGCCATAAGGCATCTGCAGCACACGGCCGACGTCGCGCAGCACGGCGCGCGCCTGCAGCGTACCGAAAGTGATGATCTGGCCGACCTGGTCGCGGCCGTATTTCTGCTGGACGTAGCGGATCACCTCTTCGCGACGATCCTGGCAGAAGTCGATGTCGAAGTCGGGCATCGACACGCGGTCGGGATTGAGGAAGCGCTCGAACAGCAGGGAGAAGCGCAGCGGATCGATATCGGTGATGGTCGTCGAATAGGCGACCAGCGATCCGGCGCCCGAACCACGGCCCGGTCCGACTGGAATGCCTTGCGCCTTGGCCCATTTGATGAAGTCGGCAACGATCAGGAAGTAGCCCGGAAATTTCATCTTCTCGATGATGCCGAGCTCGAACTCGAGCCGTTCGCGATATTGCTCGACCGTGTAGCCCGGCGTCGGCCCGTGCAGCGCAAGCCGCGCGTCGAGCCCCTCGCGCGCCTGGCGCGCCAGCTCCGCGGCCTCGGCCTTTTCGGCCGCATCCTTATCGGACCCATCGCCGCCGGTGAAGCGCGGCAGGATCGGGCTGCGGGTTTTTGGATAGTAGGAACAGCGCTGCGCGATCTCGACCGTGTTGTCGATCGCTTCCGGCAGGTCGGCGAACAATTGCGCCATTTCGGCCTGGCTGCGCAGGAAATTGTCCGGCGACAGCCGGCGGCGGGTGTCGACGGCGACGACGGAGCCTTCGGCAATGGCAATCAGCGCGTCATGCGCTTCATAATCGTCGCGCGACGAGAAGAAGGCTTCGTTGGTGGCGACAAGCGGTAGTTCGTGCGCGTAGGCGAGATCGATCGTCTGATGTTCGATGACCCGGTCGTAGCCCGCGACCCGGTCCAATTCGACATAGAGCCGGTCGCCGAACATCGCCTTGAGCGTCAAAAGCCGCGCCTCGGCCAGATCGCGGCGATCCTCCTTCAAGGCGTTGCCGATCGGGCCGCGCGGCCCACCGCTGAGGCAGATCAGCCCATCGGCCTTTCCCTCCAGCATCTCAGTCGTCAGATGCACCGCTTCGCCGGGCGGCGTTTCCAGGTAGACGCGGCTGACCAGCCTGACCAGGTTGGAATAGCCGGCTTCGGTCGCGGCGAGCAGAACGACCGGCCGCATCTCCGGGCCTTGACGTCGGCGGTCGCGCTGGCCATCGCTGTTCTCACCGGAAAAGGCGAGCGCGATCTGGCAGCCGATGATCGGCTGGATGCCGTCCTTCACCGCCTTCTGCGCGAATTCGAGCGCGCCGAACAGATTGTTGGTGTCGGTGACGGCGATCGCCGGCGCCTCGTCCTTCACGGCATGGCCGACGATCTTGCCGAGCTGGAGCGCGCCCTCGAGCAGCGAATAGGCCGAATGCACGCGCAGATGCACGAACGGCCGCGCCGGCACCTCCGGCCGCGCGGCCGCAATGGCGGCTTCGCGCTTCAAGGGATCGCGTGGAAGTCTGTCATCCGCCATGGTTTCTCGCGCACTCGAAGGCTCTGAGTCGATGGAGATGTATTGTCCGGGACCGGGCGATACCAGTCCAGCACAAACGACCGCCAATCACAGGCTTGCCGCTTGTTCAGGCGAACTCCATGATCACTGCGTCCACAGCGAGACTGTCGCCGGGCTTGGCGTTGAGTTTCGACACGATGAGATCGCGCTCGGCGCGCAGCACGTTTTCCATCTTCATCGCCTCGACTACGGCCAAGGTCTCGCCGGCCTTGACCTCCTGGCCCTCGGTGACAGCGATCGACACGACGAGGCCGGGCATAGGGCAGAGCAGCAGTTTCGACGTGTCCGGCGCCACCTTCTCCGGCATCAGCCGTTCCAGCTCGGCGATGCGCGGCAGCATGGCGCGCGCGGTCACCGACATGCCTTTCCAGGCGATGCGAAGACCGTTGGCGACAGGCCGGATCTGGGCGACAACGGAGCGCTTGCCGACCGTGCCGCGCCAGATCAGGTCGCCCGGCCGCCAGTCGGATGAAACGGTCAGCGCCTTGCCGCCGTCGATCGACAGGTCGATCTCCATCGGAATGGAGATCATGCCTTCGAGGATGGACGCCTGGAGATATTCGCCGCCGAGCTTCACCACCCAATCGCGCTTGAGTACGCCCAAATGCGGCGCCAGCCGCCCACCCAGCCGGTCGAGCCGGTCGCGTCGCAGCAGTTCCACCGCGGTCACGATGGAGGCCAGCACCGCCTTTTCTTCGCTGTTCGGCACGATGGGCGCAAAACCGTCGGGATATTCCTCTGCTATGAAGCCGGTCGATATCGCCCCTTCCCGCCAGCGCGGATGCTGCATCAGCGCCGCCAGGAACGGAATGTTGTGCTCGATGCCGTCCACCACAAAACTGTCGAGCGCTTCCGACATGGCGTCGATCGCTTCGATGCGCGTCGGCGCCCAGGTGCACAATTTGGCGAGCATCGGGTCATAGAACATCGAAATCTCGGAGCCTTCGGTGACGCCGGTGTCGTTGCGGATGACGACATCGCCGAATTGCCCTTCCTCCGGCGGCCGGTAGCGCGTCAGCCGGCCGATCGACGGCAGGAAATTGCGATAGGGATCCTCTGCATAGAGCCGGCTTTCCACCGCCCAGCCATTCAGCTTGATGTCGCTTTGCTTCAAAGCGAGCTTCTCGCCGGCGGCGACCCGGATCATCTGCTCGACCAGATCGATGCCGGTGACGAGCTCCGTCACGGGGTGCTCGACTTGCAATCGTGTATTCATTTCAAGGAAATAGAAGTTCTTGTCCTTGTCGACGATGAACTCGACCGTGCCGGCGCTCTGATAGTCGACGGCCCTGGCCAGCGCCACCGACTGCTCGCCCATGGCCTTGCGCGTCTTGGCGTCGAGGAATGGCGACGGCGCCTCTTCCGCGACCTTCTGGTTGCGGCGCTGGATCGAGCATTCGCGCTCGCCGAGATAGAGCGCATTGCCATGCGCGTCGGCCAGCACCTGGATCTCGATATGGCGCGGATCGACGACGAATTTTTCGATGAACACGCGGTCGTCGCCGAACGAGCTCTTGGCCTCCGAGCGCGCCCGGTCGAAGCCGTCGCGCACTTCCGACTGGTTCCAGGCAATGCGCATGCCCTTGCCGCCGCCGCCGGCCGAGGCCTTGATCATCACGGGATAACCGATCTCGCCGGCGATCTTCTCGGCATGGTCGGCATTCTCGATGACGCCGAGCCAGCCCGGGACCGTCGAAACCTTGGCGGCATTGGCGAATTTCTTCGATTCGATCTTGTCGCCCATCGCCTTGATCGCCTTGGGCTTCGGGCCGATGAAGACGATGCCTTCCTTCTCCAGCGCTTCGCAGAAGGCGGCCCGTTCAGACAGGAAGCCATAGCCGGGATGCACGGCCTGAGCCCCGGTTTCCTTGCAGGCGGCGATGATCTTTTCAGGGACAAGATAACTTTGCGCGGCGGGCGAAGGCCCGATATGCACCGCCTCGTCGGCCATCTCGACATGCACGGCATCGCGATCGGCATCGGAATAGACCGCGACCGTGGCAATCCCCATCATGCGCGCCGTCTTGATGACGCGACAGGCGATCTCGCCACGGTTGGCGATCAGGATTTTCGTGAACATGCTGAGGTCGTTCCCCTCCGGTCGGTCGTTCCTTTTATGACCTGTGCTTGCGGGGTCAAGCCGACCATGCAAATCACTGCCTTTCAATCGATTTGCGATTCCAATTCATCGCTGTGGCCCAGTCTCGGCGCCAGCTTCCAGTTGATCGTGTCGAAAAAACCTGAAACCTTGGAAAAAAATTCGCATTTGGAGGACGCCCTATGAAAACCCGCGCCGCTGTTGCCGTCGCCGCCGGAAAGCCGCTGGAGATCATGGAGGTCGACCTCGACGGTCCGCGCGAAGGCGAGGTGCTGGTCGAGATCAAGGCGACCGGCATCTGCCACACCGACGAGTTCACTTTGTCGGGCGCCGATCCCGAAGGCCTGTTCCCGGCCATTCTCGGCCATGAGGGCGCTGGCGTGGTGGTCGATGTCGGCAAGGGCGTCACCTCGGTCAAGAAGGGCGACCATGTCATCCCGCTCTATACGCCCGAATGCCGGCAGTGCCCGTCCTGCCTGTCGAGAAAGACCAATCTGTGCACTGCCATCCGCGCCACGCAGGGCCAGGGCCTGATGCCCGACGGCTCGTCGCGCTTTTCGATCGGCAAGGACAAGATTTTCCACTATATGGGCTGCTCGACCTTCTCGAATTTCACCGTGCTGCCCGAGATCGCGCTGGCCAAGGTCAATCCCGACGCCCCCTTCGACAAGATCTGCTACATCGGCTGCGGGGTGACCACCGGCATCGGTGCGGTCATCAACACCGCCAAGGTCGAGCAAGGCGCCACCGCCGTGGTCTTCGGCCTCGGCGGCATTGGCCTCAACGTCATCCAGGGCCTGAAGCTTGCCGGCGCCGACATGATCATCGGCGTCGACCTCAACAACGACAAGAAGGAATGGGGCGAGCGGTTCGGCATGACGCATTTCGTCAATCCGAAGGAGATCGACGGCGACATCGTCCCGCACCTCGTCAACATGACCAAGCGCGGCGCCGACCAGATCGGCGGCGCCGACTACACGTTCGACTGCACCGGCAACACCAAGGTGATGCGCCAGGCGCTGGAAGCCTCGCACCGCGGCTGGGGCAAGTCGGTCATCATCGGCGTCGCCGGCGCCGGCCAGGAAATCTCGACGCGGCCGTTCCAGTTGGTTACCGGCCGCACCTGGATGGGCACCGCCTTCGGCGGCGCGCGCGGCCGCACCGACGTGCCGCGCATCGTCGACTGGTACATGGACGGCAAGATACAGATCGATCCTATGATCACCCATTTGCTGAAGCTGGAAGACATCAACAAGGGGTTCGACCTCATGCATGAGGGCAAGTCGATCCGCAGCGTCGTCGTTTACTGAAGCAAGCCACACGCCGCCGACCGACCGGCCTGCGACCTCTGTGGTTCACAACTGGGAGGAGAAAAGAATGGCGGAGAAACTGCATCCGAAAATCGACAATGGCCTGCCCAAGGAGAGCGCGAGCTTTGCCGGCGGCACGCTGGTCTGCGCTTGCACCAGCAAGCCGGTCAAGGTGAAGGTCAAGGGCCAGATCGCCCACAACCACGCCTGCGGCTGCACCAAATGCTGGAAGCCGGAAGGCGCTATATTCTCGGTGGTTGCCGTCGCCGGCACGGGCGACGTCACCGTCAGCGAGAACGGCGACAAGCTGAAAGTGGTCGACCCCTCGGCGCTGATCCAGCGCCATGCCTGCACCGGCTGCAGTGTCCATATGCACGGCCCGGTCGAGCGCGACCATCCGTTCAAGGGCCTGACCTTCATCCACCCCGAGCGCTTCGTCGAGGATGGCTGGTCGCCGCCGGGCTTCACCGCCTTCGTCTCGTCGATCATCGAATCCGGCGTCGATCCAAAGCGGATGGACGGTATTCGCGCGCAGCTAAGGACAATCGGGCTCGAACCATATGACTGTCTCAACCCCGGCCTGATGGACTATATCGCTACCTGGACGGCAAAGAAGTCTGGCGCCTTGCCGGCCTGAACGCTGCAGGATTTCAGGCAGGGGCCGGACATGCTTCCGGCCCCTGTCCGTTTCGGAGAAACAATGTCCGCACCCGCCATCTACGTCGACGCCGATGCGTGCCCGGTCAAGGCCGAGGTCGAGAAAGTCGCCGAGCGCCTCGGCGTCGTCGTCACCTACGTCTCCAATGGCGGCTTGCGGCCCTCGCGCGATCCGATGATCCGCAATGTCGTGGTCTCCAAGGGCGCGGACGCCGCCGACGACTGGATCGTCGAGAACGCCAGATCCAACGATGTCGTGGTGACGGCAGACATTCCGCTTGCCGCCCGCGCGGTGGCGCTAGGCGCCCATGTGCTCGGGCCTACGGGGCGGCCGTTTACGCCCGAAACCATCGGCATGGCGGTGGCCATGCGCGACCTCAAGCAGCATCTGCGCGAGACCGGCGAGAGCAAGGGTTACAACGCCTCCTTCGCGCCACAGGACCGCTCGCGGTTCCTCGGCGAACTCGACCGCATCTTGCGGCGCGCGCTGAAATCCGCCACACCCGGCTAGAAACCGAGCGCGAGGGTGGAGACGTCATGGCCACCGAAACCCCGATCCAGGGACCCATGCAGCGCCATATGCTGTTCGCAATGTCGGCGTGTTTCGGCGCGCTCGCGCTCCTTGTGGCGTTGCTGCTGCACGCCCCGCTCGCCTACTCGATCGGCGCCAATGCCTTTTTCGCCGCCTACGTCATTCTTGTCGTCAGCCAGATGCCCAAATTCACCGGCAAATATCTGAGCAAGAATGCGCGCGCCACCGACCAGCCGGTGCTGGTCATCTTCGCAGTGACGCTCGTCGTCGTTGTCGTCGCCGTTGTCTCGTTGTTCCTGCTTATCAATCAGAAGAACAGAGGCAATTCCGTCGAGCTTGGTTTCGCGCTGCTGTCGATCCCGCTTGGCTGGTTCACCATCCATGCCATGGCCGCACTTCATTATGCGCATGTCTACTGGATGGACGGCGATGCGGTGGAGGCCGAAACCAATAAGAAAATCCCGGTCGGCGGATTGCTGTTCCCAGGCGACAAACGGCCGGAAGGCTGGGATTTCCTCTATTTCTCGGCGGTCATCGGCATGACCGCGCAAACCGCCGACACCAACATATCGACCACGCATATGCGCTGTGTCGTGCTTGTTCACTCGATCCTGTCGTTTTTCTTCAACACCGTCATCGTCGCCGCGGCCGTCAATCTCGCCGTCAGCCTGGGTGCTCCGTAATAAATCCGTGATCGGGTGAAACATCGGTTTGGATCGCGACGTATCAGGAGGACAATGAACGCGCAGGCCACGCCGCGAGGCCGGGAGACGAGACAAGATGGAATCCGTTGCCAGAAGCCAATCCGCCACCGGACCGGACGCTCCCGTGTCGAGTGACAGCACGCTGATCTACCGGCAGTCGCGCTGGACGCGGCTGACGCACTGGATCTGGGCCATTTCGCTGTTCTTCATGCTGCTTTCCGGCCTGCAGATCTTCAACGCCCGGCCGCAGCTCTATATCGGCAAGCAATCCGGCTTCGGCTACAACAACACCATCTTCGAAATCGGTGCCGAAAACACGAGCGCCGGGCCGCGCGGCTACACCGCAATCTTCGGGCATCGCTTCGACACGACAGGCGTGCTCGGCTGGTCGGGTCCGCCGGGCAACGAGACGGCGCGCGGCTTCCCGTCCTGGGCGACCATTCCATCCTATTATGACCTCGGCACCGCCCGCGTCGTGCATTTCTTCTTCGCCTGGATCCTGACGACCACCTTGATCGTCTGGCTGGTCGCCAGCCTGGTCAACGGCCATATCAGGCGCGACCTCGCCCCGCGCCTCGACGACCTCAAGCGCCTGCCGCGGGACATAGTCGACCACGCCAAGCTGAAATTCCATCACACGCGCGAATACAACACGCTGCAGAAGATGGCTTATGGCGGCGTGCTGTTCGTGCTGTTGCCGCTGATGATCATCACCGGCCTTGCCATGTCGCCCAGCATGAATTCGGTGCTGCCCTTCCTCAACGAGGTGCTCGGCGGCCGGCAGACGGCGCGCACCATCCATTTCACCGTCATGCTGCTGCTGGTCGGTTTCTTCATCATCCACATTCTGATGATCCTGGCCGCCGGCCCGATCAACGAACTGCGCTCGATCATCACCGGCTGGTACCGCACCGACCCTCCCGCGCATGACGACGAGACGACCGAGAGGAGTGCCTGACATGGCCAAGTTTGAGATCAGCCGCCGGAAATTCCTGACCGCCGCCAGCCTTGGCGGCTCCGGCATCATGCTGTCGGGCTGCGACGCCTTCGACGGCCAGTTGAGCATTGGCGGCGGCCTGCGCAGTTTCCTCGAAAACGCCAATGGCCTGACGTATCGCGCGCAACGCCTGCTTGCCGGCCGTGACGCGCTGGCACCGGAATTCACCGAGGCCGATATCCGCCAGGCGCAGCGGCCGAACGGCGTTACCGCCCCCGACGATGACACCTACAAGGGTCTGCTCGCCAACAATTTCGCCGACTGGCGATTGGAGGTGTCGGGTCTAGTCGAGAAACCGCTGTCGCTCAGCCGCGAGCAACTCCAGAACATGCCGAGCCGCACCCAGATCACCCGCCACGACTGCGTCGAGGGCTGGAGTTGCATCGCCAAATGGACCGGCACGCCGTTGTCGCTGGTGCTCGACCAGGCGGTGGTCAAGCCGCAGGCGCGCTACGTCATGTTCCATTGCCTCGACACGATCGACCGCAGCCTGTCCGGCGACATCAAATATTATGGCACGATCGACCTGATTGACGCCCGCCACCCGCAGACGATCCTCGCCTATGGCCTGAACGGCAAGGCTTTACCCGTCGAGAACGGAGCGCCGCTGCGCGTCCGCGTCGAACGCCAGCTCGGCTACAAGATGCCGAAATACCTCTACAAGATCGAGCTGGTCGACGGCTTTGCCAATGTCGGCGGCGGCCGCGGCGGCTATTGGGAAGACAATGGCTACGATTGGTATGGCGGGATTTGATGACCATCCGCATGCAGGCCGAGCACGATCTGACGCCGATCGAGCTAAGTTCGCTCGAGGAACGCCTCCACACCGACAACCGGCGCGCGACAGGCTGCGCCGATGACCGGGGACTGGCTTTCGTTATTCGTGACGGTGCAGGGCATGCGATCGGCGTTGCCGCCGGCTACTCTTGGGCGAGAACGTCCGAGCTGACATTGATGTGGATTGACGAGGCCTATCGCGGTCGCGGCTATGCAACGCAGTTGCTCAGCGCTTTTGTGGCTGAGGCAACCGTTCGAGGAGTCAGGAGAATTTGGGTCTCCAGCCACGACTTCCAGGCGCCGGGCCTTTACGAGAAGGCTGGCTTCCGGCGCATCGCCGAACTGGCGCAATGGCCCGAAGGCCACTCCAACATCATCCTTTGTAAAACGACAGCAGCGGACGGTGCACTTTAGGCAACCTTCTCAAGCAGCGGCCTCAGCGCCGGATGGATCTCCGGCGAGGCATGCTTGATCAAGGTCAGCAGCGCGCGCTCGTTTTCGTACAGGGGCCTGTCCACGCCGATGTGCTCGATCAGCCATTTGGCTTCGCCGGCATCGATCGTCTCGGCGCGGCGAGCCAGGGCCTCGGCCGCCCTGTTCTTCGCCTCCCACTCGGCCTCGATGTCATCAGGGGACCGATAGGCCTCGATGATGCCGGCAAGGCCGCCGGACACCATGCGGCTGAAGAAGCCGCCGATTTCAGGATCGGCGTGTTCGAGGAAGCTTTCCTGCCGCAGCGCCACATCGCGGGTCGGCGCCTCATAGCCGGCCGAACACATGACGAAATTGGCGATCGCCTTGACGAAAAGGTCGTTCCACGAAGGATCGTTCTTGGCCTGGGCGGTCTGCTCGTTGATCCTGAACAGCAGCTCGGCCTCGCCGCGGGTGATGGCGATGTTGCCGTCGCCGCCATGGGCATGCAGGATGCGGCGCAGCAGCTCGACTTCCGCCTTGGCGATCAGTCCGGGCACCAGCGCGCCGCCCAGCATCAGCGGCCCCTTGCCGTCGATGACGGCATGGGCGACCTGCTCCAGCGCATAGACGCAAAGCTTGCTCGGCGTGGATCTCGCCTTTTCCAGTACATGGACCAGCAATTCGAGTTCGGTGCGGCTGTCGACCATGCCGTCGCGCGAGATGGTGCGGACCAGCCAGTCGGCATTGTCCTGCGAGATATAGCCGGACGGCTTTTCCTGATGAACGATGTAGTCGGTCACCGCCTCGACGAAGAACGGTGCCCATTCCGCGCATTTGTCCTGGGCCGTTTGGTCGAGAGCAAACAGCGCCTCGGCCTCGCCACGGGTCACCACGCCATCGGCGAACACGTCGCGGCGCAGCATCACCACATCCTCCGGGGCAATGCGATTCTTCGAGGTCAGCCCCGCCACCGGCGCGCTCATGATCAATTCGCCCATTGTCGTCCCCGTCCGCCCCAAAGCGTTACCTCGGCCTGCTATATCAGGAGTGTCTTGAAAAACCGGCAAACGGCGTGGTTAGCGAAGACTTGTCGGTAACATGTCGCTGGGAGGTGACAAGGTGTCGCCGACGGGCTATGGATGGCGCGTCGAGGGCTCGGGATTCTGAGTCCTACCTGTTTGCGGGAGAGAGCAGCGAGAGCTGCCGCCGAAGGGGAAATCGCCCGAAATCTCTCAGGCAAAAGAACCGTAGACGGGAAAGACACTCTGGAAAGTCGGGGCTTGCCCCCGCGCCGAAGGTGTAAGCGCCGCTGACAGAGTTCCGGTTGCGCGAGTCTCTCAGGCTTCAGACAGAGGGGCACGGACTGGTCGCCATTCGCGGCCGATTGCGTGCGACTCTGGAGACGACATGACGGGCGACGACTCAAAACACCTTCCCCTCGAAGATATCCACACAGCCGCCGGTGCGCGCTTCGGCGCCTTTGCCGGCTGGTCGATGCCGCTGACCTATCCGGCCGGCGTCATGAAGGAGCACCTGCACACCCGCGAGCACGCCGGTCTCTTCGATATCTCGCACATGAAACTGTTCGAGGTCAGCGGGCCACAAGCGGTTGCACTACTCAACCGCGCTTGCCCCCTGGATGCCGGCGCGCTCGAAATCTCGCAGTCGAAACTGTCCTTCTTCCTCAATGAGGCCGGCGGCATCCTTGACGACCTGATCGTCACCCGGCTCGGCGATACCAGATTCATGGTGGTCGCCAATGCCGGCAACGCCGTCGCCGACGAAAAGCATCTGCGTGAGCTCGCCGCGAATTTCGATGTGAAGGTCGAGCCGCTCGACCGCGTCTTCCTGGCCATCCAGGGACCCGAGGCCTGGGCAGTGCTGTCGCGCGCCGGCATCGAGACCGGTTCGCTGCTGTTCATGCACGGGGTCGAGCCGCGGAAAGACTGGTTCATGAGCCGGTCTGGCTATACCGGCGAGGACGGTTTCGAGATCGGGCTGCCGGAGGCCGACGCGCGGGATCTCGTAGCCAAACTGCTTGGCGATGAGCGCGTGCTGTGGATCGGCCTTGCCGCCCGCGACAGCCTGCGGCTTGAGGCCGGGCTTTGCCTGCATGGCCAGGACATCACGCCCGAGACCGACCCGGCCGCGGCGGCGCTGATGTGGGCGATCCCCAGGGATATCCGCGCTTCCGGCGCCTTTATCGGCGCCGACGCCTTGCGTGCCGCCGTCGAACGCGGCCCGGCACAAAAGCGCGTCGGGCTGAAGCCGGAAGGCCGCCAGCCGGTGCGCGCCGGTGCCGCTCTGTTCGACGCCGATGGCAATCCCGCCGGCCATGTCACATCGGGCGGCTTCGGCCCCTCGTCCGGCCATCCGGTCGCCATAGGCTATGTCGCCACGGCGCTGGCAAAGCCCGGCACGCGCGTGTTCGCCGAGGTACGCGGCACGAAGATCCCCGTCGATATCAGTTCCCTGCCCTTCACCCCTCATCGCTACCGCAAAGGATGAATTTTATGGCAACGACCTATTTCACATCGGATCACGAATGGCTCCGCGTCGACGGCGGTATCGCCACCGTCGGCATCACCGACTACGCGCAGGAGCAGCTCGGCGACCTCGTCTTCGTAGAACTGCCGGAAACGGGCAAGAAGCTGACCAAGGGCGACACCGCCGTCGTGGTCGAATCCGTCAAGGCGGCCTCCGACGTCTACGCACCGGTCGACGGCGAGATCACCGAGGCCAACGGCACGCTGTCTTCCGACCCGTCGCTGGTCAACTCGGCGGCAACCGGCGCCGGCTGGCTGTGGAAGATGAAGCTTGCCGACGAAAGTCAGCTCGCCGGCCTCATGGATGAGGCCGCCTACAAAGCCCATATCGCTTGAAATCAGGACACAGAGATGAAGACCGCAGCACTTACCCCCTTCTCGGCCCGCCATATCGGTCCTGGCGTCAACGATGTCAGGGCCATGCTTGCCGTTATCGGCGTTCCCTCCGTCGAGACGCTGATCAGCCAGGCCGTACCGCAGTCGATTCGCCTCGACCTGCCGCTGACCTTGCCCGCGCCGGCCAGCGAGGCCGAAGCGCTGGCCGAATTGTCGGCCATCATGGCGAAGAACACGGTGCTGAAAAGCTTCATCGGCGCCGGCTATCACGGCGTCCACGTGCCGCCAGTCATCCAGCGCAATCTGTTCGAGAATCCGGCCTGGTACACGGCCTACACGCCCTATCAGGCCGAGATCAGCCAGGGCCGGCTCGAAATGCTGTTCAATTTCCAGACACTGGTCACCGAACTGACCGGACTGCCGGTGGCGTCTGCCTCGCTGCTGGACGAGGCAACCGCTGTTGCCGAAGCGGTCGGCATTGCGCTGCGCCACCACCGCGACAAGCGCACCAAGGTGGCGTTCGCCGGCACGCCGCATCCGCAGACGCTGGATGTGGTGCGCACCCGCGCCGAACCGCTCGGCATCGAGATCGACGGCGAGACGATCGACGACAACACCGCTGCCTTGCTCGTCTCCTGGCCCGACACCCTTGGCGTCTATGGCGACCATAAGGCGGCGATCGACAAGGCCCGCGCCGCTGGCGCGCTGGTCGTCTTCATCGCCGATCCGCTTGGCCTGACGCTCACCGAAGCGCCGGCGAAGCTCGGTGCCGACATAGCCGTCGGCCCGATGCAGCGCTTTGGCGTGCCGATGGGCTTTGGCGGCCCGCACGCCGCTTACTGCGCCGTCTCCGATAAACTGACGCGCCTGATGCCCGGCCGCCTCGTCGGCCAGTCGACCGACAGCAAGGGCCGGCCCGGATACCGCCTGGCGCTGCAGACGCGCGAACAGCATATCCGCCGCGACAAGGCGACCTCCAACATCTGCACCGCGCAGGCGCTGCTCGCCAACATGGCGACGGCCTATGCCATCTGGCACGGCCCCGCCGGGCTGCAGGCGATCGCCGGACGTATCCACGCTCTGGCCAACCGCCTGGCGAGCGGCCTCAAGGCGGCGGGCGTTTCGGTGCTCGGCGCCAGCCGCTTCGACACGGTGACGGTTGAGGCGAAAGGCAAGGCCGCGCAAATCGCCGAAGCCGTCGAGAAGACCGGCCGGCTGCTGCGCGTCCTCGACGCCGACCATGTCGGCATCGCCTTCGACGAGACTTCGACAGATGCCGATCTCGATGCGATCGCTTCCCTGTTCGGCGCCAAGGCTGCCCCTTCTGCCGACAGCACCGTTCCCGGCAAGCCGCGTGGAAACGAGTTTCTGACCCAGCCGGTCTTCAACGAGAACAAGTCGGAGACCGACATGATGCGCCTGCTGCGCCGGTTGGCCGACAGGGATCTGGCGCTCGACCGCTCCATGATTCCGCTCGGATCCTGCACCATGAAGCTCAACGCGGCGGCCGAAATGATGCCGGTGAGCTGGCCAAGCATCGCCAATCTGCATCCCTTCGCACCGGCCAGCCATTCGGCCGGCTATCGCGCCATGATCGGCGAGCTGGAAGGCTGGCTATCCGAAATCACCGGCTTCGACGCGGTCAGCCTGCAGCCCAATGCCGGCAGCCAGGGCGAATATGCCGGCCTGCTCGCCATCCGCGCCTATCACCGCTCGCGCGGCGAAGGCCATCGCACGGTCTGCCTGATCCCCTCCTCTGCGCATGGCACCAATCCGGCGAGCGCGGCAATGGCCGGCATGAGCGTCGTCGTCGTGCGCTGCCTGGAAGACGGCAATATCGACATGGACGATATGCGGGCCAAGGCCAACGAGCATTCCAAAAATCTCGCCGCGCTGATGTTCACCTATCCCTCGACGCATGGCGTCTATGAAGAAGGCGCCCGCCATCTCTGCGCCCTCATCCACGAGCATGGCGGCCAGGTCTATTTCGACGGCGCCAACCTCAACGCGCTGGTCGCGCTCGCCCGGCCCGCCGACATCGGCGCCGATGTCTGCCATATGAACCTGCACAAGACCTTCTGCATCCCGCATGGCGGCGGCGGCCCCGGCGTCGGCCCGATCGGCGTCAAGGCGCATCTGAAGCCCTATCTGCCGGGCCATGTCACCGAAGGCTCGGCGCATGCCGTGTCGGCGGCCCCCTTCGGCAGCGCTTCCATCCTGCCGATCACCTGGATGTATATCCGCATGATGGGCGCCGCCGGACTGAAGCAGGCGACGGAGACCGCCATCATCTCGGCCAACTATGTGGCGACACGGCTCGCGCCGCACTTCCCGCTGCTCTACAAGGGCCGGCACGATCGCATCGCGCATGAATGCATCCTCGACACCCGCGTACTCAAGGAGAGCGCAGGCATCAGCGTCGACGACATTGCCAAACGCCTGATCGACTACGGCTTTCACGCGCCGACCATGTCGTTTCCGGTCGCCGGCACGCTGATGGTCGAGCCGACGGAATCAGAGCCGAAGCGCGAACTCGACCGTTTCTGCGAGGCGATGATCGCCATTGCCGGCGAAGCCGCGAAAGTCGCCAGGGGCGACTGGCCGTTGGCCGACAACCCGCTGGTCAACGCGCCGCACACCGCCGCCGAGACGCTGGCCGGCCAGTGGACCCACCCCTACTCGCGCCTGGAAGCAGCCTATCCCGCCGGCGACGCCGATACGGCGGCCAAGTACTGGCCGCCGGTGTCGCGCATCGACAATGTCGCCGGCGACCGCAATCTGGTCTGCTCCTGCCCGCCGCTGTCGGATTATCTGGGAGCGGCTGAGTAGCAGTCCTACGCAGAGCGCAAGGCCGGCTTGACCGGTTCGGCCTTGCCCATTCTTTTGCGGCTGATGACGCAGTTTCGGCCGGCGCGCTTGGCCGCGTAGAGCGCGGCGTCCGCCTCGGCCAGCACCTCGTCGAGGCTGCTGCCGTCGGCGCCGCCAAAGCCGATGCCGCCGCTGACCGTGCTGCGCAGCGGACCGAGCGCGGTAGGAACGATTTCGGTGCCGAAGGCCACGCCGATCCTGCTGGCGAGATCATGGGCCCGCTCTTCCGTCATCCGCGACATGACGATGGCGAACTCCTCGCCGCCCAGGCGAAAGGCGTCGACGCCGGTCCTGGCATATTTCCGGATGACGGTGGCGAAGCGGCACAGCACCTGGTCCCCGACCGGGTGACCATAGATGTCGTTCGTCCTCTTGAAATGATCGAGGTCGAACATGACGACCGCCATGAACGGACCGAACGGCCGCTCGCCGTGGAGGGACATCAACCCGCGACGGTTCATCAGCCCGGTCAATGGATCGGTCATCGTCTCGGCCTTCAGCTCGATCTGCGCCTGCAGATGGTGCAGCGAGAGCGTCAAGGCACCCAGGCCCGTCATGCAAGCCACCGCCACGACGGAATTCAGACGTTCGGCCCAGTTGTCGGGCGCCGCCCCGAGCGCCCATTGCCCCTTGGCCATCAGAACCACACCGCAAAGGGCAAACGACACCGCGCAGGTGCCGCTCAGGAAGGAAACCACCAGCAGGATCCGGCGATCGTGGCTGCCATTGACCCAGAACATGGCTCCGATCGTCGCCAGCAGCACGGTCACCGTCGTGTAGGTGACAATGAAGCCGACACCGTCAAGACCGAGAAAGGTGAAGGCCGCGCAGACCGCCATGGCGGCAAGTGTCGGCACGATCGCACGCCTGTGGTCCGGCATGCCGAGATACTGCATGGCCGAAAGGCAGATGATCAGGAAGCCCAGGCTGAGCAGCGCCAGCGCTATCTGGCAAAGCAGAGGATCGGGTTCCTTGGTGTAGCGCCAGAACAGGATCACATGCGCGACAAGCACGATAATGCCGCACGCCACCGTAAACACGAAACGCGCCCGCGGCGCGGTGAGCCAGATGGCAAACATGGTGACGGCCAGGCATGTGCCCGACAGCGCGGCCGCGAGCAGGAGCGAACTGAAATCCAGCATATCGGGCGGGAGCCTCTCCAGCGTCGGCGGTTACGCCGCATTCTAGGTCAGCGGCAGCCCTCGAACATGGTTTTCAGCCGGCCTTTCGACCCAAGCTGCGGTTAGGGTTTACAAAGCGTCGACAGTGCCTGGCCGGAAATCGGACCCTTGGCCGGCGCGAGGATCGAACGCGCATCAGCCCTTGTTCAGCAAAGCGAGATTGGCGTTGACGACCGTCGGGTCGGCCAAGCCGGCCTTCGCCTCGAGCAGCAGCGCCCTGGCCTTCTTCTTGTTGCCGCGCAGCAGTTGCGAATAGCCCATATTGTTGACGATCTGCGGTTTGCGGCCTGCGACCTTCAGGAGTTGGCCATAGGCGCGGTCGGCGAAGTCGAAGCGGCCGAGCTCGTCATAGGAGGCGGCCAGCCCCATCCAGGCCTCCGCATTGTCGGCCTTCAGCTCGACGGCCTTGCGGAAATGCTGTTCGGCGAGACCATAATTGGCGTCGCGAAACTGCGCCTTGCCCTGCGCCAGGTCGGATGTGTCGACATCCTTCGCCGCCGGCTGGATCGCGGTCGTCTTGGTCGTGTCGACGTTGTTGTTCGTCGTACACCCGGTGATAACAAGGACGGCCGCCATCGTGGCCACCGCCGCAAATTGTGTCTGACGCATGCCCTGCCCCGTCGCCCGATTTGCCGGGTCGTTCTTCAGGTAAAGACTTTAGAGCAAATCGATTAAGCTTCGGTGCAGAAATGCAGCTAAGATTTGGGTTCCGCAATACCAGCCATTAACCACTGGGCCCCAACGCCTCAGGCGGACGCAGGAGGTTCTCTCACGGCGGATCGATGGCCTTGAGCGCCGCCGGAACTGGATAGCGGCTGCCGTCATAGCGCAGGCGGTGGGTCCGGCTCACCGACTTGCCGGGGTGGGACTGGCACTCGCCATCCTTGTCGGGCAACGGCTCGTCGGTATCCTGCCGCTCGACCGCGATGATGTCATGATAGCCGCGATGGATCGTCGGGCTCATCGCCAGGCTGACCTGGCTGGAATGAAAGGACCCCGCGCAACTGGCGTCGCCTTCGCCGCCATAGCCGGCTACGGCAAGCCCGTCGAGCACCGCACGTAGCGCGTTGCCTGATATGGCGTAGAGCCGCAGGTCGGTTTCGTTGAAGGGATTGGGCTGTGAATGATTGGCCATGTCGATGCGCAGGCCGAAGGCCGTGACACCGGGCGCCAGCCCATAGCGGGCGGTATCGAATTCGATGCCCCGGATGGCGACGGCATCGTCGTTCATCAGCCTGGGCTGGAGCAGTCGCTGGCGTACCTGCAGGGTCTTCCTGTCGACGACCAGAAGCTCGATGTCGCCGACATGCTGGCCGTCGACGGATTGGGCGCTGTCGATCAGCGGCACCGCGGCCAGCAGAAGATCGTCATGGGCGGGCCAGACCTTGCAGACCAGGCCCGGAATACCGTCCTGAGGAACCGCGAGCGGGATGCTGGTATGCGGTTCGAGCGTGAAAGAGCGGCCGTCGGCGCTCTTTTGAAGCTTGGGATAAGCCTGCCGCAACAGTGCGGCGGCATCGCCGCAATCGTCGGCGGCGGCCAGGGCGGGCCACAGGCTGGCGGCGAGAGCGGCGGCACATAACAGTATTCGCATGGGATCCTCATGTTGAAGGGCCGAGTTCGGGCTGTCGGCCCAGCTTGGCATTAACCCCCGCAAGCCGCCATGTGCCAGGCTGGCCGCTGAACATCGATGTCGCCTAGTGGCTGCCCGTCATCTTGACGATGATCGGGATGACAGCGATCATCAGTACAACGGGCAGGATGCACACCGTCACCGGTATCGACATCTTGGCCGGCAAGGCATGTGCCTTTTCCTCGGCCAGCGACATGCGCTTGTGGCGCATTTCGTCGGAGAAGACGCGCAGCGCGCCCGACAGGCTGGTGCCGAGTTCCTTCGACTGCTGCAGCAGCGTGGCGAAGGAGCGAACCTCGTCCAGGCTGAGGCGGTCGGCGAGCGCCTTCAGCGCATCGTCGAGGCTGCGCCCTGCCCTCAGTTCCAGCGACACAAGCTGCAAATTCTGGCTGAGCGCCGGATAGGTCTTGGCGAGTTCCTTCGAGACGCGCTCGATACCGGCTTCCATGCTCATGCCGGCATCCGAACAGACGATCATCAGATCCATGAAGTCGGGAAAGCCGTTGCGGTACTCGCGCATCTTCTCCCGCACCTGCTGGGTCAGCACCAGGCCGGGCAGGAAATAGCCTGCCACGCCCGACAGGATGACGAAAGCCCAGCGGCTGGTCATCGTCGCTTCGGCGCTGGCCAGCCACTGGTTGAGGACAAAGGCGCCGATCGCGCCGCCGACCAGCGCCGAGAACCGTATGATGAAGAACGTGCCGACGGCGCGCGGCTCCATGTAGCCGGCCTGGATCAGCTTCATGCGCAACCGGGCGACATTTTCCGGATCGCTCTTGGCGTAGAATTCCTGCGCCCGCTTCACCGCCTTTTCGCGCACGACATTGGCGTTCTTCTTCTGCAGCGGCTCGGGCTTCGCGGCTACGGCGCCATGGTCGACCTTGAGCCGGCGCTTGACGTCGTTGCGGTCGCCCTTCGCCGCCACCATCGGCCAGGCGACGGCGACACTGCCCAAGGCCAGAAGTAGGATCGCCACCGGCATCAGGGAGGTCGGTGCGAGCGAGGCGAGGAATTCGATGAAGCCCTGCATGTCAGAACCTGAAATTCGACATCTTGAACATCATCAGATTGCCCAGCATCAGCCAGGTCACCGATCCGCCGATCAGGTACCAGGTTTTCGGCTCGTCCCAGACATCACGGTAGAAGCCCGGCATCAGCGCCATGATCGCGGCAAACAGCAGCGCCGGTATCGCCGTCAGGATGTAGGCCGACATGCGGCCTTCGGTCGAGATGGCGCGCACCTTGCGGCGAAGCTTGCCGCGCTCGCGGATCGTCAGCGCCAGGCCGTCAAGAATTTCGCGCAGATTGCCGCCCGAACTGGACTGGATGGACACGGCGGTGATGAACAGCGGCAGATCCTCATGGCCGACCCTGTCGAACAGCGAATTCAACGCCGAGACCAGGTCGGAACCATAGGTCACCTCATCGGCGATGACGCCGAACTCGGTACCGATCGGATCGGGCATTTCGCGCGACACCATGGCGATGGCCACCGGCACGGGGTGACCGGCCTTGAGGCCGCGCGTGATCAGCTCCAGTGCCTCGGGCAGCTGCATGCCAAAGCGCTTGAGCCGACGCTTGCGCTTGGAGCGCATCACCATCACCGGCACCAGCGGCATCAGCACGACGAACAGGAGAAGCCCCATCAGCAGCGGCAAGCCATGCCAGATGGCGACCAGGGCCACGGCCATCGCCACGCCCGAGGTGATCATCAGGAATTTCGACAGCGGCATGATCATGCCCGACTGCGTGCGCAGCGCGCGGAACCGGTCCGGCGAGAACAGCGAGGTGCCGGCGTCGAGGCCGCGCTCCTTGCGCAGTTGGATCAGCACCTGCTCCTGGCTGATCTTGCTTTCCTGCAGCTTCATGCGCCGGTTGATGGCGGTGCGTTTGTCGCTGCGTCCGGCATAGAGGAGATAGCAGGCCTCGGCGATCATGATGCCGGTAAGTGCAGCCCCGGCATAGACGACATAGATTGCGCTCAGCCCGTCGAACACCTGGCTACTCCTGCGGCCGGCCGGGTTCGAAGTACCGTCCGGGAAACTCGATGCCCATGGCGCGCAGATCCTCAAGGAAGCGCGGCCGGATGCCGGTCGCCTCGAAATAGCCGAGGATGCCGCCATCGGCATCCATGCCGGTGCGTACGAAGCGGAAGATCTCCTGCATCTGGATGACGTCGCCTTCCATGCCGGTCACTTCGGCGACGCTCGTCACCTTGCGCTTGCCGTCGGAAAGCCGGGTCAGCTGCACGATGATGTCGATGGCGCTGGCGATCTGGCTGCGGATCGACTGCACCGTCATCGGCATGCCGGTCATGCCCAGCATCTGCTCGAGGCGCGAAATGGCATCGCGCGGCGTGTTGGCGTGGATCGTCGCCATCGACCCTTCATGGCCGGTGTTCATCGCCTGCAGCATGTCGAAGGCCTCCTCGCCACGGCACTCGCCGAGGATGACGCGGTCGGGGCGCATGCGCAGCGCGTTCTTGACGAGATCGCGCTGCTTGAGTTCACCATGGCCCTCGATGTTGGCGGGGCGCGTCTCCATGCGCGCGACATGCGGCTGCTGGAGCTGAAGTTCGGCCGCATCCTCGATGGTTATCAACCGCTCGTCTTCGGGAATGAAGGCCGACAGCGCGTTGAGCATCGTCGTCTTGCCGGTGCCGGTGCCGCCCGAAATGATCGTCGTCTTGCGGGCGTGGACGGCCGCCGCCAGCACCTCGGCCATGTTCTGGGTGATGGCGCCGAATTCGACGAGCTTGTGCAGGCCGAGCTTGTTCTTGGAGAATTTGCGGATCGACACCAGCGGCCCGTCGACGCCCACCGGGCGGATGGCCGCGTTGAAGCGCGAGCCGTCCAGCATGCGGGCATCGACCATCGGCTGCGATTCGTCGACGCGGCGGCCAACCGCAGCGACGATTTTGTTAATAATTCTAAGCAGATGCGCCTCATCCTTGAACGGGATATGGACCTGCTGCAGCTTGCCCTTCTTTTCGATGAAGCAGTTCTGGTGGCCGTTGATCAGGATGTCATTGATGTCGGGATCCTTGAGCAAGGGCTCGAGCGGACCAAGGCCGACCATCTCGTCGACGATATCGTCGACCAGCGCTTCGAGTTCGGCGGTGTTGATCGCCATCCGCTCCTGGCGGGTTTTTTCCGAAACGAAATCATGCACCTGACGGCGCATCTCCTCCTTGGGCAAGCGCTCCAGCGCCACCAGGTTGATTTCCTCGAGCAGCATGCGATGAATGCGCACGCGTGCATCGAGCACCTTGTTGGCGTTCTTTGCCGGCGCGACATCGGGCTTTGCCGGCAAAGCCTTCCGGCTGGTCGGGATGACGACCGCATGATGCGCGACCGGCGTCGACTCCGCCGGGCGCTGCGGACGCGCATCGCGGTTCTGCAGGGTGGAAAAACGGCTGGTCATCCGGCCTTCCTCTTCAAGAAGCCCTTGCCGAGACCGAACAGCGACTTCGATTTGGTTCCGGTCGCGACCGCCTCCTCCGGCAGGATGATCTTCTTCAGATCGTTGACGACATTGGCATTGGGATCGATCTCGTGCAGCGGCACGCCGCGGTCGACCGCCTCGCGCACCAGCCGGTAATTGTTGGCGATGCCGCCGACGAAATGCTCGCCAAGGATCTCCTGGACATCCGCCTGCTTGATGCCGTTGTCGAACATCTTCTGCTCGAAACGGTTGACGATGACATTCGGCTTCACTTCCTTGCCGGCGGTCTCATAGACCGCCTGGATCAGCCTTTGCGTGTGGCGCAGGCACGGCACCGTCATTTCGGCGACGATATAGAGCTTGTTGGATCCAAGCAGCACGGTCTCCGTCCAGGGAAACCACGTGCGCGGCATGTCGATGACGACATTGTCGAAATAGGCCGAGACGAGGTCCAGCATGCGCACCACGACGTCGGTCTTGAACGAGCGCATCTCCGCCGGATGCGTCGGTGCGGCCAAAACGCAAAGCCCGCTGGCATGCTTGGACAGCATCACGTCGAGCAATTGCCGGTCGAGGCGTTCGGGCTGGTTTTCGATCTCGGTGATGTCGAAACGCGGCTCGAGGTCGAGATATTCGGCACAGGCGCCCTGCTGGAAATTGAGGTCGACCACGCAGGTCGAGGCGCCGCGCGTCACCGAGTGATGCAGCTGGAACGCAGTCTGCAGCGCCAGCGTCGTGGTGCCGACGCCGCCGGCGGCCGGCATGAAGGTGTAGATCTGCGACTCGGTGTTTTCCTCACGCCCCGGCCCTTGCAGGGCCCGCACCACCGAGCGCACCAGATCGGCCGTGGTGATCGGCTTGACCAGGAAGTCCGCGACCTTGAGCTGCACCAGGATGCGGACGGCGGCGGCGTTGAACTCCTGGGTGACCACGACCACCGGCGCCTTGCCCTCCAGCCGGCGCATGACGCGCTGCAGCGACTCGACCTCCTCCAGTCTCGCCGCGTCCATGTCGACGATGATGGCGCCGAAGTCCGCTTCTTGGATCTCGCCGCGCAGTTCGGTGACATTCTTTTCCACTGTCGAGAGCTGGATGATCTCGGAGGCGGCGAATGCGGTCCGCGTGTCCTGCACGAAGGTCCTGTCCGTCGATACGAGCAGGATCTTCTTGGTCTTGATGCCGTTTGCCATTTTTGTCAGCCTGTGAGCGCGATCGCCCTTTGGGGTCAGTTGCCCGTGGTCTGTTGCGAAGCCTTCGTAGCGGCGGCCTGATCCGGCGTGACCGGCACGGCGTCGCCGCGCTTGGCAGGCACGAGAAGCCTTGTGTTCTGGACGCCGTACTTCCAGGGATCGACCATCTGCATGACGGTGTTGGCGGCCTGGGCGTCGCCGGAGCCCGGCGTCACCCCTTCGGTGCGTATGTAATCGTCGCTGGTGCAGCCGCCGGCCAAGCCGGCAAGAAGCAAGGCGACACTCGATTTCAAGGCCACACGCATGGCTTCAGTCCTTCGGCAGGTCGAGGAAGTGCCCGACCGTGGTGGCGGGAGCGGTCCGTGCGGCGCTGCCATCGGCCAGTGCCAGCGCCCGGCCAGTGTCCGACGCCTTCACCTCCTCGGTGTTGTTGAGGAAATAGTCGACATTGCTGGCCGGCCGCGTGCCGTCGGTCGGCTCGACCATTTTCTTCGACGGATCGACCGGCTTGACCAGGTAGGGCGTGACGATGATGACCAGATCGGTCTCGCGCCGCTGATAGGATTTCGACGAGAACAGCGCCCCGAGCACCGGCATCTTTCCGAGGCCGGGAATGCGCGACGTGGTGATGTCGTTTTGCGACTGCAGCAGTCCGGCGATCATGAAGCTCTGGCCGTTCTTGAGATCGACCGAGGTCCTGGCGCGGCGCACGATGAATCCCGGCACCGAGATGGTGCCGATGTTGTAGGAGGACGACGCATCGATCGAGGAGACTTCCGGCGCGATGTCGAGGCTGACCAGCCCATCCTTGAGGACGGTCGGCGTAAAGTCCAAGCTGACGCCGTATTTCTTGTAGCTGACGGAGATCTTGCCGTTGTCTTCAGAGACCGGGATCGGGAATTCGCCGCCGGCCAGGAAGCTCGCCGTGTCGCCCGAGCGGGCGATCAGGTTCGGTTCGGCCAGCCGGCGGGCGAGGCCGCGCTCTTCCAAGGCCTTGATGGCGATGTCGATCGACACGCCGTTCGATAGCAGCCGGCCGATGATTTCACCGGTTCCGGCCGTCGGCACGGTTCCTGGGTCGAGCGAAACATCGCGCCCGCCGAAACCGTAGGCGAAATTGGCAGCGTATTTGGCACCCAGATCCTGCCCCGCCTGGCGGTTGATCTCGACGAAGCGTACGTTGAGCTGAACCTGCTGCGACGACGAGATGTTGACCGAGTTGATCACTTCCTCGGTGCCGGAAAAGCGCGTTGCGATCTTGTTCGCCTTTTCGGCGGCGACCGCATCATCCGCCTCGCCCGATAGCACGACACGGCCATTGGCCGAGCCGACCTTGATCTTGGCGTCCGGCACGCTGGCGCGGATGGTGCTGGCCAGTTGATCCGTGTCGAGCGTCACTTCGATGTCGACGGTGCCGACGAGCTGCTTCTTCTCGTCGAACAGCGCAATGCCGGTTGTGCCGAGATTGTTGCCGAGCACATAGAAGGATTTGTCGGTCAGCGGATTGACGTTGGCGATCTCAGGATCGCCGATGACGATCTGGTAGAAGGCGGCACTCGTCACGATCGTCTTGGGCTTGCCCTTGGCGACCTTGATCGACGCATTCTTGGTCGCCGAGACATAGACGATGTCATTGTCCGCCTTGGCCAGGCCGGGCAAGGCGAGCATTCCGCCGGCAACCAGCGCAGCAGCCATCGCCAAGGCGCGCGCAAAGCGCGATCGGTCCATCATTCGATATAGGGTACGCATCAACATTGCCCTGTCCCGTCCGGTCCCCACCGGCTTTTACTTCTGGTCCCGCTCAGGAACCTGATATTCCTCGGCCTTCGTGCCGCGCGTCACGATGACCGTCTTGAATTTCGGCTTCTCCGGCTCCTTGGTCACTGCGTCGAACAGCGAGCCGGCCGCGGCCTGAGCCTTGGCCGCCACCGATCCGCCAAAGGACGAGATGGTGGTGACGCCGTTCTTGCCGTCGCCGCCTTCGCTGGCGGAGCGCAGCGACAGCGACAGCGTGCCGACGGTGCGGGCAAGCGCCACTTTCTGCGCGCCTTCGGTCGTCACTTCGATGGTCACGGAATTCGTGATCTGCGGCGTCGTCTGGCGCTCGTCGGCACCCTGGCCGACACTCAGCACCTTGGCGTCGGCAACGACGATCTCGGAGGTGACGGTCGAACCGGCCGCGCCTTGCGCGTTTTTGGCGACTTCCTGGATTTCGCCGGCATCGCGCGTCAGCACCACATCGACGCGGTCGCCCGGCGTGACGAAGCCGCCGACACCGGCGATCTCGTCGGTGCGGATGGTCACCGCCCGCATTCCGGGCGTCAGCATGTTGGAGAGCGTGGCGCGGCCGTTCGGCCCCGACAGCTTGGTCAGCAGCACCGGTTCGTTGACCTCGATCGGCGACAGCACGATGCGATTGCCCTCGCCGAGCAATCCGTCGATGGTGGCAAAGGCGCCTTGCGGCAGCGAATCCTGCGGCCACGGGATCTCGATCAGCTTGGCGCGGTCGAGCTCCTGGCCGTAGCGCAGCGGCGCTTTCGCCACCACGATGGTCTTGAATTCGATCCTGGGCGGGGCGGGAGCGGCGATCGACGCCGTCTTCTCTTCGGCATCGGCCTTGGCCTGGCTCTTGACCCAGAAATCCGCGGCAAAGATCGAGATCGCGCCGAAAACGGCGGCGATGCCGATCATCGTTATGGCCTTGCCCCTCACGCCGAAACCCCTGATGCCCGTCGTTTCTTGTTTTGTTGGGGCTCACGCTAGGCGGGTTTGTTAAAGAAACAGGAATTTTGAAAGGCGGCATTCGACCTATTTCCGCCCGCTTGGTTATCGAATGGTTTTAGGATAAGACGGGTCAAATCCCCGAACGTAACAGGAACCTCCGTCGCTTGGCGCTGAAAAGCGTGGCAGTATCGACGGGTGATTCGCAGCACCGGACCCCTATGGCAGGCATGGACGACAATAACGATCTCTTCGGCAATATGGACAAGCAGCCGCAGCCGGTTCGGACAACGGCGCGCCCGGCCGACCCGCTTGTGCAGGCAGCAGCCAAGCGCCCGGCCGCAACCAAGGATGGCAGCGAGGGCTATAGCGCCGCCGACATCGAGGTGCTGGAAGGCCTGGAGCCGGTGCGCCGCCGGCCAGGCATGTATATTGGCGGCACCGACGACAAGGCGATGCACCATCTGTTCGCCGAGGTCATCGACAATTCGATGGATGAGGCGGTTGCCGGCCATGCCACCTTCATCGATGTCGAGCTTTCGGCCGACGGGTTTCTGACCGTTACCGACAATGGCCGCGGCATCCCGGTCGATCCGCATCCGAAATTCAAGAAGCCGGCGCTCGAAGTCATCATGACGACGCTGCATTCGGGCGGCAAGTTCGACTCCAAGGTCTATGAAACCTCCGGCGGCCTGCACGGCGTCGGCGTTTCCGTCGTAAACGCGCTGTCGGATCATCTCGAGGTCGAGGTCGCGCGTGGCCGCCAGCTCTATCGCCAACGCTTTTCGCGCGGCATTCCGGTAAGCGGCCTGGAGCAGCTTGGCGAGGTCCACAACCGGCGCGGAACGAAAATCCGCTTCCATCCTGACGAGCAGATCTTCGGCAAGGGCGCGGCCTTCGAACCGGCGCGGCTCTACCGCATGACGCGCTCGAAAGCCTATCTGTTCGGCGGCGTCGAAATCCGCTGGACCTGCGATCCCTCGCTGATCAAGGAAAAGGACCAGACGCCGGCCAAGGCGGAGTTCCATTTCCCTGGCGGCCTGAAGGACTATCTCAAGGCTTCGCTCGGCGACGACTTCCAGGTGACGCGGGAAATTTTCGCGGGAAAAAGCGAAAAGCAAGGCGGCCATGGCTCGCTCGAATGGGCGGTGACCTGGTTCGGCGGCGACGGCTTCATCAATTCCTACTGCAACACCATCCCGACCGGCGAAGGCGGCACTCACGAGGCCGGCTTCCGCAATGTGCTGACCCGAGGCTTGCGCGCCTATGCCGATCTCGTCGGCAACAAGCGCGCCTCGATCGTCACCTCGGAAGACGTCATGATCTCGGCGGCCGGCATGCTGTCCGTGTTCATCCGCGAACCCGAATTCGTCGGCCAAACCAAGGACAGGCTGGCGACGATCGAGGCAATTCGAATTGTCGAGACCGCGATCCGCGATCCGTTCGACCATTGGCTGGCCGACAATCCGCAGGAAGCCTCGAAACTGCTGGAATGGGTGATCGCGCGCGCCGACGAGCGGGTGCGCCGGCGCCAGGAAAAGGAAGTGTCGCGCAAGAGTGCGGTGCGCAAATTGCGCCTGCCGGGCAAGCTCGCCGACTGCACGCAGAACGCGGCGGCCGGTGCCGAACTGTTCATCGTCGAAGGTGATTCCGCCGGCGGCTCGGCCAAGCAGGCGCGCGACCGCGCCAGCCAGGCAGTACTGCCATTGCGCGGAAAAATCCTCAACGTGGCCAGCGCCGGCAATGACAAGCTGGCCGCCAACCAGCAGATATCGGACCTGATCCAGGCGCTCGGCTGCGGCACGCGATCAAAGTACCGCGACGAGGATTTGCGCTACGACCGCGTCATCATCATGACCGACGCCGACGTCGACGGCGCCCATATCGCTTCGCTGCTGATCACCTTCTTCTACCAGGAAATGCCCGCGCTGGTGCGTGGCGGCCATCTCTATCTGGCGGTGCCGCCGCTTTACTCGATCCGGCAAGGCGGCAAGGTCGCCTACGCCCGCGACGACGCACACAAGGACGAGCTCCTGCGCACCGAATTCACCGGGCGCGGCAAGGTCGAACTTGGCCGCTTCAAGGGCCTGGGCGAGATGATGGCCTCGCAGCTCAAGGAGACCACAATGGATCCGAGGAAGCGCACGCTTCTGCGGGTCGATGTGATCGACGCCGAGGCAGCGACGAAGGACGCAGTCGACGCTCTGATGGGCACCAAGCCGGAAGCCCGCTTCCGCTTTATCCAGGAACGTGCCGAATTCGCCGAGACGGAAGTGCTGGATATCTAGCCGCTGGCCAGTTTAGCTTGCGCTTCCGATAAGGAGACCGGCATGTGACCTGGGCGCGGCTGAAGGCCTATTTCGAGACGAGCCTGGCCGGGTTGACGCAGCCGACGCGCTCGGACTGGATTTTCGCCTTGCGCACCGTTTCGGCCGGCCTGATCGCGCTGCTCGCCGCCTATGCCCTCAAGCTCGACCACCCGCAATGGGCGATGATGACGGTGTTCATCGTCGCCCAGCCGGTCGCGGGCATGGTGCTGGCGAAGGGCTTCTACCGGTTGCTCGGCACGCTGGCCGGCGGGCTGGCGGCGATCGGCATCACCACTGTCTTCGGCACCAACCCATGGGTTCTGGTGACGGTGCTCGCCGTCTGGATCGGCATCTGCACCTTCGTTTCCTCCTTGCTGCGCAATCCCGAAGCCTATGGTGCGGCTCTTGCCGGCTACACGGCGATGATCATCGGCCTGCCTGCCTTCGGACAGCCGCATCTGGTCGTCGATCTCGCTGTCGCCCGTTGCGCGGAAATCGTGCTTGGCATCGTCTGCGCCGGCGTGACCAGCAGGCTGATCCTGCCGAAACTGGCCAGCGATGCCATCATATCGCGGCTGAAGCGCTGCATTCTTGACCTTGCCACCTATGCCGCAGGGGCCTTCTCGGGAGGTGATACAGCGACACTTTCCGCACTCCATCGCAAACTCGTCGCGGACACCCAGACACTTGGCGAAATGCGCGCCTATGCCAGGCTGGAAGCGCCGAGCTTCGCGCCGCGTGCCCACCCGGTTCGGCGCACCATCGGACAATTGCTCTCGGCCCTGTCGGCGGCACGCGCGCTGCATTCTCACGCCGCGCCGAAAAACGCCGCCCTCATCCCGGTGCGTTCGGAATTGCAGGCCCTTGTCGGCGATCTGGCGGCAAAGCCCGGCGCACTGGACGATACGGCACCCTGGGTGGAACGGCTCGACGCGATCTCGGCCAAGGCCCGGCAACTGCCCGATGCCTCGGTCGACCAGGGCGACGACAGGGTCGGCACCATCACGCGCCTCACCATCGCCGCCGATTTTGCCGAGGCGCTCAAGCAGGTGCTGCGCGGGCTCGATGCCTTGCGCGCGCCGGTCACACGTACCGGCCGCGCCAGCAGGCAGCCTGCGCTGGTGGTGCACCGCGACTACCCCGGCGCATCGCGCAATGCCGTGCGCGCTGCCCTTGCCACCTTGCTGGTCGCGGCCTTCTGGCTGACGACGAAATGGTCCGAGGCAGCGGGTACGGTCATTCTCGTTGCCGTCGTATCCAGCCTTTTCGCCGCTCGCCCCGATCCGGTGCAGGTGTCCTGGGGCTTCTTCAAGGGAACGCTGCTTGCCCTGCCCTTTGCCTTTCTCATAGGCCAGATAGCGTTGCCCGCCCTGCCCGGCTTCGGCTGGTTCGTCCTGTTTGTCGTGCCGATCCTGGTGCCGACGGCGCTGGGCATGGCCAATCCGCGCTATGTCGGCGTGGCCACGGCCTTCGCCATCAACTTCCTCGCTTTCCTCAGTCCGCATCAGGCGATGACCTACGATCCTGGCCCGTTCTTCGCCGGCTCGGCGTCCGTGCTGGTTGGCATCCTGCTGGCCATCGGCGTCTTCATTGCCGTGCTGCCCGCCGATCCGTGGCTCGCGGCAAACCGCATCGTGCGGGCCATGCGCGAGGATTTGGCACGGCTTTGCCTGCACGAGCGCGTGCCGAGGCGTTCAGCCTTCGAAAGCCTCGCCTATGACCGCGTCAACCAGCTGATGCCGCTGGTGCAGAACTCCGGCAGGAAGGGCGAGGCGGTGTTGGTCGGCGGCGTTGCTGCCGTGACGGTCGGCCTGGAGATCCTGAGGCTGCGCGGCACAAACCAAAACCATGCCATCCCGTCCGAAACCGCACTTTCGATCGCCAATTTCCTGAGAGGGCTGGCGCGCGAGCTGCTGTTCCGCGCTCCGGGTGATCCGCAGACAGCGACGGTCGCTGTCGCCCGGCAGTATGCGGCGAGCATCGCCCAGCGCAACGCCACCGGCGACATGCTGCAGATCGCGGCATCCCTGCGCATCATTGCCGCAGCGATGGAGGATTTTCCGGATTTCTTCGCGAAAGACCGAGGCTAAGCCGCCGCTATCGCCAACGCATGGCCGCGTGCGTTTTCGCGCAGCGCGTCGAGATGGATCGACTTGACCAGGGCGGCGAGATCGCCTTCCGCGGATTGCCCGCCCAACTCCTTGAGCATCAGCCAGCTGACTTCCTGCACGCCGGCGACGCGCTTGCCATTGGCGACCTCGCGCCAGATTTTCAGCGCACGCAGGATGATCGTATGCGTGGGGGCAGCCAGGCCTGCGCCGCGGAACAATGCCTGCAAGGCCACATCGTGGCCGCCAGCCAGCAGCGCCCTCACCCGCGGTTCGGACTGCTGGCCGAGTGCCACCAGCGTGGAGCCGAAGAAATCGACCTTGCCATGCGCGATGGTGCGGATGAGGAAGCTCGCGGTGAGATCGCCACGCAGCCTGAGATGCTCGATCAGCGCGGCATGCTCTTCCTGGCGCGTGCCCTCGATCAGCGTCACCGAGGCCTTGACGCAGGCGTCCCGCAGGACGCGATCGGCCCGCGCGGCGCCCATCAATGCCATGACCAGCGGTGAAGTCTTCAATGTCTCGCCGAGCTTGATGAGCAGCATGTGGCGGCAGTCGGCCGGAAGACGGGCGTCCGAAATCAGCGCCTCGCGCACCAGCGGCAGATGCCCATGGCGTTCGGCCATGCGGCGGAAGCTCACCGACGCGATGTCGGCGCCGCTATTGGCGAGCAGCACCGCGCAGGCTTCCGACTCGCCGATCTCGGCGATTGCCGCCGCCAGCGCCATCGAGACGACAGGCCGGTCGGCGATCAGCTTCTGCGTCGCCTTTTGGCTCGCCGCCACGCGGTTGATCAAATCGGCATCGGTGAGCAGCGGTGAACGCGCCAGCACCACACCGGCGACTTCCGGCTGGTCGGACGCCAGCGCACTGATGATCTGCAGCGGCGCGTGGTGGCTCATGGAGAGCGCTTCGGCCATCGCCAGCCGCACTTTCGACGAGGCATCGTCGAGCAGCAGCGTCAGCGCCGCCTCGGCGGCGCAGCGGTCCTCGAACGGCAATTCGGAATTGACATAGGCCCGGGCCAGCGCGTTGGCCGCGGCTGCGCGCTCGGACACTCTTGCCGTGTATATCCATTTCAGGAAATGCGAAACAACAACCATGCCCGTCTGCTTACGCCCCTTGCCGGAAGGTTTCCGGCCCCGCTGAAGACGGTAGGCAGAAATGGTTTACGAACGGTTCACCATGTTCATTAACTGGCTTGCGACCACCGGATGCAGCGCCTATCAACCGTCAATCAGCGCAGGAGACTGAAAAATGGCCGGCCTATACCTCGAAGAGTTCGTCGTCGGCCATGTCTTCCGGCACACGCTGCGCAAGACCGTGACCGAGAGCGACAACATGCTGTTTTCGGTGATGACGCTGAACCCGCAGCCGCTGCATATCGACTTCGATTTCGCCGCCAGAAGCGAATGGGGCAAGCCGCTGGTCAACTCGCTGTTCACGCTCGGCCTGATGATCGGCATTTCGGTCAATGACATCACGGTCGGCACGACGGTCGCAAATCTCGGCATGAAGGAAACCACCTTTCCGCATCCGGTTTTCCACGGCGACACCATCCGCGTCGAGACCACTGTCATCTCGGTACGGGAATCGAAATCGAAGCCGGATCGCGGCATCGTCGAATTCGAGCACCGCGCCTACAACCAGCATGGCGACCTGGTCGCCAAGTGCACCAGGCAAGCGATGATGCTGAAGAAGGCCGCCTGATGCGCTCGCTGCTGTTCGTCCCCGGCGATTCCGAGCGAAAGCTGGAAAAGGGATTCGGCGCCGGCGCCGACGTGGTGATCGTCGACCTCGAGGATTCCGTGGCGCCGCAGAACAAGGCGACGGCGCGCGCGGTCGCGGCACGCTTTATCGTCGAACGCAGGGGCCAAACCAGCTCGGCCATCTATATCAGGGTCAACGACCTGTCGACCGGGTTGACGGATGACGATCTTGCCGCGCTCGTACCGGCGAAGCCGGACGGCATCATGCTGCCGAAGTCCAACAGCGGCCAGGATGTGCAGCAGCTCTCTGCAAAACTCAGGGTGCGCGAGGCCGAGAACGGCTTGGCCGACGGCGCCATCAAGATTGTACCGATCATAACCGAAACCCCGGCGGGTGTGCTCGCCGCCGCGACCTACGCCGGCGCAAGCGCGCGGCTCGCCGGTCTCACCTGGGGCGCGGAAGACCTGTCTGCGGCGATCGGGGCGCGCACGGCCCGCGACGAGCACGGACGCTACACCGACGTGTTCCGCCACGCTCGCCTGACGACCATCCTGGCGGCCGCAGCCGCGGAGGTCGCGGCGATCGACACCGTGTTCCCGAATTTTCGCGACATGGCGGCCTTTGCCGCGGAATGCGCGGAGGCTGAACGCGACGGCTTCACCGGCAAGATGGCCATCCACCCCGATCAGGTGCCCGTGATCAACGCCGCCTTCACGCCCTCGGCCGAGGCGGTGAAGCAGTCGGCGGCGATCGTCGCGGCGTTTGAGGCGGCCGGGAATCCCGGCGTCGTCGGCATTGACGGCAAGATGTTCGACCGCCCGCATCTGCGGCTGGCCGAACGGCTGCTGGCACGCGCCAAGGCAGCCGGGCTCTCCGCTTAGTCTGGCGAGCCTTTGCTCGTCAGTCCCGCGCCAGCACGATGATCCGATCCTCCGGCAGATAGGCCAGCGCTTCCGACCTCAGGGGATTGACGGTGACGCCGCCCAGCGCCCGCTGGTCGGCAACTCCGGCGCGGATGCGCCGGTAGCCTATCGCGATCTCGCCGCGCAGCCGCGCCGATTCCGCAATCGTCCAGAAGGTCAAGGGCTGGTCGATGGCGACATAGTCGGCGACCGGCCGCATGTAGATTTCGGAGCCCTGCTCGTCGAGCAGATCATCGAAGATCGCGGCGAGATATTGGTTCTCGGACGCCTGCGCCAGCATCAGACTGACCAGCCGGTTGCTGACGACGAAATCTTCGGCCTTGGTCACCGCCGCAAGCTCGCGGTTGCGCACGTCGATCATCTCGCTGACGATGGAGATGTGCAGGCCGGCATCATCGGCGATCTTGCGCAGATGCAGCAGTGTCACCAGCGTGCGCGTGTCGGCCGGCTGCGCGGCCATGGTTTCGCTGTAGCCGAGGACCAGCACGTGGTCGTAGGAAGGCACGTCTAGGCTTGAAAGTGCCGTGCTGCTCGACGTGTCGGTGATGCGGCAGGAAACCTCCAGATTGTCGCCGGCGACCGGCAGTCCGGCAACTTCCTGCTCGAGGCCAGGCGTATCGGCGGCGATGGTCAGGATCGAACCAGGCGCGACATAGCGCGACAGTTCATAGGTGATGATCGGACCGCGCCGGTTCCAGCCGAGGATCAGCGTGCGCTCCGGCTTCGCCTCGACGGGCCGGGGGCCGCGGATCGCCGCCGCATTGATCTTGATCCCGGTGCTGCCGAGCCTGATCGCGGCATCGTCCTCGGCGATGATGATGGCGCGCATGTCCTTGCCGATCACCGTATCCGACGGCGGGTTGAGATTGACGCGCCCCTTTTGGTCGCAAAGCCCGATCAGCGCGCAATGCTCATAGGCCATCACCGCCTCGCCGAACGTCTTGCCGGTGAGTTCCGGCTGCGCGGTCGTGTAGATCTCGCAGCCGTCGAAATCGAGCAGCTCCGAATAGACGCCGCTGAGGCCCGACTGCCGGCTCGAATGCACGACGATGCGCGAGATCAGCTGATCGGCCAGCACGAGCTGCACCTCGGACCCGCCGACGACGCGGGCGACCTCGGCATTCTTGCCGTCGCGGATCTCGGCGGCGATGTTGTAGGGGTCGGTGCGCCGGCTTGGGTCGTTGACCAGCGCCAGCACCGTCTTGATGACCTGCGAATCCGGATCGTCACCGTCCGGCGACAGCACGATGACCGACCGCGAGGTCTGCGGATTGACGATGGCGAGATCATAGAGATCGGTCGGATCGCCGCTGCGGCAGATGATGCGCGTGTTGCCCAGTTTGCCGACCTTGGCCGCGATCTCATCCTCCATCGCGACCTTGTCCATATTGGCCATGACGACGATGCGCGGACGGCGACGGCTGGCATTGGCAATGACGAGTTCGGAGATGACGTCGAAGATCGACGGCGACCAGTTGAGGATGATGGTGTGATCGGCCTCCAGCACCCGAGAACGGCCCTTGCGCAATTCGTCGAGCTTGCCGTCGACGCCGGCGCTGAGCACGCCGATGAGGGCCGATACGACGAAGATGCCGGCAAGCGTGACGGCCAGCATGACGAGGCGGAAGGCCCAGCCTGTGTCGCCGCCCATCGTCCCGGAATCGAGCGTGCGCATCAGCGATTCCCAGAACGCCTCGAAGAAATTCAGAGGCTCGCCACCCTCCGGCGCGATGCGGGTCACGGTAAGGAAAGCCGCGGCGGCGATGATGATCAGCAGGGAAACGACTGCAAGCCAGCCGATCAGCGCGATCGGGCCGGCGGCCATGCTCTTGTCAAAGCCGTAGCGCAGCCGGGTTTCCAGCGTGTCTCGTCTCTTCATGCCAGTGGTGCCCCCGCACTATCCCCAAGGTCGATGCGCCAACCCCAACGCATCGCCGAAGCCGCTCTCTTAGCGTGTGTTCGGAGGAAGGGGAATCGTTTTTCGCGGTCACTGCCAAGGAAGCCGCCGTGAGGCGAACCTGACGCGCCGGTCTGGTGCGGCGGCTACCAGACCATCGGGATCAGGCGGTAGCGGACCCGGGTTGCGTAGTCGTCATAGCCGCGCAGGCCGGTGCGCAGGGTCTTCTCCTCGATGAAGGTGCGCATGGCGAGGAGAACGATGAACACGAGCACGGATACCAGCCCCCACCAGGAGCCAAGCAGGAGTGCGGTGCCGGCGAAGAAGAGGATGGCGCCGGCATACATCGGGTGGCGAACGTAGCTGTAGGGTCCCGTGGTGATCACGCGCTGTCCACGTTCGTCCTGGATCTTCACCACGGGGGCCGCGAAACTGTTCTCCAGCATGGTCAGGTAGCAGATCCAGATTCCGACCAGCAGGACCAGCGCGCCGACCGCCTGCGCCCAGAAGGGGACCGCCGACCAGCCGAAACGGAAGTCGAATCCCATGAAGCTCAGCCAGCCGAAGATGCCGATGAGAAGTATGGAGAGCAGGACCTTGTCGGCCGCGGTCTGATTCTTCTGGATGGGAGGGCTCAGCCGCTCGTTCATCAGGCCCGGATCGCGCCGCGCCAGCGCCACGCCCATGGTGAGGCTGAGCCCCACCATCACCATCAGATAGACCCACGCCCCGGGCCAATGCAGCGTTCCGGCCGACAGGAAGAGCAAGGCGCCCATGACGCCGAACCAGATGAATGTCTGAAACACCAATTTCGCGATCATGATCGACCTTCCACGTTATGCCCCTCGCCCGCATTGGCCGAAACAGACCAATGGTCTATCATACCGACCAGTGGTCTGTATTTCAAGCGAACTATCTGATATCCGTGCTGGACGGGAAAGGCCGTCGCGTGCAGAAGGTTTCGTCATGCCCCGTGTCATCAAGCATCCAGAGATCAGGCGAGAAGACATTCTGGACCATGCCCAGGCCCTGTTCCTGACGCAGGGCTACGACAGAGCGAGCCTCAACGACGTGATTGCCTCCGCCGGCATCTCGAAGGGCGCCTTCTATCACTACTTCCCCTCCAAGGAGGCTCTTCTGGAAGCCTTGGCTGACCGTTTCGCGCGGCAGGCACTGGCTGGGGTCCAGGGTATACTCGACGATCCCGGCCTCGACCCACTTGGCCGGCTGAACAGCCTGCTCAGCCAGTCGCGGCAGGCCAAGATCGAGACCGCGGCGGAGGCCTGGGCTCTTTTCGAAACGATGTTCCGGCCGGAGAATCTGGTGCTTTTCCACCGCATCAACCTGGCGGCCAACGCGTCGTTTTCGCCCCTGCTGGTCAAGATCATCCGGCAAGGTGTCGAAGACGGCACCTTCAGGACCTTCGATCCGGAGGGTGTCGCCGATATCGTCATGCAGTTCGGCTTGGCCACGCACGATGTCGTCGCCAAGGCGATCGCCGGCGGTAGCGACGCCGATATGGAGGTCGCGATCAAAGTCCTGGAACAACGCGTCAGGCTCTACGAAATCGCTCTCGACCGCATCCTCGGCCTTCCCGACGGCAGCATTCGGATCGGGGAACCCGGCTATATCAGAGCCGTCATGACGGCCCGACGGAAAGCCGACAAGGCGCGGTGACTTGCCAGGTCCAGAAACCTACTCCTTGCTCCAGCGTGGCCGGCGCATCGAGAAGACCTCATTGACGCAGGCGTAGTCCATGTAGCCGAGCCGAGCCACATTGCCAGCCTTGATGATGTCGAACAGGCCATCTTTCAGGAAGGCGTCGTCAATGTGCACGCCGACCACCTCACCGGCGACAACGACGGCGCTCGTCGGCGTTCCATCCAGCGCCTTCGGGCGAAACACCTCCGTCACCCGGCATTCCAGCGCGGCAGGCGCGGCCGCCACGCGCGGTGGCTTCACGAGACGCGAAGGCGCCATGGCGAGATCGGCATAGACGAACTCGTTGACGCCGCGCGGCGCGTTGACGGACGTATAATTCATCTTCTCCGCGAGATCGCGGCTGACCAGATTGGCGACGAACTCGCCGGTCTCCTGGGCAAAGGTGGCGCTGTCCTTCTCGCCCTCCGAGGAGAACCAGACGATGAACGGCCGCGTCGAAACAGCATTGAAGAAGGAGTATGGCGCCAGGTTGATCTCGCCTGCCCCGTTCAGCGTCGATATCCAGCCGATCGGCCGCGGCGCCACGATCGCCTTCGACGGATCGTGCGGCAGCCCGTGTCCCTTGGGCGGCTCGTAGAACATTCAGCCTGCCCAGGCTCCTGAGTAGTCGGCATAGAGCTTTGCCGGATCGGGCCGTGGCCGCTCCGGCGCCGGGCCGGCATAGGAGCCGATATGGATGAAACCGACGACGCGCTCCTGCGGCGCCAGTCCGAGGATCGCCCTGCCCTCCGCCACGTCGGAATACCAGTTGCTGATCATGTTGGTGCCATATCCCAGCGCATTGGCTGCGATCATAAGGTTCATCGCCGCCATGCCGCCGGACAGGAACATCTCCCATTGCGGGATCTTGGGGTTCTCTTTCGGCACCGACACCACGCCGATCACCAGCGGCGCGCGGGAGAAGCGCGCCAGTTCCTGGTTGCGGCGGCCCTCGGGCAGCGGCCCTTCCCGCTGTTCGGCAAGCGTCGCTAGCTTCCTGCCGATCTCGATGCGGGCATCGCCGCGATAGAGGATGAAGCGCCAGGGCTCGAGCCGGCCATGGTCAGGCACGCGCGTGGCGGCGGCGATCATCGTTGCGATATCGGCGTCGCTCGGCGCCGGCTCCTTGAGGTCCGGAATCGGCGCTGAATTTCGGGTCAGCAGGAAGTCGATGATCGGCGACGCCATGGGCGCAAGTCTCCTGAACACTCTGTTTTGAGCTGAAGCGCACCATCGGGAATTCGGGCGGCTCGGGCAAAGGCGCGCAAGCGCCGGCTGAAGAGTCTATCGATCGGACTCTTAAGCCTTGAAATTGCCACCGCCATGGGCTTCAACGCAAGGCATGTTTGAGGGGCGACTGCGTCTTTTCCTGGTCTGGCTCTGCGCCGCGCTGTTCCTGCTGCCGGTCTCCCTGGCTGCTGGGCAGGAAAAGGACGGCGTCAGCGACCTGAAACTCCCCGGAATTTCGAGCTACGCGACGCCAAAGAGCGAAGCCCCGCTGGCGCTCGGCGGCGGTGGCGCCATCACTTTGTCGGCGCAGCTGACCGACAAGGGCACCGATATCACCCGCGGCCTCGTCTGGCGTGTCTTCAAGCCCGAAGCCGTCAACGGCAAATTGCCGATGGTCGCCTCGGCGCATGGCGGCAGCGCCGTCTTCCAGCTCGAACCCGGCAGCTATCTGGTCCATGCCTCCTATGGCCGCGCCGGCGCCACCAAGCGCATCACTGTCGGCAAGGAAGCCAAGCGCGAAAGCCTGGTGCTCGACGCCGGTGGCCTGAAGCTCGACGCGGTCCTGTCCGGCGGCGTGCGCATTCCCCCGAAAAAACTGCGCTTCTCGATCTATGAGGGCACCGCCGAGGCCAATGGCGACCGCGCGCTGATCATTCCCGATGTCGAACCCAACAGCGTCGTGCGGCTCAATGCCGGCATCTACCATGTCGTCTCGACCTACGGTGCGGTCAATGCGGTGATCCGCTCCGACATTCGCGTCGAGGCCGGCAAGCTGACGGAAGCCACTGTCGAGCATCATGCCGCCGAGATCACCATGAAGCTGGTGCGCGAAGCCGGTGGCGAGGCCATCGCCGACACGTCATGGTCGCTGCTGAACGAATCCGGCGATCCGATCAAGGAGACCGTCGGTGCCTTCGCCTCGATGGTGCTTGCCGAGGGCGACTACACCATCATCGCCAAGAACCGCGACCGCATCTATCAGAAGGATTTCACGGTCGTGGCCGGGCAGAACCAGGAAATCGAGGTTCTGGCGACCGAAGCGGCGGCCATGGACCCCGAAGAAGGCGCGGACTAGCCTCCGCTGCGAATTCTCTAGCTTTCAGGCGGCCAGCTTGGTCCGCGCGGGCAGGAAGGGAATCCGGCGGCGCGGCACCTGCGGTGCCAGGTCGAACACACCGCGGTAAAGCCGGTCGAGCAATGCCTTGCGGTCGCGCAGCGGCTCCAGTTCGCTCCAGCTCAGAACGTCGCCGACGCGCACGTCGATCGCCTTGCCGGACAGCCGCGCGAATTCGTGGATGAGCATCGAAAGGCGCAGCGTCAGCGAAGCCTTGCCGACGAATTTGGCCACGCGGCCATCGCGCTCGGCCATGTTCATCGGCCCGCTGACCAGATGGAACAGCCTGCCATTCTGTCCGGAGAAATGCATCGGAATGACGGACGCCTTGGCATCCTGCACCAGACGCGCCGGAAACATCTTCCATGGCAGGTCGCGCGCCCGGCCAAAGCCTTTCGGCGCGGTGGCGACGCCACCGGCGGGGAACACCACGATGGTGACACCCTCCTTCAGCAGCCGTACCGCCTCGTGGCGTACGGCCATGTTGTTCTTCAGCGCTTCCTTGGTCTCGGAAAAGTCGATCGGCAGCGAATAGGGCTCCATCTCGCGGATCTTGAGCAGATCCTTGTGGATCATCACCCGGAACGGCCGCCCCAACTGCTCCGCCAGCGACAGCACGGCAATGCCGTCGCCAATGCCGAACGGATGGTTGGCCACGATCACCAGCGGTGTGTCCGGCAATGGTGCGGGCGGCCATTGGTCGGCGGTGCGGATCCGCACGTCGATCAGGTCGAGCATGCGGCTGAACACGCGCTCGCCTGATGGCACCACCTGGCGGCGCCAGAAATCATAGAGCGCGGCATAGCGGTCGCGCCCCGACAGGCCTTCAATGGAATGGATGACCCAGCGCGTCAGCGCCGGCTGTCGCGGATTGGCATAGGAAAGCTCGGGAAACGGTTTTTCGCGCGTCTTCAGCTTGAGCATGAGGGCTCGTTACAAGGTTGGCGTGACAGGGATATGAAAATGGCGGTGGATCGCTCCACCGCCATTCCTGGGAACTAACGGATCAGGCCGCGCGTTTGCGCCTGCGGTCCGGCGTAACGGCCTCTTCGGTCAGTTGCGTGATCGCCTCGGCAAGGCCAAGCGATTCCTGGTCGCGCGAGCCGAGCCGGCGGATGTTGACCGTCTGTTCCTCCGCCTCGCGTTTGCCGCACACGAGGATGACCGGCACCTTGGCCAGCGAGTGTTCGCGGACCTTGTAGTTGATCTTCTCGTTGCGCAGATCGGCTTCCGCCAGCAGACCGGCGGCCTTCAACTTTGCCACCACCTCGGTCGCGTAGCTGTCCGCATCCGATGTGATCGTTGCCACCACCACCTGCAGCGGCGCGAACCACAGCGGGAAATGGCCGGAATAATTCTCGATCAGGATGCCGAGGAAGCGCTCCATCGAACCGCAGATGGCGCGGTGCACCATGACCGGCTGCTTCTTCTCCGAATCCGAGCCGATATAGAAGGCGCCAAAGCGTTCCGGCAGGTTGAAATCGACCTGCGTGGTGCCGCATTGCCATTCGCGGCCGATGGCGTCCTTCAACACATATTCGAACTTCGGCCCATAGAAGGCGCCCTCGCCCGGATTGATCGAGGTCTTGATCCGGTTGCCGGACCGCGTCCTGATCGTCTCCAGCACGCTGCCCATGATCGCCTCGGCATGATCCCAGGCCTCGTCGGTGCCGACGCGCTTGTCCGGCCGCGTCGACAGCTTGACGCTGATTTCGTCGAAACCGAAATCAGCATAGGTCGACAGGATCAAATCGTTGATGCGCAGGCATTCCGACGCCAGCTGCTCCTCGGTGCAGAAGATATGCGCGTCATCCTGCGTGAAGCCGCGCACACGCATGAGCCCATGCAGCGCGCCCGACGGTTCGTAGCGATGCACATTGCCGAATTCCGCAAGTTTTACGGGCAGATCGCGATAAGACTTCAACCCATGCTTGAAAATCTGCACGTGGCCAGGGCAGTTCATCGGCTTCAGCGCGAAGACGCGGTCGTCGTCGGTATCGTCGCCGGCAACCGTCACCTTGAACATGGCGTCGCGATACCAGCCCCAATGGCCCGACGTTTCCCACAGGCTCTTGTCGAGCACCTGCGGCGCGTTGACCTCCTGATAGCCCTGCTCGTCGAGGCGGCGTCGCATGTAATTGACCAGGTTCTGGAACATCTTCCAGCCCTTGGCGTGCCAGAAGACAACGCCCGGCCCCTCTTCCTGGAAATGGAAGAGGTCCATCTCCCGCCCGAGCTTGCGGTGGTCGCGCTTCTCGGCCTCCTCCAGCATCGTCTGGTAGGCTTCGAGCTGCGCCTGGTCGGCCCAGGCCGTGCCGTAGATGCGCGTCAGCATCGGGTTGTTCGAATCGCCGCGCCAATAGGCACCGGCCACCTTCATCAGCTTGAAGGCGTTGCCGATCTGGCCGGTCGAGGCCATGTGCGGGCCACGGCAGAGATCGAACCAGTCGCCCTGGGCATAGATCTTGAGGTCCTGATCCTCGGCAATGGCGTCGATCAATTCCAGCTTGTAGCGCTCGCCCTTGTCGGCGAAGACCTTTTTCGCCTTGTCGCGCGACCAGACTTCCTTGGTGAACGGCTTGTTGCGCGCGATGATCTCGCGCATCTTCTTCTCGATCACCGGAAAGTCGTCCGGTGTGAACGGCTCGTTGCGGGCGAAGTCGTAATAGAATCCGTTCTCGATCACCGGACCGATGGTCACCTGCGTTCCCGGCCACAATTCCTGCACGGCCTCCGCCAGCACGTGCGCTGTGTCGTGGCGGATAAGCTCGAGAGCGCGCGCATCGTCGCGGGTGATGATCTCGACCTTGCCGGACTTGCCGAGCGGGTCGCTGAGGTCACGCACGGTGCCGTCAATAGCGTAGGCGACGGCCTTCTTGGCCAGCGACTTCGAGATCGATTCGGCAAGGCCGGCACCGGTCATCGCCGCGTCGTAGTCGCGGACGGAGCCATCGGGAAATGTCAGGGAAACGGAATTCAGCATATGGTTCTCCTATCCAGTCCCGCAAACGAGCGCGGGTGGTTGAAATGCATGTCACCCAAAAATGTATGATGGTCCTGGGGTTACGACATACACAAGATAAAGCCGGATGCGCCAAATCACATGGACAAACGGCAGCGCGCGGGTTTTAGAGGCAGTGCCGGGCCAGGTAAAGAGTGCTGACTGGCCGGCCGTCAGGAAATGTCGGCAGTGATGTCGCAGCCCTCCGCCCAGGCTTGCGAACATCCCCGCAATCGTCTGGAATTGCCGATATGGAAAACGCAACACCCAGCCGAACCGCCCTTGGCGTCGCCCGCATGAGGGCTCTGCATCAATTTTCACCGCAGGCAGGGTTGTTTCGCGATCCCTACGCGATCGCGATTCTGGGTGAAGCCGCTCCCGCGGCGCGCGAGCTTGAGCAAGAAGACGAGCGCCGCCGGCGCATGCGCCTGTTCGTGGCAGCGCGCGCCCGCTTCGCCGAGGACTGGCTGGCGGCGGCGGTGCGTCGCGGTGTCCGCCAACTCGTCGTGCTTGGCGCTGGCCTCGATACGTTTTCGCTGCGCAATCCGTATCGGGACCTCAGCGTGTTCGAAGTCGATCACCCGGCCACGCAAGCCTGGAAACGCAAATGCATTGCCGACAGCGGTCTCGCCGAGCCAGCCGCCACCAGATTCGTGCCGGTCGATTTCGAGCGGCAAAGCCTGTCTGCGGAACTCGCCGCGGCCGGTTTGCAGTCGACCGCGCCGAGCTTCTTCATCTGGCTGGGGGTCGTTCCCTACCTGACGAAGGAAGCGATCTTCAAAACCTTGTTCTGGATAGCCAGTGTCCCCGGCTCGGAGGTCGTGTTCGACTACAGCGAACCGGCTGCGAACCGCAGCGCGGCGGGACAGGCGGCGCTGGCCTTCCATGCGGCCCGCGTCGCGTCTGTCGGGGAGCCATGGATCAGCTTCTTCGTGCCGGCCGAGCTGGCGAAATCCATGGGCGAGCTCGGCTTCGACGAGATTGAAGATATCGAGAGCGGCGATATCGCCGCCCGTTTTTCCGAGGCCCCGAAGGAAATGACGAACAATTCCGGCGGCCACATCATCCGCGCGCGCAGGAGCATCTGAGCGACCTATTTCACCAGCAGTGGCAGGTCTTTCAGAAACGCCGCCCGCGTTTTGAGGCCTTTTGGCATATCGGTGCGGGTGGCATCGACAACAAGGCGGGCAAAGACGATCTGCTGGCCGTCCTTTTTCGCCCAGCCGACGAACCAGCCGAGCGAACGCTTGTCCCTGATCTTGTCGGCATCATTGGCCAGCCTTGTGCTGCCAGTCTTGCCTTGCACCGTCCAGCCTCCGGCCTGGAACGTCGGGATGATGGCTGACGTCATGTCGTAGGCCTTGGCCGAGACCGGCAATTTGCGCGCCAGCAGCTTGCGCAGGAAATCGACCTGCTCAACCGGCGTGATCTTGAGCGAGGAGTTGACCCAGGAATGGGTAAGCCCGTCATTCTTGCCGGGATTGCCGGAAACGTCTTTGTTGCCATAGTCGAGTTTCGAGACATAGCCGGCAAAGCTCTCGGGTCCAAGCTTGCGAGTGATTTCACGCGAATACCAGAGGATCGAATCCTTCTCCCAGATCGTCGGGTCGACTGTCTTCTGGTCCCGCTTCACGGCCGCGAACTCTGGCTTGTAGTCCCAGCTCGGCGTGTGCTCGTCGCCCAGGATGCCGGCGTCATAGCCGATCAGCGAAAGCGGCACCTTGAACGTCGAGGCCGGGCTGAACCGCTGGTCGCAGGTGCCGTCCTGGTAAAGCACCTTGCCGCTCGCCGCATCGGCAATGAGGGTGCACTGCACATCCCCAAGCGGCGCCGATTGCGCGCGCATCGGGAACCCCAGCAACCAGGCGAGCAGGAAGAGGACTCCAGCCAGGATAAAGGGAAGACGGTCGATGTTACGCATTGATGCTCGCTCCAGAAGGGTGTTCGCGAGCGGGCTTAGCGAGGTCTCTTGTCTCGATTTTGTCTCAAATGCGCAGTTGTTGTGCAGGCTGGCGTTAACCCTACCAGTTCGTAAAGAACGAGACGCCCGCGCAAAACCCGTCAGGTGCGATCAGCCCTTTGCTTCGCCACGCTTCTTTCCGATCCGCCAGTATCGCCACGGCATGAACCAGACGTAGCGATCCGCCAGCAACTCCGGCACGAGGTCGACACCGTGCGTGCCGAACGGCCCGCAGCGCAGCACCCTGAAAAACCCCATCCAGCCGCCGGCCCACAGGCCGTGGCGGGCGATCGCCTCATGCGCGTATTCGGAACAGGTCGGCAGATGCCGGCAGGAATTGCCGACAAAGCCGGACAGCGTCAGCTGGTAGAGACGCACGAGCGAAGTGCCGACGAGACGGCCAGGCGTCTTGCGCCACGGGCCGGGCCAGTTGCGCCCTCGCCCCGGCGGTCTGACAGTATGGGCATGCCCGTGCGGGTCGTGCACCGCAGTCTCCGTATCGCGTTTCCCGTGCGATAGATGTGAGCTTCGTCGGGAGAACGCAATCCCTGCCCCTTGCTCCCCTGTGCTGTCATGGGCGGGAGCGACGAGACGGCAGCCTGTCAACCGGAGGCGCCCAGCGGCCGTTGCGGACAGGCTCCTCGCCGCACTTTGCATGGTGGCTTTCGTCACGCCATTGGAATGTTGCGATCCGCATGACATCGCCAAGGATGCTCAGGAACTGGATCATGGTCGGTCTCCTTTGACGCGATTAGATCGCCGCTGGCCTTGGCCTTCAAACGAGTATAATTTCCACTTCGGATAATCCTGGGTTATGCGAATGAAGCGCGGGCGGCTGCCGTTGACTGCATTGAGAAGTTTCGAGGCGGCGGGCCGGCACCTGAGCTTCAGCAAGGCCGCAGAGGAGCTTTTCGTTTCCCAGGCGGCGATCAGCCGCCAGATCCGCGAACTTGAAACCTTCCTGCGCCAGCCCTTGTTCGAACGTCACCATCGCCGCGTCGAACTGACCGACACCGGCCGCCGGCTGCTCGCCCAACTGGTCAGGAGTTTCGACGACATCGACAAACTGCTTTCGGAATTGGTCGCCGCCCCCGCGCAATCCGTGGTTCGCGTCAGCGTCGAGCCGTCGCTTGCCTCCGTCTGGCTGGTGCCTCGGCTCAACCGGTTTCGCCAGTTGCGGCCCGATATCGACGTGTCCCTCGAAGTCGATGCCAGGCTGATCGAATTCCGCAGCGATCAGCCCGAGCTTGCCTTGCGCTTCAGCGCAAAGGCGACCTCGTGGCCGCGCAACCAGGCGGAGCGGCTTGCCTCCACAGTCGATTCACCGGTTTTGTCGCCGGCGCTGCTCGCCTCGGGCCCTCCCCTCGAAAAGCCGATCGACCTTGCCCGCTACACACTTTTGCATGAGGAGAATCGCCAGGGCTGGACGCGCTGGTTCGAAGCCGCCGGCGTGCCGGCCGATGCCGTGCCCGCGCGCGGGCCGATGCTGGCGGATATATCGCTTTCAAAGCAGGCCGCCCTGCTCGGACATGGCGTGGCGTTGGGCGATCTCTTGCAGATCGGCAACGAGCTCGAAACCGGCGCGCTGGTCAAGCCGTTCGACATCGACGTTGCGTCCGGCGGCTACTGGCTGGTGGCCAGGAGCTTGAAGGAGCTTTCCGAGCCGGCCGCAGCGTTCGCCGACTGGATCCGAAGTGAATTTGCCTCAAGCAGACGGACATTGGAAGCAAAGGTCTAAGCCGGTTTCCGGGCCGGGGCTCCCGCTACTTTGCGTTCTTGTATTTATCGAGAAGCTTGTCGATGTCGTTTACCCCGACTGCTGGACGCCCGCCCGACGTGTCCTGTGCCGGGTGGAATGTGAGGACGACCTCGCGCCACAGATCGTAGTGCGCCGCATAGGACGTCAGGCCGGGAAACGGCGCACAACGCTTGATGGCCCTGACGGCAGCCTCGGCGACCTTGTCCGGCTGTGGTGTGACAGGATCGAGGATTTTTGGCGGACCGGCGAGAGAGCCGTCCTTGTTCAGGCTGATCCGGACGCGCGCAACACTCGTGGCATTTGCAGGCACTGCCCAACAGGTCTGGATAGCCTTCATGAGATAGTCGTGGATATCCCGCGTGACTGCCACGTCGGCCCGGCTCGAGCCACAGCCTGACATGAGTGCGCCGGCAAGGCTCCAGACGAACACCAGGCCATGAAAGGGTCGGTGTCGCGGGCTGCCGCGAAGTCCGCGCATCGTCAGAACGGGAAATGGCAAGATCAGGCCGCCTGTTCGGCGCGCTTCTTCTCGATTTGGCCGATGGCGTCGACCACGGCGTCAAAGGTCAGCATGGTCGAGGCGTGCCGTGCCTTGTAGTCGCGCACCGGCTCCAAATATTTGAGGTCGGCGAAGCGCCCTTCCGGCGCCGCGCCATTCTCTTTCAGCATCTTCAGCATGGCGTCGCGCACCGTGCGCAATTCCTCGGCGCTCGCGCCGACGACATGCTGCGCCATGATCGAGGACGACGCCTGGCCGAGCGCGCAGGCCTTCACGTCATGGGCAAAGTCGGTGACCACGCCGTCCTCCATCTTGAGATCGACCGTAACGGTCGAACCGCACAGCTTGGAATGCGCCTTGGCGGTCGCGTCCGGATGCTCGAGCCGGCCGATGCGGGCGATGTTTCCGGCAAAACCGAGAATTTTCGCGTTGTAGACATCGTTGATCATTATTTTCCAATCCGTCGCCGCCAAGCGAACAGCGATTGCCGCTGCTGCGTCTTCCTTTCGCTCGCTACGACCTTATATAATGCTGGCAGTCCGGTAACGACAAGGCGATGAGCGCCGCTGTCCTGGCCGGGAAGTTCACGCCGCTTACGGGGCTGGAAACGGGGCGAGTTTCCGACACCGAAAGGTCGTGGTCCGTTCAACTCGTTCCTCCTTGGAGAGGAACTACGGGAGACGCCTTTTATGGATGCCGTCATCAAGAAACTCATGCCCCAGTCCGTCTACATGGAAAAGCCGGTCACCGACCGGCCGAGCGAGGCCGAGGTCGAGGCCGCCGTGCGCACATTGCTGCGCTGGACCGGCGACAATCCGGACCGCGAGGGGCTGATCGACACACCCAAGCGCGTGGCCAAGGCCTACCGCGAAATGTTCGGCGGCTACGACATGTGCCCGGCCGATGAACTCGGCCGCACCTTCGAGGAGGTCGCCGGCTACGACGATCTCGTCATCGTCAAGGATATCCAGTTCCATTCGCATTGCGAGCACCACATGGTGCCGATCATCGGCAAGGCGCATGTCGGCTATCTGCCGGATGGCAAGGTCGTCGGCCTGTCCAAGATCGCGCGGGTCGTCGATATCTTCGCCCATCGCCTGCAGACGCAGGAAGCGCTGACCGCGCAGATCGCCGGCGTCATCCAGGATGTGCTCAACCCGCGCGGCGTCGCCGTCATGATCGAGGCCGAGCACATGTGCATGGCCATGCGCGGCATCCGCAAGCAGGGCTCCACCACGCTCACCTCCACCTTCACCGGCGTTTTCAAGGACACGCCCGAGGAGCAGGTTCGTTTCGTCACCATGGTTCGCGGCGGCGGGGCATAACGTCTAGGCCGATATCGCTAGGCCATGATCCTGAAAAACGCGGACCGGTTTTCGGGTAAGATCATGGTCAAACAGGAAGATACACCGGCGATGTCGGCACTGGAATTTCCCAAAACTCCATCAGACAAGAAAGCCCTGGAGGAAGGCGCGGTGTTTTCGCCGCGCTTCGACGCCGCCGGCCTTGTCACCGTCGTCGTCACCGATGCCCAAGACGGCATGCTGCTGATGGTCGCGCATATGAATGCGCAAGCCTTGGCGCTGACACTGGAAACCGGCATCGCCCACTACTGGTCGCGCTCGCGCAACGCGCTTTGGAAGAAGGGCGAAACCTCGGGCAATTTCCAGCATGTCGTCGAGATGCGCACCGACTGCGATCAGGATGCATTGTGGCTGCGCGTCAAAGTGTTGGGCCACGACGCAACCTGTCACACCGGCCGGCGTTCATGCTTTTATCGGACGGTGGGACTCGTCGACGGCAAGGGGACACTTGTTGACGACGGCAGCAAGCCGCTGTTCGATGCGGAATTCACGTATCGGAAGCCATCGTCTTGAACCATCTGCCTCACACCAACCACACAGATTCATCATTTCGATACGGCCTGTCCGTATATTAGTCTTGGGACAAGGGAGATCATGATGCTCGAGTGGGCGTCATTGCGTAACAGACCAGATGTCAGGGAGGCCAACGGCCTGACCTCTTCCGGCGGCGCGTCCGAAACGAAATCTCCCAAGAAAACAGCCATTTCGCTCGCTTTGGGCGGCGGTTGCGCAAGAGGCTGGGCTCATATCGGCGTGCTGCGCGCGCTCGATGAAGCCGGCATCGAAGTTTCGATGATCGCCGGCACCTCGATCGGCGCGCTGGTCGGCGGCTGTTATCTCGCCGGCAAACTGGATGAGCTGGAAGAGTTCGCCCGCAGCCTGACCAAGCGGCGCATTTTCGGCCTGCTCGATCTCAATCTGCGCGGCAGCGGCCTGTTCGGCGGCTTGAAACTCGATGCCCGTCTGCGCGAGCATGTGGCGGGCGTCCGTTTCGAAGACCTGCCAAAACCCTTCGTCAGCGTCGCATCGGAAATCCGCACCGGCCACGAGATCTGGCTGTCGCACGGCTCGCTGATCACGGCCATGCGCGCGTCCTACGCATTGCCTGGCGTGTTCGAGCCGGTGAATTGCAACGGCCGCATGCTGGTCGACGGCGCGCTGGTCAATCCGGTGCCGGTATCGGTTTGCCGCGCCTACGAGCAGCCGCTCGTCGTGGCGGTCAACCTTCACTACGACCTGTTCGGCCGCGCCGCCGTGATCAAACACAGCGCCGGCGAACTTGTTGTCGAAAAGGACGCGCCGCGCCCCGGCCATGTCGGCACCGAGCACCAGTCGCATCAGACCCGCCTCGGCATCACCGGCGTCATGGTCGAGGCTTTCAACATCATCCAGGACCGCATCTCGCGCGCCAGGCTGGCGGGCGATCCGCCAGATATGTCGCTGCAGCCCAAACTCAGCCATATCGGCCTCACCGAATTCCATCGCGCCGACGAGGCGATCCAGCTCGGCTATCAGGCGACGATGGCCCAGATCGGCGAACTGACCCGGCTGCAGACCGTTCTCGCCTGAGGCCAGCCGCTGTCCGAAACACCGTCCGTTGCGTCCCATCGACGGAGTGGTGCTGCACCCTTGAAGCGTTGGCGGCCTTTTCATTTGCCTGTTGTGTGAAAAACTGATTGCAAAACGCAATTGGTTATGCTGGCCTGTGCTGCTTATACGGAGGCGCCAATGGCCAAGTTCGTTTATTCCATGCTCACCTCTTTGGACGGCTATATCGCCCGATCGGACGAGGACATAGCACTGCCAGTGCCGGAGACAGAATTGCATCAGCATTTCAATGACATGATGAGGCTAGCCTCAGCAGTGCTTGCCGGGCGGCGGATGTACGAGACGATGCGCTTCTGGGACAGCCCTGAGCGCGAGACCGGCTCCACCGAGGTCGAGCGGGACTTTGCCCGCGCATGGCGAGAGACACCGAAGATCGTCTTCTCGACCACGCTTCGGCAGGTCGGGCCCAATGCCCGGCTGGTGAATGGCGATGCCGAGACCGCGGTGAGATCGCTCAAGTCAAAGACGGATGGCCTCGTCATCCTCGGCGGCGCAGACCTTGCCGCCGGTCTGGCACGAGCAGGGCTTATCGATGAATACCGGCTGTACATGCACCCGGTCGTGCTGGGGGGCGGCAAGCCGTACTTCCAGTCCGGCCTGTCGCTGAGGCTGAAACCGCTTGGCAGGGAAAGCCTGCCCCAGGATGTGACGCTAATGCGTTATGCGCCGGCCAACCAAGCTGCATAGATACTGACGCGGCTACGCTCGCGCCGCATCGACAATGCGGAATTGCACCGTGCGGTTGCCGTTCCAGTAATTACCAGACAGCGAGCCGGCGACATGCACGCTCTTGCCACGGTTCTTGAACAGGAATTCGCCAAGCACCGTATCGACGGCACGAAAGGCGATCGCCTGGATACGGCCGCCGCTGTCCGACTGCAATTCACAGCGTATATGGTTGGTGCCGACCGGCCTGGCGTCGGCCAGCCGATGGCGCGGCAGCACGAGGACCGGCGCGACGTGGCCGGCGCCAAAGGGGCCGGCCTTTTCCAGCGCGTCGAGCAGGCTGAGCGTCGCGCCTTCGGCCGCAAGCGCGCCATCGATCGCCAGGCTCTCCTCGTCCTGTAGCCGAAACACGTCGGCAGCCGCCCGTTCCTCGAAGAACGCCCTGAGTTCGCCGAGCCTGGCGCGCTCCACAGTGATGCCGGCCGCCATGCCATGACCACCGCCCTTGACGATCAGCCCGACATCGGCGGCTTCGCGCACCAGCCGGCCGAGGTCGAAGCCCGACACAGAACGGCCCGAACCGGTGCCGATGCCCACAGCGTTGAAGGCAATGGCGAAAGCCGGCCGGCGCGCATGATCCTTCAGCCTCGAGGCGAGCAGGCCGACAATGCCGGGATGCCAGTTGTTGCTGGCGGTGACGACGATCGCCGGGCCGCTGCCACCGGCAAGCTCGGCATCGGCCTCGGCGCGCGCCGCGGCCAGCATCTCCTGCTCCATCAGCTGCCGCTCCTGGTTCAGCCGGTCGAGCGTCTCGGCGATGGTCCGCGCCTCGACCGGATCGTCGGTCGCAAGCAGCCGGCTGCCAAGCGCCGCATCGCCGATGCGCCCGCCGGCATTGATGCGTGGCCCGATCAGATAGGCGAGATGGAAGGTGCTGACCGGCTCGCCAATGCGCGATACCCGCGCCAATGCGGCCAAGCCTTCATTCTTCTGCTGGCGCGCCATTTGCAGGCCTTTGACGACGAAGGCACGGTTGACGCCGGTGAGCGGCACCACATCGCAAACGGTCGCCAACGCCACGAGATCGAGCAGCGAAAGCAGGTCTGGCGGCGCGACATCGCTCAGGCCACGCAGGATTTTCGCGGTCTGCACCAGGGCGAGGAACACGACACCGGCGGCACACAGATGCCCCTGCCCGGAAAGATCGTCGTCACGGTTTGGATTGACCACCGCAATCGCGGCCGGCAACGCGCCGCCGACCTGATGGTGGTCGAGCACCACGACATCGGCGCCGGCTTCGTTGGCGGCATCGACGGAAATGGCACTGTTGGTGCCGCAATCGACGGTGACGATCAGCGTCGCGCCGCGCGACACGAGTTCGCGCATGGCATCGGGATTGGGACCGTAACCCTCGAAGATACGGTCCGGAATATAGATTTCCGACGGTATGGAGAAATGTGCCAGAAACCGCTTCAGCAAGGCCGACGAGGCGGCGCCATCGACATCGTAGTCGCCGAAGATCGCTACCTTTTCCCGCGCCATCACCGCCGCCGCGATTCGGGTTGCGGCCTTGTCCATGTCGGTCAGCGACACCGGATTGGGCAACAGGTCGCGGATCGTCGGATCGAGGAAGCGCTCGGTCTCGTCGGCGGTAACGCCGCGTCCGGCCAGAACGCGCGCGACGATGTCGGGCACGCCATGACCTTGCGCGATGGCAAGCGCGACCATGTCCTGCCGTTCGGTCAGCCGGTGCTCCCAGGAGAGACCGGTCGCCGACTGCCTGACATCGAGGAAAAGGCGCCTTTCGCCCATTATGCGCTTTGCCAATTCATGGTCGGCCGCAGGATAGAGCATGTCGCGCAAAAATGTGCAGCGGTTTTGGGCTAACGACATGCGCGGACAACAGCCTAAAGTGCTGCGCGTGAACGCGACGCGCTTTAGGGCCAAAGACGGGCAAAACCAGGTGGTTCGCGGCGGGTGGCGTCGCAGGAGAATTCAAGACAAACCACGCTTTCCGCTTTTCAGCCAGGCGCGCCTGATCCATTCGTCGGCGGCGTCGCCCATTGTCTTGTCCCGACCGTCCTTTAGCCAGGCCATGAAAGGCCGATCGAACCTGAACGTATCGCCGCATTCGCGGGTGAAATAGCGGCGCACATTCTGGGTGTTGCGATAGGATTTCGTGATGGGCGTGGCACACGAAATCGGATCCGCGTGCCAGTCGAACACATTCATCGTCAATCCTTGCGCCGCCAGGGTTCAGATGCAGCCAAGGGCTAGCAACTGCGGTGCGGCTTCGCAAGGAGGCCTAGAACTTATCCAGATCCTGATGCCGCGCCTTGATCTCGCGCACGGTCCGCGACGATGAGCGCAGTACGATGGTGTGGGTGGTGATATAGGTGCGGCCGAACTTGACGCCGGCCAGCATGTTGCCGTCGGTGACGCCGGTCGCCGCGAACAGCACGTCGCCGCGCGCCATGTCTTCCGCATGGTAGATCCGCTTCGGATCGGAAATGCCCATCTTGGCGGCGCGCGCGACCTTGTCCGGCGTATCGAGGATCAGCCGGCCCTGCATCTGGCCGCCGGTGCAGCGCAATGCGGCCGCGGCCAGAACGCCTTCCGGGGCGCCGCCGGTGCCGAGATAGAGGTCGATGCCGGTCTCCTCCGGGTCGGTGGTGTGGATGACGCCGGCGACATCGCCGTCGCCGATCAGCCGGATCGCGGCTCCCGTGGCGCGCACGGCATCGATCAGCTTGGCGTGGCGCGGCCGGTCGAGGATGCAGGTGGTGATGTCCGAGACCGCGACGCCCTTGGCTCGCGCCAGGCTCGCGATGTTCTCGGCCGGAGAAGCATCGATATCGATGACGCCTTCGGCATAGCCCGGACCAATGGCGATCTTGTCCATATAGACGTCGGGTGCGAACAGCAGGCTACCCTTCTCGGCAATGGCGATGACAGCAAGCGCGTTGGGCAGGTTCTTGGCGCAGATCGTCGTGCCTTCGAGCGGATCGAGCGCGATGTCGACTGCCGGTCCTTTGCCGGTGCCGACCTCTTCGCCGATATAGAGCATCGGCGCCTCGTCGCGCTCGCCCTCGCCGATCACCACCGTGCCTTTGATGGCAAGACGGTTGAGCTCCTGTCGCATGGCGTCGACAGCGACCTGGTCGGCAGCCTTTTCATCGCCACGGCCGCGCAGCCTGGCGGCCGCCACGGCGGCCCTTTCGGTGACGCGCACCAGTTCCATGGTGAGTATCCGGTCAAGGCCGGCGACGATGTTCTGGGCCACATTCATGTTCGGCAAATCCTCGTTGGCATAGCGCCTCCCGCCGGAGGCGGGCCTGTTTTGTCAAACGAGCATGACAACGGCAAGACCTGCCGGACGTTTTATCGAAAAGCCAGCAATATCAATCGATTGAACCGCATTTCCGACAAGATTGCGGACCGGTCGGAAACGACCGGGCCGCCTTGAAGAAGCACTGAGGATTGCCGCCGCGATCTAGAAAACCGCGAGATATCTGAGCAACGAAATGATGCCGATGATGATAACGATGACCTGCACGATCTGCCGCATCCTGGCGTCGAGCGGCAGGCGCTGCACGAGATAGAGAACGAGAATGATGACGAGGAATGTGATCAGTATGCCTATCAACATGGATGAAGCCATGATGCCCTCCTTCAAATGAATTCCTGAAACGGGAAACGAGCCGGCACTGCCAGCCCGTTACCGGCACGCTCAATACCAACGGCGGGGCGTGTCGTTGTTCATCGACTGGCCGACGGCGATCCCGGCCAGAAAACCAAGCAGGCCGACGACGCCGATCACGGCTGTCGTCGTGCCCGGGTTTTCGCGCGCGACTTCCGAAACCGCCTGAGCCTGGCTGCGCAGCTGCTGTGCTGTGCGCGATGCACGCGCCGCGGCCGTCTCATAAAAATCCGAAGCCTGTTCGCTGGCATCATCGAGCATTTCCGCGCCCCTTGCCGAAATGCTCTTGTTGATCTTGGTGATCTCCTTGCGCAGTTCAGCGATCTGCTTTTCCAGCGTTTTCTGGATATCGTCGATGGAGGGGGTGTCGGACTTGCTGGTATCGGCCATGAAGCGGCTCCCTTGGTTACTGACCAAGAGAACGGCGCCGCAACGAATTCGTTCCGGCCAATGCGCGGCTGGTCGCCATCTGTCGACCGCAGGCGCCGGCGAGGACGTTACCCGCCGGGGGACGACTACCCTGCCCGCTCGATGCGGATGACCTGCGGCTTGTCGGTCAGGTGACCGTCCTTGGTGATGCCGTCGACGGCCTTGCGCACGGCTGCCTCGGTGGTCTCGTGGGTGACGAGGATCACCGTCTTCTGCGCCGCCGCCTCGCCGCTGACCGCATGCTGGACGATCGATTCCAGCGAAATATCGTTGTCGGCCATGCGCTTGGCGATCGCGGCAAAGACGCCGATGCGATCATGCACGGTCAACCGGATGAAGTAGCCGCCGGCATGGCTGCGCATCTGCGCCTTCTTGTAGGGCCTGAGCTCCTTCGCCGGCAGGCCGAAGACCGGGCCATGCTGGAAGCCGGGCCTGCTCTTGGCGATGTCGGCGATGTCGCCGATGACGGCCGAGGCAGTGGCGTTGCCGCCGGCGCCGGGGCCTGAAAGCAACAATTCGCCAAGAATGTCGGTCTCGATCGCCACCGCATTGGTGACGCCATGCACCTGCGCGATGACGGAAGCGGTCGGCACCATGGTCGGATGCACGCGCTGCTCGATGCCGCTTTCGGTGCGCTGGGCAACGCCAAGCAGCTTGATCCGGTAGCCGAGATCGCCGGCCGCACGGATGTCGGCCTGGGTGATGTTGGAAATGCCTTCCATATAAATGTCGTTGGCGGCGATCCTGGTGCCGAAGGCAAGGCTGGTCAGGATCGACAGCTTGTGCGCGGTGTCGTGGCCCTCGATGTCGAAGGTCGGATCAGCCTCGGCGTAACCCAGCCGCTGCGCGTCCTTCAGGCAGGCGTCGAACGAAATGCCCTCGGCCTCCATGCGGGTGAGGATGTAGTTGCAGGTGCCGTTGAGAATGCCGAACACGCGATTGACCGAATTGCCGGCCATCGCCTCGCGCATCGTCTTGATGACCGGAATGCCGCCGGCCACCGCCGCCTCGTAGTTGAGCAGCACGCCCTTCTTCTCGGCGATCTCGGCCAGCGCCACGCCATGCTTGGCAAGCAGCGCCTTGTTGGCGGTGACGACGTGGCGGCCGGCTTCGAGCGCCGCCTTGACCGACAGGCGCGCTGGCCCCTCGTCTCCGCCGATCAGTTCGATGAACACGTCGATGTCAGCGATCTGTGCCATCTTGACCGGATCGTCGAACCATTTGGCGGCGCTGACATCGACGCCACGGTCGCGTTTCGGGTCACGCGCCGAAACCGCCGACACGACAATGTCGCGCCCGCATTGCCGGGTCAGTTCCGCTGCCTTGTCGCGCAGCACCCGCGCCACCGATGCGCCGACCGTACCAAGTCCGGCAATTCCAACACGCAGAGCTTCAGCCATGGAAGGCGACGTCCCTCAAAATCAGATCGAATTTTTGCTTACCGGTGGGCGGACAGCGGCACCACATTGTTGGGCTGCTTGGCGCTGGTCGACAGGAAGCGCTTGATGTTGCGCGCCGCCTGGCGGATCCGGTGCTCGTTCTCGACCAGCGCCAGGCGCACGAAATCGTCGCCATGTTCGCCGAAGCCGACACCGGGCGCCACCGCCACGTCGGCGTGCTCGATGAGCAGCTTGGAGAATTCGAGCGAACCGAGATGCTTGAACGGTTCGGGGATCGGCGCCCAGGCGAACATCGAGGCGGCGGGAGCTGGAATGTTCCAGCCGGCGCGCCCGAAGGAATCGACCATGACGTCGCGGCGCTTGTGGTAGACCTCGCGCACCTCGGCGATATCGGCGCCGTCGCCGTTGAGCGCATGGGCCGCCGCCACCTGGATCGGCGTGAAGGCGCCGTAGTCGAGATAGGACTTCACCCGGGTCAACGCCGAGATCAGCCGCTCATTGCCGACGGCAAAACCCATGCGCCAGCCGGGCATGGAGAAGGTCTTCGACATTGAGGTGAATTCGACGCAGACATCGATGGCGCCCGGCACCTGCAGCACCGAAGGCGGCGGGTTGCCGTCGAAATAGATCTCCGAATAGGCAAGGTCGGACAGGATGATGATGTCGTTCTTCTTCGCGAACGCCACCACGTCCTTGTAGAAGTCGAGCGAAGCGACCAGCGCCGTCGGGTTCGACGGATAGTTGAGGATCAGCGCCAGCGGCTTCGGGATCGAGTGGCGAACGCCGCGTTCCAGCGCTGGAATGAACCCATCGTCCGGCTCGACCTGCAGCGAGCGGATGACGCCACCCGACATGATGAAGCCGAAGGCATGGATCGGATAGGTCGGGTTCGGGCACAGGATGACGTCGCCAGGCGCGGTGATCGCCTGCGCCATGTTGGCGAAGCCTTCCTTCGAGCCGAGCGTGGCCACCACCTGCGTGTCGGGGTTGAGCTTCACGCCGAAGCGGCGCTGATAATAGGCCGCCTGGGCGCGGCGCAGGCCGGGAATGCCGCGCGAGGAGGAATAACGATGGGTGCGCGGATCGCGCACCACTTCGCACAATTTGTCGACGATGGCCTTGGGCGTCGGCAGGTCCGGATTGCCCATGCCGAGGTCGATGATGTCGGCGCCGCGCGAACGGGCACTGGCCTTGAGCCGGTTAACCTGCTCGAACACGTAAGGCGGAAGCCGGCGGACCTTGTGAAACTCTTCCATGGCAGTTCCAGACAGCAAAAGGGGCTATGGGCGCGCGCTATATACTCATTTGCAGGTAGGGTCGAGGGCGGGATCGCATTTGCCTTCGATCTGCTTCAGCGTCTGCGGACCATGTTTCGTGGCTAGGTCCGCCAACGCCGCCTGATTGGCGACCGCAGCGCCGCCGCCGCTTTTGGCGCCCTGTGCGCCGCCATCAGCCTTGAGTTCGGCGAGCTTGGCGTTCGTCTCGGCCTGCGTCAGCTGCTTGTTCGCCACTTTGGGCGGGATGTTGAGGTTCGGAAAGGTGCCGGTATCCTTTGGACCTGCATTGTCGGCCATCGGCACCGGAGCGCTGGTATTCGTGCTCGAACACCCGGCGATCCCCAAAAGCACGATCGCCGCGCCGATGCGGCAAAAGCGTGCGGCATCAAAAAAAACAGTCTCGCCAATATTAATCGTCATATTGTTTCCTTGGCAGCCGAGGTAGAGCGAGATTGGACCCTGTCGGATGTCCCATGTTAATATGTCAAGAAAACGCTTCGGGAGGAACCCTGCGAACCATGTCCAAAACACCCGATTCGGGCAAAACGGAAGATGACGAGCCTTCGACCGTCGAGCAATATCTGGTGAAGGATCCGGAGCGCTTTGCGTTGAACATGGCGCGCATGATCGAGCAGGCCGGCAAGGCGGCGTCCGCCTGGGCCGAACCGCGCGAGCGCGGCGAAGTGCGCGACCACGTCGCCGAGCCGGTCGTCGACATGGTCAAGACGTTTTCCAAGCTGAGCGAATACTGGCTCGCCGACCCCCAGCGCGCGCTCGAAGCGCAGACGCGGCTGTTCGCCGGCTACATGACCGTGTGGGCGAACGCCATCCAACGCGTCAGCCCCAACGCCGAAGGCCCCGACGACGCCGTCAAGCCGGAGCGCGGCGACAAGCGTTTCCAGGACCCGGAATGGGGCCGCAACGCCTTCTTCGATTTCCTCAAGCAGGCCTATCTCGTCACCTCGCGCTGGGCGTCCGAACTGGTCGAGCACGCCGAAGGTCTGGACGAGCACACCCGCCACAAGGCGAGCTTCTACGTCAAGCAGGTGTCCAATGCCATCTCGCCGTCGAATTTCATCCTGACCAACCCCGAGCTTTTCCGCGAGACCGTCGCTTCCAACGGCGAGAACCTGGTGCGCGGCATGAAGATGCTGGCCGAGGACATCGCCGCCGGCAAGGGCGACCTGAAACTGCGCCAGGCCGACTATTCGCCCTTCGAGATCGGCAGGAACATCGCCACCACAACCGGCAAGGTGGTCGGCCGCAGCGATGTCGCCGAGATCATCCAGTATGATCCGGCGACCGAGACGGTGCTGAAACGCCCGTTGCTGATCTGCCCGCCCTGGATCAACAAGTTCTACATACTCGACCTCAACCCGCAGAAATCCTTCATCCGCTGGGCGATCGAGCAGGGTCACACCGTCTTCGTCATCTCCTGGATCAATCCGGACGAGCGCCACGGCGCGAAGGGATGGGAAGCCTATATCAGGGAAGGCCTGCAATATGGCCTCGACACGATCGAGGAGGCGACCGGCGAGCGGGACGTCAACGCGATCGGCTACTGCGTCGGCGGCACGCTGCTGGCGGCGGCGCTGGCTCTGATGGCACAGGAAGGCGACGACCGCATCAAGTCGGCTACCTTCTTCACCACGCAGGTCGACTTCACCTATGCCGGCGACCTGAAAGTCTTCGTCGACGAGGAACAGGTCGCGGCGGTGGAGAAGTCAATGAACGAGAAGGGCTATCTCGACGGCACCAAGATGGCGACCGCCTTCAACATGCTGCGCTCCGGCGACCTGATCTGGCCCTATGTCGTCAACAACTACATGCGAGGCAAGGACCCCCTGCCCTTCGACCTCCTCTACTGGAATGCCGATTCGACCCGCATGGCGGCGGCCAACCATTCCTTCTACCTGCGCAATTGCTATCTCGAGAACAACCTCTCGCGCGGCAAGATGGAACTGGCGGGGCATACGGTCTCGCTCGGCGATATCACCATTCCGATCTACAACCTCGCCTCGCGCGAAGATCACATCGCGCCGGCGCTGTCCGTCTTCCTCGGCTCGAAATATTTCGGCGGCAAGGTCGACTACGTGATGGCGGGATCGGGCCACATAGCCGGTGTCGTCAATCCGCCCGCCTCCGGCAAGTACCAGTATTGGACCGGCGGCAAACCGGAAGGCGATTTCGGCCAATGGATTGCCAGGGCCGCTGAGCATCCCGGGTCGTGGTGGCCGCACTGGCAAAGCTGGATCGAGGCCAAGGACGACACCCGTGTGCCTGCCCGCAAACCCGGCAAGCATATGAAAACCTTGGGCGATGCTCCCGGCAGCTATGTGAAGGTGCGAGTGTAACGGACTGTAATGTCTGGTGAGTTGACGGCCCGTCAAAAGCGGGCGAAATGGTGTAGTCAACCATCAAGCAGCCGTAATTCGGCAATCACTGCAAAAATACTTCCAGGCTTGCGGATTTGACACAGGTCTCGTTTCCGGATCGGAGACAAAGGTCACCTTGGACAGCGACTTCCAGTGCTGCGCCAAGGACGTACCGACCGGACATCGAGGGGGAATTTGACTTTGAAATCAGCAGGATGGAGCCTCGCAAAGGGAGAACGCAGCGCCATCTTGGCAGCGCTCTGCTGTGTGCTCCTGGCCTCCTGCACATCGGCCGGCGACCCGACAATGTCGGTCGGAATGCCCGGCTACAATGCCTCCGCCTCTGACATCAATGCGGCCGCCACCGGCAAGTCCATCGCCACCGCCGATTCGACATCGCAGACAACGGCCACGCAAACGACCGTGATGAGCGAAGGCGACACCGCACTCCCCGAAAAAGTCGCTTACGTACCGATCGCCAAGCCGCAAGCAGCCTTTCCGCTGATAACGCCGGCCGGCGCTGAAGCGATCGCGGGACAAACGCCGCAGGCCTTGCAGCAGCCGGCCCAGACGGCGCAGCAGACAGACGCGGTCGCCCAGAAGATCGCCGCCGCCGATGCCGCGGTGACAACGTCAAAGCCGGCCGCGGCGCCGGTGATGAACAATCCGGTCTATGTGACCGCAGGTGAGGCGCCACCAGCCGAGGCGCCAAAGAAACGTGGCTTCCTGGCCTCGATGTTCGGCGCCACGCCCGCTTCGGCCACACCGGCTCCGCTCATCAACACGCGATCGGGCGAACAGCCGACCGCACAGGCCAAACCCGCGCCTGCGGCGGCGGCAAAGCCGATCATCACGTTGGCCTCGGCCGACTCCACGGCAAAGCCGATACAGTTGGCCTCGACCGGTGACGACGCAGGTCATATCACCGGCAGCGATGCCTTGCCTGGCGTGCGCCAGACCGCCCTGTTCGAGATCAAGCGCAAATCCGGCCTCGACGACGAAAGCGACGTCGACCTCAATGAGGACGAGGGTCCAATCGGCGGCAGCTATCAGGTTGCGTCCGCAGCCGGCATGGCCCGGCTCGCGCCAAACGGCCTGCTGAAGCAGAACGAAAGCGTCGATGTCGCCTGCCTGAAGCCGTCTCTGGTGCGCGTGCTGAAGACGATCGAAGGCCATTACGGCCGCAAGATGATGGTCACGTCAGGTTACCGCGACCCTGCCCGCAACCGCCGCGCCAACGGCGCCAAGAACTCGCTGCACATGTACTGCGCCGCCGCCGACATCCAGGTGCCCGGCGTCTCCAAATGGGAACTGGCGAACTACATCAGGACCATGCCCGGCCGCGGTGGCGTCGGCACCTATTGCCATACCGAATCGGTACATGTCGACGTCGGGCCCGAGCGCGACTGGAACTGGCGCTGCCGCCGGCGAAGCGGCGGCGGTGACGGCTGAACGGCGCGATTTGACGGGCCAGAGCGGCTAGGGTCGTGCCATCAATATCGTTCCAGTGGACTTTCCATTGGCCTGAGCGCCCCCCCAACTCGTCATCCACGGGCGGAGCAGGAGCGAAGCTCCGTCGCGAAGACCCGAGGATCCATTCCGTGGCCTTGGTTGACGAGCGAGGCCGACCAGAATTCCGCACCGTTTCAACGCCTTGAAGTCGCGGCATGGATTCCTTTGGCTGCGGAGCAGCTCCAGGGTCTGCGCCGAGTAGCTTTGCTCCTTGCTCCGCCTTGGAATGACGAAGCAATGGGCGTTTTCGCTAGTCACCAAGCCGCGCCGTGGGTGATGAAGCCCCCGATTCCAAAGCCTCGGAAAAAAGTTGTCCAAGCCGGCACCTGACGGGTTGCCGGTTGCGCACAACGTCAGTATAAGCCGCTTCGTCTGAGCGCGCCCATCGTCTAGCGGTTAGGACACCGCCCTTTCACGGCGGTAACAGGGGTTCGATTCCCCTTGGGCGTACCAGACCTTTCAAACACTTAGCGACCTCCCAGTCCTTACTGTCCAATTTTTGGGCCGATTCCAGGGAATTGGTCAAAATGGCAACACAAACAATTTCGCGTGCATGATGGACGTCACCACCCGCGCCGAATGCGGCATGTCTGATGCGGCGGACCTTTCGGAGATTCGCCATTCCATCACCGGACATGTCGCCGCCTGCGCCGAGCCCTTTAGCGCTCCTTCGGCTTCGGTGATCTCCTCGACCCGAGCCCTCGCGCGCCATGCTGAAGCATCGCCTGTCCGGCGCTTGGGTTTCACCCTCATCCTGTGTAGTCAGGATAGTGCGCACGTGCGCCTTGCCGAAGACGCTGGCGAGCAGGTTGTGGCCGGCTTTGTCGGTCATTGGCCGGGATCGGTGCTGTTGAGGCTGCACATGCGGATCAGCCAGCGTCCGCCAGCAGCCTGTCGCTCAAAAACGCTGAGCGAAGTTCCGTTCCCGGTCGCCTCACCCTCCGAATAGGCCGCGAGAGACCATGCCAGCTTCCCGGATGCCCCCGCCTCTGGCTAGTGTTTTGTCGGGGTGGCGTATTGGGTCCAGACGCCATGCAGCGCCTCTATCGCCGCGCGGCCGCGAGCCGGCGGCGCATAGGGAGAATGCAATTCCGCGTCAGAGGTGAATACCGCCGCGCAACCGGCAGCATCGCCGGCCCGATAGGCCGCAACGTAGATGTCCCAAAGCTCCTGCAGTTCGTCGCGGATCGACATCACTTCCTCCCGGTAAGGCCACGGAACCTTGGGCGCCTGTTGGCCTGCTCAGCCGCGGGCGGCCGCGCCGGTGCTGTCCCACGAAAGGCCGGCCGCGAGTTCATTTGCATTTTAGCTAATTGAATGTGAGATGGTCGTGAAATTCCGAGCGGGGGCTCATGACCACAGACATTTTTCTGACCGCTATCGCGGCATTCTCGATACTCGTTCCGCTGTACTTCATCCTCAGGTGAGGCGTTATGCCGCCTGGCGGGCGCACCAGCGCGCGTTCCTCGCTGGCGCTGTCCTACGCGGCAGAGGCTTCCCGTGCGTCCTGACGCCCGCCCATGGCCAGTCGCTGTGTCTCTGGATGCACCTGCAATCTGCTTGAACGCAGAAACCCCGCCGCTCCATTTGCGAAGCGGCGAGGCCTGCCCCAACCTCGGCCCCAATTGCCGGTCCCAACAGCCGGCATCGCTGACAATGCAATTGTTGTGCCAGCGACGATTGATCCATTACTGGACGGAAGAACCGGTCGCCGCAAGTTGCGCGGCCGCATCGTCCGGCCTGCTCAGGCGCCGCCCACCAGGCGCGATCGATTTCAACGGCGCCTTCCTTCCAGGGAGCCTCGCAAAGCCCGCCCTTTTCACGGCGGTAACAAGGGGTTCGATTCCCCTTCGGCGTACAGGCTTTCGTGCACTCCACCCCCTGTTTGCCGAATATCTCAGCCGCCCTTGCCTTGCGTCCCGGAGCAACCGCATCAACCATCTTATTAGCAAGCGCTTGTGTTCCTCACCAAGCCGGATCATTATCCAAACCATCAGGTCGCTGAAGGGGTAGAGCGCCATGGAACTGAGCTGCTATGATCCGGGCGGGAGCATCTTTGCATCACCCGCCTTCCTTAACCTCACGGCTGTTTTCATCATTCTGGCCGCCTTCGCCGTTGCGCGACTGATGGCAATGTCACGCGCGGATTCTCTCGACCAGCTTCGGTTCGCGCCGATCCAAGCCGCAAGTTGAGGACTGTCGTTCCTTGCCTTCAGCAGTCATGCTCTCGACGGTGTGCGCAATAGCGAAGTTGTGGGGGCGCCATCTTGTTCGTTGATTACTACGAACTCCTGGAAATCAGCCCGAACGCCAACTCGGAAACGATAGAACGGGTATTCCGCTATTTTGCCATGCGCTACCATCCTGACAATCAGGACACCGGCGATGAATCACGCTTTAGCGAAATCCTGGAAGCCCACAATGTGCTCAAGGATCCTGTGAAGCGCGCGCGGTATGATATCCAGCACAAAGACCATTTGAATCTGCGAACGGAGTTGATTGGGGAAGCCAGCAACAACACAACAATCGAACGAGATGTGGCCATTCAGGCGAAATTGCTCTCGCTGCTTTACGTCAAGCGCCGGCAAGACGTAAACAATCCCGGCATTGGCGATACAGAAATCGAACGTTTGTCAGGCTGTCCACGAGAACATCTTGAGTTTCATCTCTGGTACCTGAAAGCCAAGGGCTGGATTGGAAGGATCGAGAACGGAACCTTCGCGATCACCGTGGAAGGCATCGATCGCGCCAATTCCGAACATCGCCGTGACACCACGATAAGACTGCTGGACCATGCCGGCTGAAACGCGGAAGCTCGCGTCAGCGCCGCATTTCACTAACCGCCGACCAGCGGTACGGTAACGGTGGTGGCGTAGTTGATCGGAAAGGTGTCGAGGTAAGGAAAATCGACGACGAAGGCATAGGTGGCGGTCAGATGCGCCATGCGGAAACCGCCGCTTGCCGGGTCGATGGCGATCGTCACGTTCACATCCTTCAAACCCAAGGCCTGCAATTTCTGCCTGGCGATCGATTGGATGTCGGCCTGGGTCAGCGTGTTCTGAAGCTGCAGCGAGCGCGATGATGTCTCCAGCGTATAGCGAACGCTGGACACCGAATGCATCGACCAGCCCAAGGCGAAGATCCCGAACAGCAATATGATGAGGAACGGTGCGATCAGCGCGAACTCCAACCCGGCCCCGCCCGAACGATCTCGCCGGAAGGCGCCTTGCCTGGCGCAATTCCAGGAAAAGTGTGAGCTGGTTGTCCCGGGAAAAGCGCGCAGCGCTTTCGCTTGGGAATCGCGGCAAAACAAAGAGCGAGGGCGTTTCGCCATTTCCGCGAAACGGTGAGACGCCCTAGCGAACACGGATCACCTCCAGATGGCCGATGACGCTGGAAGCGGAAAAGACGCCGAAGGTGAAGGGCGGCGTCCAGGTGGCCGATGCCTGGATCTGAACATAGACCGACGGCACCTTTGGTCCGCTGCACAGAGTGGAGGCGTCGACCACGGTCGTCCCGCACATATAGATCCTGCTTAGCGTGACCTGGCCGTCCGCCGGCCGTTTCTCCCAGCTCGAAATGGCGACGGCCTGCGTCGCCGTATCATTCGTCGAGCCTTCCATGATCAGGTTCGCGGCGGTCTTCACGCCGGCACGCATCGACAGCGAACTCGTCACATAGGACCAGCCGTCGATGATACCGAGCAGCGCCGCGCACAGGAAAGGCAGGACCATCGCGAACTCGACCGCTGCAACGCCCGTTTTATCGCTCAGGATCGGCACAGATCGGGGCTCCACGGAGGCTACTCCACCAGCGCCACGGACCGCGCCGCCGGAATGTCGCGCATTCCGAGGCTCGTGCAATCCTGGTTGATGGTCGTGCTGCCGGACCATTGAATCGTATTGGCGACGACCTGGGTGCAGCCGCTGTTGCCCGAGAAATTGCCAAGATAATTCACTTGCTGTTTGGGGAAGTAGATGGCCCCGGTTAGCAGCGAATCCGCTGTTCCATTGAATGTGCTGGATGCACTGTTGCCGGCCCTGTCGCCGTAGAACAGCACACCGGAATAGATACCCGAGGTCGGCGCGCTGAGCTTCACGGAGGCGTTGCCATTCATGCTGACGGTCGAACTGCCCGACATGAAGATGGTCACATCGCTGCCGGTGATGATCGCGTTGGCGTTTATCTTGAGATCGCCCTGAACGACATAGACGCCGGGCGAGAGGGCGACATTGCCCTTCAGCGTCATGCCGCTGCAATAGGTGCCTGGGCTCAGCGTCGCCTTGTTGTCGTTCTGGCATGGGTTCGAGGCCGCCGGGACCGGCAGGTCTGCAAATGGATCTGCCGCAGGCAGCGCCTGGGTGATCGGGGCCGCGCAGACCGTGGTGACGGGATTGCTGAGAGAGACGCCGCCCGCCGATATCAGGCAATCGACCTGGAGGCTCGCCGAGCCCTGGAGCTTGATGGCGTCCGGAGCGATCGAATTGGACATCACCACGCAGCCGGTGACCTTCACGGTGGTATTGCCTGAAAACGATGCAGCCTGCGAGGCGGTCTGGTCGAGCGCGGTCATGCAGGCCTTCGAGGCATCGGTGATGAGGGCCACCGCCCTCGCCTGTTCGGGAACCTGGCTCTGCGTGAAGATCGAGGTGAACATCCGGTTGAGGTTCTGAGCGACGATGACCTCGACCGCCTTCTTCGCCGTATTCGGCCCGGACGCCGGCGGCGTGTTGACGATGATCGTGCCCGAGCCCAGCCCGTTCGTCGCTGCCGACTGCGTCGCGGCCGCGACGATCGTCGGCTTGTCGGAACCCGAGATCTGTTCAAGCGCGCCGGCATAGGCCGCGGCATCGGCCGTCGCCTGTAGTCTCAGGCTGTTGTAGTACCAGTAGGAGGTCTCCACGCCAAAGCCGGCCGCGCCGACGACGATCGGCAGGCTGAGGGCGAAGATGGTGGCAACATTCGCCCGTGTGCTCCGGCGTATACCGGTCGCCATGATCCGAATTCGGGCGAAGCAATTGAAAATCATAACTTAAATTAGAAAGCATGCATATATGAAGGAACGGCTAAAAAGTTCGGTTCATTTTTTGATGAGGGCTTCGATTGGCTTCAAACAGTGGGCCGTCGGCTGATCAGTGCATGCAGACGTCGCGATAAGCAAGAAACTCACGGCGCTGGAACGTCAGCACGGTTCGGCACCTTGCGCCTGGGCAAAAGCCTTCGAACTACATGTTGCTGGCTGGACGAATCGGAGGCGGTGGGCGATGCGCGGGCTTGTGCCGCGATTTAATGGGAATGTCCGCCAAGGATGCGCGTCTCGGCTTGATGGACAGCGATAGGGCATTGCCACGGCGCTTCAGCAGCCCAACTGATATCTTGGCAACGAGGTCCCGTATTTCCATGGGCGCTCCTCCCGAGCAGCCCCCGCCACCTTATTATTAGCAGCGAAGCGAATTCTCCGCATTTAACTTTGATGTATCAAGGTCGCGCAATGTCGCTTCGATGTCAGCGTCATCGAACGCCATCTCCGCCCGTTGACGGTGACCGCGTCCTCGGCCGCCCCTGGACAACGAAGGTGCAGCCTGATGCTGCCTGGAAGAAATATTTTCTTCAGGCGGAAAGAACTGGAGTCGACTCAGTCGCCAATCCAGCCGAAAGCTCTCTCTGTACGGCCAGGAAAAACCTGCGCACTTCATCACTTGCGGTTGCTCTGTCCCTGCCCGACCCGACAACCAGGTCAAGCAACTCGGCCGCTTTAGCCCTCCAGAACGAGGCTGCAGGCTCGCCATGCAGATTGTCTAGCCTGGCTGCAACTTCCCTGACCAAGAACAGCTGACGGTCGATCGGGAATGCACGGACTTTTTCTGGGGACATCTTCCAAACCTGAACTGACGCAACGAATCAACCATTGCTGAACAAGCAATGGCGTAGCCGCCAAGGTGGAAACGGAAGCTTAACGCCGCTGTCGATGCATCATCGTGCGAGGAAATGCAGATGATGATCCAGGCACGAGATCACCACGCACATTCAAGCCAAGTTGGTTGAGAAAACGGAGTTGGTCGATCGGAACAGGCGAAGCAGCCCTCAGGCCCGCTGCAGGCTTGCCTCGCCGCCACGCTTGCGCGGCGCCATCATGTCGCTGGCCATCAGTCCGGTGACACGGCAGAACGCCATGAACGCCCGGCAGGCATCCTCGGTCTTGACCACGTCCACCGTGGCGCCGAAGCAGGCATTGAAGGCTTTCTGATAAACCGGTCCCTGCCGGCGCGCCGGCCAGTCCTGCAGGAAATCCAGCGCCTGCTCGACGCTGTAAATCTCCTCGACGGGCAAGCCGGGGCCTTGCGCAATGCGCACCGGCACCTCGAATTGCAATCTATCCATCCGCAAATCTCCCGACCCCGTCGCCCAGGCAGCGCCGTTCGTCGTCAAAAGTTGCTTTGCCCGCTCAGTGCCACGCAAATGTGTCGTCACTGCGGAAACGGCCGTTTTTGCTTCGCACGATGGCCGGAAAGGAAAGCAACCGTGCAAAAACCGATCGAAATTGGCCCGACGAGACGAATATCCCGCCGGCTAAGCCCGCATCAGCCAGTTCTTCCTTGAACCTTTTGCCCTCAAGTGCCAAATCTGGCGGAATACCCACGCCAGAACTCCTGCAGCGCTCACTCTTCCATACGGACAAAATGGTCACCTATCTCGACGCCGCCACGGCCCCTCTCAGAAACACCGGCCAGATCCGCCTCTATGGCGAGGACGGCTTTGCCGGCATGCGCAAGGCATGTGACCTCACCGCCCGTTGCCTGGACGCGCTGGTGCCGATGGTCGCGCCCGGCGTCACCACGGACGCTATCGATCGTTTCGTCTTCGAGTTCGGCATGGATCACGGCGCGCTGCCGGCGACGCTCAACTATCGCGGCTACACGAAATCGTCCTGCACCTCGATCAACCACGTCGTCTGCCACGGCATTCCAGACAACAAGCCGCTGAAGGATGGCGACATCGTCAACATCGACGTCACCTATATTCTCGATGGCTGGCATGGCGATTCCTCGCGCATGTATCCAGTCGGCACCATCAAGCGCGCGGCCGAACGCCTGCTCGAGGTCACCCATGAATGCCTGATGCGCGGCATCGCCGCCGTCCGGCCGGGTGCCCGCACCGGCGCCATCGGCGCCGCCATCCAGACTTTTGCCGAAGCGGAGCGCTGCTCGGTGGTGCGCGACTTCTGCGGCCATGGCGTCGGCCAGCTCTTCCACGACGCCCCCAACATTCTGCACTATGGCAGCGCCAATGAGGGCGTCGAGATGCGGCCCGGCATGATCTTCACCATCGAGCCGATGATCAATCTCGGCCGGCCGCATGTGAAGGTGCTGTCGGATGGCTGGACGGCGGTGACGCGGGACCGTTCGCTGTCGGCACAGTACGAGCACACGATCGGCGTGACCGACACCGGCTGCGAGATTTTCACGCTCTCGCCCAAGAACCTCGACCGGCCCGGCCTGCCGGCCTGATATTTTAATACGTCGGGCGAGCGCCTTGCCCGACTGATTGGCTGGATGCGGGGGCTGATGGGGAAGGCCAGCGACGACGACGAGCGGAGTTTCTTCGCCGAGGTGCCGGTTCGGCCCGCGGCGAAGGCGAGGCCCGTTCCAGCTGAAAAGCCTGGATATCTCGGCCACCGCGACCGTTTGCGCGAGCGCTTTGCCTCGGCGGGTCCAGACGCCCTGCCCGACTATGAACTTCTGGAGCTCTTGCTCTTCCGGCTGATCCCGCGCGCCGACACCAAACCGGCCGCCAAGGCATTGCTGGCGCGCTTCGGTACGCTGGCCGAAGTGCTTGGCGCGCCCGTCAACCTGCTGCAGGAGGTCAAGGGCATCGGCCCGGCGGTGGCGTTCGACCTGAAGGTTGTCGCCGCGACAGCGCAACGCATGGCGCATGGCGAGGTGCACGGCCGTGAAGTCCTTTCGTCCTGGACGCAACTCCTCGCCTATTGCCGCTCGGCCATGGCCTTCGAGGCGCGCGAGCAATTCCGCATCCTGTTCCTCGACAAGAAGAACGCGCTGATCGCCGACGAGGTGCAGCAGACCGGCACTGTCGACCACACGCCCGTCTATCCCAGGGAAGTGGTCAAGCGCGCGCTCGAACTGTCGGCCACCGCGATCATCCTGGTGCACAACCACCCGTCAGGCGATCCGACGCCATCGCGCGCCGATATCGAGATGACGAAAGAGATCATCGAAGCGGGCAAACGGCTGGGCATCGGCGTGCACGACCACATCATCATCGGGCGCAAGGGATACGCCAGCATGAAGGGCCTGCTGCTGATCTAGGGGCAACGACCAACATGGCGACCATGCCGTCTTCGCCGAGAGCAAAGCCATGGCGTTCCTGCCTCACGCATTCGGCCAGGCTTTTCGTCATCGACTTCCGGTATTCCAACGCGTTTCCGACCGACATTGTCTGACGGACGGGACCATGGTCCTGGCTGGTATGGGACTTCAGTAGCACAGCGACCTCACGGCGCCTATTTGCATGAAATATCAATAAGTTAAGCCACAAGCCATTACCAGACTCGCGCATTGCGACCGCATTTGTCTAAAGTTTACTCCGTACGATTAGTGGATTCTCATATTACGCTGATCTAGCGCGGTTGGGCGGAGGTGGCGATTCCCCGAGGAGACACCATGACAAACCGAAAAACTCTGTTCGCGGCGCTTGCCGCATTGACGCTTCTGGCGTCGCCGGCGCTCGCCGGGGCCGGCGGCAACGGGCACGGTGGCGGCAATGGCAGCGGCCACGGTGGCGGCAACGGCAATGCTGGCGGCAATGGCAAAGGCAACAGCGGTGCCTCGCATGGCAAGTCTGCGTCGGCCCCCGGACGTGTTGGCAAGGTGGATGCTGATGCCACGACCGACACCACGGTCGACACGACCACCAAGGTCGCAGCCGTGCCGAAGGAGAAAAACATCCATGCCAAACTCGGCCGGCTGAATTCGCTGCAGCGCAACATCAACGCCTATATGAATTCCAAGAGCAAGAAGTTCGCTGCCCTACAGGCCTTCGTGACACAGTCGGCGAAAGCCAAGGTTGCCCAGGCCGCAGCTGAGACGGCAGCCGCCACGGCCGCCGCCGCGCAGGCCCAACTGGATAAGCTGAATGCGCAACTGACCGCACTGCAGGCTGATCCGAATGCCACGGCTGCGCAGATCCAGGCTGTGAAAGATCAGATCACCGCCCAGCAGGCCGTTGTCGACGCCGACAACGCAGCGGCGGACCAGGCTGAGGCGGCGGCTGCCACGGCAACCGTCGGCACCGACCAGGCATCGCTCGATGCAGCGCTGACGGACATGGCCAACAAGCCCGTCGACGACGACGTCACCGCCTGGGCCGAAGGCGTCCTTGCAGACAAGATCGACCAGATGGCTACCAAGATCGAACCGCAGACGACGCCTTAGGCGTCGACCGGAACGGCAATAGCAAGGCCGCCGGCGGCCTTGCTATTTCTTGACCATCGAGAAAAACTCGCACCCTCGGTCCTGGCCGGGTCAGAAGGCGACCTTGTCGCCGCCCTTCAGGGACAGGATCTCGCGCGCCTCGTCAGGCGTCGCCACCTCCATGCCAAGCCCTTCGATGAGCTTGCGCGCCAGCAAGACCTGTTCGGCGTTCGACTTGGCGAGCTTGCCCTTGCCGGCCCACAGGCTGTCCTCCAGCCCAACGCGGATGTTGCCGCCGAGTGCTGCCGATTGCGCGGCGATGCGCAGCTGGCTGGCGCCGGCGCCCAGCACCGACCAGCGGAACTGGTCGCCGAACAGCCGGTCAGCTGTGCGCTTCATATGGGCGACGTCTTCGGGATGGGTGCCGATGCCGCCGAGCAGGCCAAACACCGACTGCACGAAGAACGGCGGCTTCACCAGCCCCCGATCGGCGAAGTGGGCGAGGTTGTAGAGATGGGCGATGTCGTAGCACTCGAACTCGAAGCGCGTGCCATTGTCGTAGCAAGTCGCCAGAATGTATTCGATGTCCTTGAACGAGTTGCGGAAAACGAGGTCGCGCGTCGCCTCCAGATGCGGCTTTTCCCAGTCGAACTTGAAGGTCTCGTACTTGTCGGCGAGGTGATAGAGCCCGAAATTTATCGAGCCCATATTGAGTGAGGCGACCTCAGGTTTGAACTTGGGCAGCCGGGCGCACGCGCTCCTCGACCTTCATGTACGGGCTGCCGCCTGTGGTGATGTTGATGGCGGCATTGGTTCCTTGCTTGACGTGCGGCAGGAAGCGGGCGAACGCCTCCGGCGTCTGGTCGGGCTTGCCGGTTTCCGGGTCTCGCGCATGCAGATGCAGGATCGCAGCACCGGCCTGCGCCGCCGCGATCGCTTCCGAGGCGATCTGATCCGGCGTGATCGGCAGATAGGGCGACATGGTCGGCGTGTGGATCGCACCCGTCACCGCGCAGGTGATGATGACCTTGCCCTTGGCCGCCGATGCGCCTGATTTGCGGCTGGTTTCTTTCATTGTCCGAACTCCTGATCCGATTTCTTCTTGTGTGCCGCCAGCGCCATCAGCCGGCGATCCCGCCAGACCTGCCGGTCACCCAGGCTTTCCCTCGGCAGGCGCTTGCTGCGCTCGGCCTCGACCGTTTTCATGACATCGCCCGCCCAGTCGACGCGGCGCAGCATCTGCGGGAAGATGTTGGAATAGATGCCTTGGTAACGATCGACATAGTCGCGCACGCCGCCGGGTGCGTTGAGGTCGATGGTCTCGAACGGTCCCATGAAGGACCAGCGCAGTGCCAAGCCATCGCGAATGCCGATATCGACATCCTCGACACTGGCGTAGCCGTCCGCGACAAGCCGGAAAGCCTCCTCCAGCAAGGCCCCTTGCAGGCGGTTCATGATGAAGCCGTCGAGCTCGCGCCTCATCACCAGCGGCGCGTGGCCGGCGTCGATGAGGAAGGCGCGCGTCTTCTCCAGCGTCTCGGCGGAAGTCCACGGCGCCGGCACCACCTCTGCCGCCGGAATGAGATAGGGCGGGTTGATCGGATGCACGACTAGGCAGCGGTGCCGCCCTTGCAGATGGTCGGTGAATTTCGACGGCAACAACGCCGAGGTGGAACTGGCGATGATCGTTTGCGGCCCGGCAAGCCGATCGATCAGCGAGAACACCTCCCGCTTCACATCCAGGTTTTCAGGCGTGTTTTCCTGGACATGGGTTGCGCCGGCCAGCGCCTCCGCCAGCTCGCCAACGATGGCGATGCGGCCAAGCACGGTGTCGACGGATTGCCCGCGCAGCAGGTCGTTCGCGGAGAGATCGCCGAGCACGCCCTCTATGTAGTGGCGCGCCCCGCCCGTCGCGGCAGGCGACTGATCCCACATGCGCACATCATGGCCGGCGCGGGCGAAGCTGATTGCCCAGGCCCGCCCGATGAACCCGCTTCCGACAATCGCGACATTGGCCATGGCTTGGTCCTCAAAGTGTTTCGACGTTGCCGTCGACGCCGAGCGACTGGCCGGAAATGTTGATGCCCGCATCGGAGAGCAGGAACGCCACCATCGAGGCCACGTCATAGGGGCTGGTCATGCGGCGCAGCGAGATGTTCTGCAGATAGCGGCCCGTCATCTCCTCGTGGCTGATGCCGACCTGTTTGGCGCGCGCCGCGATGACGCTTTCGATGCGTGGCCCCTCGATGATGCCGGGCAGGATGGCATTGACCCTGATGCCGTGCGGCCCAAGCTCCTTGGCGAGGCTTTGCGTGAAACCGATGACGCCGAATTTGGCGGCCGAATAGGGCGTGCGGAACGCGTAGCCATGGCGGCCGGCCGCCGACGACATGGACACGATCGAGCCGCCGCCGGCTGCCTTGATCAGCGGTACGGCGCGCCTTGCGCAGAGGAACTGCCCTGTCAGGCAGATATCGATGCAGCGCCGCCAGTCATCCGGTTCGATCTCGTCGACACCGCCTGTCGGCCCGGCAATGCCGGCGTTGTTGATCAGCGCGTCGAGCCCGCCGAGTTTCTCCTTGACCGTCTCGAACAGCCGGTCGACGTCCTCGTCGCGCGAGACATCGGCCTTGACCGCCGCGACCAGGTCGATCTTGCCGGGAGCCGCGGCCAGCGCCTCGTCGGAGATGTCGCAGACGACGATGCGTGCGCCGAGCCGCGACAGCGTGTCGGCGATGGCGAAGCCGATGCCGCCGGCGCCCGCCGTCACCAGCACGCGCTGCCCTTTCAGCCCGGCCAGAAATTCGTCCGCCGATGCGGGTGCCTTTGCGCTCATCGTCCTGTCCTTTTCATTGCAGCCGCCGTTCGCGCAGCGCCATGACGGCGCCCAGAACGACCAGCCCGTAAAGAATTGCCCTGGTGGCGTAGGCAGCGTGGTGCCGGCCAGCAGCATCTGCAGCGCCGTCAAAAGCAGCACGCCGCCGAGCATGCCCGCGTCATTCGATGTCGGAGACCGTATCATCATTTGATCAACGATCAATGATGAAATATCTTACATCAAGACTGGGGCGCCGACGCTTGACGCGGCAGCCGGAACCCTGATTCCGGGAACGAGTTATGGCGCGGCCTTTGCGCCGAAAGGTTGATGGAAATGGCCGGAGCGGCGTTCAGGAAGCCGGGTGTCGAGATCGTGCCCCTGTCCAAGGAGACCCTGCAGGACAGGGTCTATCGCCACGTCACCGAATTGATCCTCGACGGCAGCATCGTGCCTGGCGAGATGGTGACGGTGCAAAGCCTGGCCGACGCCTTCGGGGTCAGTCCTATGCCGGTCAGGGAGGCATTGCGGCGACTGACCGCGGCCAATGCCCTGATGGTCGTTTCAGGGCGCTCGATCGGCATTCCCGCACTCAGCCGCGCGCGCCTCATCGATCTCAGGAATGTCCGCTTCGAGATCGAGGCGATCGCCGCCGCCTGGGCGGCAGAGCGCATCGACGATCAGGGCATCGCGCAACTCGGCCAGCAACTGACAGCGCTCGAACAGGCCAACGCGGCGGGAGACGTCAAATCCTATCTGCGCGCCAACTACGCCTTTCACTTCTCCATCTACCGCGCGGCCGGCTCGGAAAACATCCTCAACATCATCGAGAATCTCTGGCTGCAGATCAGTCCCTATTTCAACATGCTGCATGATTCCGGAAATTATTCGACCGCCAACGAGCATCACCAGGAGATGTTCGCGGCACTGCGCGACCGCGATGCCGAAGCCGTCCGCCAGGCCGTCCGCGCCGATATTGACGCCGCCTTCGACGTCCTGGTCGACCTGCTGAAATAGCACTGGGAATCCGGCTAAAACAGCCTCCGCTCATATCCTCCTCAAGCGCCGTTCGGAATTCCTGCTCGAACGATCGTTGAGGCGGTCAGAAGGTCATTCCAGCCTGCTGCTGATCCAGGGATAGCCCGTCTCGCCGCGGCAAAGGACGCATTTTTCCCGTCAAGATAGTAGCCTCTGGAATTGCGACCCCAAATTAAGCTATGATGCGCTTGGCATTTCTTGCGGGCGGCTTCGCTCCCCCTTGAATGCCGGAGGAACGGGACATGGCCGTAGCGCTTGTACTCGTTTTGATCGTCGTGGGCTCGGTGTTGTTTCACCTCCTGAGCCCATGGTGGTGGACGCCGATTGCCTCGAACTGGGCCTATATCGACAACACCATCATCATCACCTTCTGGATCACCGGCGTCGTCTTCGCCGCCGTCGTGCTTTTCATAGCCTATTGCGTGTTCCGCTTCCGTCATCGGGAAGGCAATCGTGCTGCGTACGAACCGGAGAACAAGCGGCTCGAATCGTGGCTGACGATCGTCACCGCGGTTGGGGTCACGGCGCTACTGGTTCCCGGCCTGTTCGTCTGGAGCCGATTTGTTACCGTTCCACGCGACGCGACAGAGGTCGAGGTCATTGGCCAGCAATGGCAATGGAGTTTCCGCCTGCCCGGCAGGGACGGCAAGCTCGGTACATCAGACACGCGCGACGTCGGTGCCGACAATCCGCTGGGGGTCATCCCCAGCGATCCCAATGGTCAGGACGATGTCGTGGTCGCAGCGGCCGATCTGCATCTGCCGGTCGGCAAACCGGTCAAGATGCTGCTCCGCTCGATCGATGTGCTGCATGATTTCTATGTACCGGAATTCCGCGCCAAGATGGACATGATCCCGGGCTCGGTGACCTATTTCTGGTTCACCCCGACCAGGACCGGAACCTTCCAGGTCCTATGCGCCGAACTTTGCGGCCAGGGACATCCGATGATGCATGGCGTCGTGATGGTCGACACCCAGGAAGATTATGTCGCCTGGCTCGGCCAGCAGCAGACTTTTGCACAATTGTCGGCCCCCCAGAAGACGGGGTCGGCAGACGAGACGACGGGACAGACCGCGGCAGCGGGTTCCGAAATTGCAGCAAGGCTCGAAACGGTAGGGTCTCGCTGAAAAAAGGACACGGAGGTGTTCCTATGGTCGACATCACCCCTGCAGATGGCATCCCGCCGGCCGAAGTCGCGGAAGTAGAACTCTACCATCCGCACAGTTGGTGGACCAAATACGTCTTCTCGCAGGACGCCAAGGTCATCGCCGTCCAGTATTCGGCAACGGCAACAGCAATCGGCCTGGTCGCCCTGGTGCTGTCCTGGCTGATGCGACTGCAGCTTGGCTTTCCCGGCACGTTCGACTTCATCACCCCGGAGGCCTACTACCAGTTCATCACCATGCACGGCATGATCATGGTGATCTACCTGCTCACCGCCCTCTTCCTCGGCGGCTTTGGCAACTATCTGATCCCCCTGATGGTCGGCGCGCGCGACATGGTCTTTCCCTATGTCAACATGCTGAGCTACTGGATCTACCTGCTCGCCGTGCTGGTCCTGGTGTCGAGCTTCTTTGCGCCCGGCGGACCGACGGGCGCCGGCTGGACGCTCTATCCGCCGCAGGCCATCATGAGCGGGACGCCAGGCGGCCAGGACTGGGGCATCATCCTGATGCTCTCCTCGCTGATCCTGTTCATCATCGGCTTCACGATGGGTGGCCTCAACTATGTGGTGACCGTGCTGCAGGGTCGCACCCGCGGCATGACGATGATGCGCCTGCCGCTGACCGTCTGGGGCATCTTCACCGCGACCGTCATGGCGCTGCTCGCCTTTCCGGCGCTGTTCGTCGCCAGCGTGATGATGCTGCTTGACCGCGTGCTCGGCACCAGCTTCTTCATGCCGGCGATTTCCGAGATGGGCGAGCAGTTGCAACACAATGGCGGCAGCCCGATCCTGTTCCAGCACCTGTTCTGGTTCTTCGGCCATCCCGAGGTCTACATCGTGGCGCTGCCGGCGTTCGGCATCGTATCCGACCTGATCAGCACCCATGCACGCAAGAACATCTTCGGCTACCGGATGATGGTCTGGGCCATCGTCGGCATTGGCGCGCTGAGTTTCGTGGTCTGGGCGCACCACATGTATGTCAGCGGCATGCACCCTTATTTTGGCTTCTTCTTCGCCACCACGACGCTGATCATCGCCATTCCGACAGCCATCAAGGTCTATAATTGGGTGCTGACCCTGTGGCGCGGCGACATCCATCTCACCATACCCATGCTGTTCGCCCTGGCTTTCATCGTCACCTTCGTCAATGGCGGGCTGACCGGCCTGTTCCTCGGCAATGTCGTCGTCGATGTTCCGCTGTCCGACACGATGTTCGTCGTCGCCCATTTCCATATGGTCATGGGTGTCGCCCCGATCCTCGTGGTCTTTGGCGCGATCTACCATTGGTACCCGAAGGTCACCGGCCGGATGCTCCACGAAACGCTGGGCCGGTTCCATTTCTGGGTCACCTTCCTCGGCGCCTACCTGATTTTCTTCCCCATGCACTACCTCGGCTTGATGGGCGTGCCGCGGCGCTATGCCGAACTGACCGACATGACGATCATGACGGAGTCGGCCCATCACCTGAACTCTTTCATCAGCGTCATGGCCTTCATTGTCGGCTTCGCCCAGATGGTGTTCCTGTTCAACCTGATCTGGAGCATCCGCCATGGCCGCGAGGCCGGCGGCAATCCGTGGCGGGCCACGACCCTCGAATGGCAGACGCCCCAAACACCGCCGGCCCACGGCAATTTCGGCAAGGACCTGCCGATCGTCTATCGCTGGGCTTACGATTACAGCGTACCGGGTGCCAAGGAAGACTTCATCCCGCAGAACATGCCGGGCTCCTTCGGACCCTCAAGGGAGCCGGCATGAGCGTCATCCTGGTCTTCCTGCTCGTCATTGCCGGTTTTGCCGGATGGTGGCTTTCGCACCAGCGGCTGATGACGAAGCCATGGCTCGAGCAAGGTCTGGCCGGTGATTTTGTCGAGCTCGACCGGTCGGCCCTGCCAACAGCCAAGATAGGTCTCGGCGTTTTCCTTGCTGTCGTCGGCTGCCTGTTCGCGCTCTTCACCAGTGCTTATTTCATGCGGATGGCGGTGTCGGACTGGCAGCCGTTGCCCCTGCCGCGACTGCTCTGGCTCAACACCGGCGTGCTGGTCCTGAGCAGCGTCGCCCTGCAATGCACTTCGGTGGCGGCGCGCAGGGGTCAGATCGACACTGTCAGGCTCGGCCTTGCCACGGCCGGGCTCACCGCGCTCGCCTTCCTGGTCGGTCAGTTCATGGCATGGCGGCAGCTGACCGCCGACGGCTATTTCCTGGCCTCCAATCCGGCCAACAGCTTCTTTTACCTGATAACCGGCATGCATGGCCTGCACGTCTTGGGAGGGCTGGTGGGTCTGGGCAGGACGACCACGAGCGCCTGGACTGGAGCGCGGCCGGAACGGCTTCGCCTCGGCGTGGAACTATGCGCCATGTACTGGCATTTCCTGCTCTTCGTCTGGCTTGCCATCTTCGCGTTGCTGGCCGGCTGGGCCGCGACGTTCATCGACATTTGCCGGGAGTTGCTGACCTAAAGGGGATCAAGCGGATGGCAGAGACACTGACACATATCGGCCATACGGAGCCACGGCCTACAGGCTGGCGAGGCATTGCCGCCGATTGGTCCTCGGATCAGCGTGCGTTCAAGAACGTGTCCTGGGGCAAGGCCATGATGTGGATATTCCTGCTCAGCGACACCTTCATCTTCGGCTGCTTCCTGCTCTCCTACATGACCGCGCGCATTTCGACACGGGTGCCGTGGCCCAATCCGAGCGAGGTCTTTGCGCTTCGTATCGGCGGCTCGGATATCCCGCTGATCCTTATTGCCATCATGACCTTCGTGCTGATCTCCAGCAGCGGAACAATGGCCATGGCGGTCAACTTCGGCTATCGCCACGACCGCCGCAAGACGGCCATCCTCATGCTTCTGACCGCGGCACTCGGCGCGACCTTTGTCGGCATGCAAGCCTTCGAATGGACAAAGCTGATCACTGAAGGGGTGCGACCCTGGGGTAATCCCTGGGGTGCCGCACAATTCGGGTCGTGTTTCTTCATGATCACCGGTTTCCACGGCACGCATGTGACGATTGGTGTGATCTTCCTGATCATCGTGGCGCGCAAAGTCTGGCGCGGAGACTACGACCTCGGACGGCGCGGCTTCTTCACCAGCCGCACCGGCCGCTACGAGAATGTCGAGATCATGGGGTTGTACTGGCACTTCGTCGATCTGGTCTGGGTGTTCATCTTCGCATTCTTCTATCTTTGGTGAGAGGCAGACATGGCTGAAGCAACCGCAAACGGCCTAGGACAACACGCACTTCATGCGGCAGCGCCGGCGGCCGTCGCCCGTGCCGACGTGCATCAGCAACATCCGATCAAGCTCTATCTGGTGGTCTGGGCGTGGCTGTTCATCCTCAGCACCTGTTCCTACCTGGTCGACTATTTCGGCCTCCACGGCTATCTCAGATGGTCGCTGATCCTGATCTTCATGATCCTCAAGGCAGGGCTGATCGTCGCTGTCTTCATGCACATGGCCTGGGAACGACTGGCGCTGGCCTATGCGATCATCCTGCCGCCGATACTGGTGCTGGTGTTCGTGACAATGATGGTCTTCGAAGCCGACTACACGCTTTTCACCCGGCTGGCATTTTTCGGAGCCGGACCCTGAGGCACGAACCGCATTCAGATCTTGCCGCCGCGCCTCGAACCATCAGCAGCTGGTCTATTTTAGTATCGGAAACGACATAAGGAGAATGACTGCCCTCGTTTCCCCACCCGTCGCGAACTCCGGCAAAGGGAGGCCAAGATGACGATCGCTACCAGACTGAAGGACTTTATCGACAGGAAGGGAATTTCATACGACACAGTCGCCCACCATCGTACGTCCACCAGCAGACAGTCCGCCATCGCGGCGCATGTACCCGGCAGCATAGTGGCCAAATCGGTCGTTGTTCACCACGAGCTCGGCTATGCGTTGGCCGTGGTTCCCAGCACGCACAGGATCGAGCTCGGCACATTGCAAGACGTCATGGACAAGCGTCTCGGACTGGCCTCCGAAGACGAGGTGACTTCGCTCTTCGCTGATTGCGATACCGGCGCCATTCCGCCGATCGGCGCCCCCTACGATGTGCCGGTGATTGTCGATGACAGCCTTGGTGATGCCGCCGACATCTACTTCGAAGGCGGCGACCACAGAACGCTGGTGCATGTCAGCGGCGAGGATTTCCGCAACTTGACGATGGGCGCTTACCGCGCCCGCTTCAGCCACCGGGCTTACTGACGGCTTCGATCAAACCCGCACCGGCATCCTGAGCAATCCAGGAAAAGTGTGATCGGTTTTCCGTCCGGAATTGCGTTAAAACAAAGAGATAGAGCATTTTACCGTTTCCATGAAACGGTAAAATGCTCTGGCCGGTGCGGTGAAGCAAAACGTCCTCAACTCGTCGGTCTGGCGGGCGACTCCACAACCTTGCGGTAGACATGCCAGGTGGCGTGGCCGAGGATCGGCAACACGACGGCGAGCCCGACGAACACCGGCAGCGAGCCAATGATCAGGCCGACGGCGACGATCAGCCCCCAGACAGCCATCACGATCGGGTTCGCCAGGACCGCACGCACCGAGGTGTGGATCGCTTCATAGGCACCGACATCGCGGTCGAGCAACAATGGGAAGGCGACGACCGTCGTGCACAACACCACCACGGCAAAGACAAAGCCGATGGCGTGCCCCAATATGATCAGCGTCCAGCCGCGTCCCGTGGCAAATATCGCGTTGATGAAGCTGGATATCGATTCCGGCGGAGCCGGGCCGAAAAGATATTCGTAGAATATCTTCGCCGTCAAAAGCCACGTGATGAAGATTGCAAACAGCATGATCCCGACCGCCGCGATGGCCGGCAGCGCCGGAGAATTCCTGACCTCGAAAGCGTGCCTCCAGGAGGTGTCGAGGCCGGCTTCCCGTCTACGGCTGATTTCATAGAGGCCTATCGCCGCGAATGGGCCAACCAGCGCAAAGCCAGAAACCAGCGGAAACAACAACGGTAAGGCATTGGCGCCTGAAGTCCAGGCGGCGAGCACGACGCCCACGAGCGGATAGATCAGGCAGAGAAAGATGATATGCGACGGTTTGACCATGAAATCATCGACGCCCCGCCTGAGCGCGTCAAAAAGGTCGGAAACAGAGATTTTTCGAATTTTGGTATGTTCCAGCGTCTCGCTGGCGCCTGCTATCACATGAAAGCTTGCCATGACCGTTCCTCCAGACCGGGTCCGGAAAGGTCGCGATTTAGCGGTGCTGACGTTTGCGTGACTGGCCACGCAAAACCGCGACCTGCACCGCCACCAATATACTCTCTTGTGAGGGACTTGTCGCCCGTTGTTGGGCCGCATGGCTGGCTCTGGAAACCCTTCTTCGATATGCTCATGCTGCGCCGCATGTCTCTTTTTGAGGCACGTAAAGGCGCTGGACCACTTGGATCCTTTGCGAACCGGAGAGCGGCGCAGCAGAGTCGATCCCGATCCTCAGGACCATGCACTGGGTCGAAGGCGAAGGTCATGGACGCAAGGACGCTTCTCATAGTCGGCCTTGGCATAATCATTCTGCTGTTGCTGGGATTCTGTGCGCTGCCATCGTGACGGCACTGCGCCGTCTTCGGCACGGCAATCGCCGGCCGGCCAGAGCGGTTCGCGGATGGCGATCTGCGCTCAGATCCCGGCTGAGATCAGCGCGCGCATGGCAATGGTGTCGGCAAGCAGCGCGGCGAAGATCGCGAAAAGATAGAGGATCGAATAGGCAAACAGCGCCTTGGCAGGTTTCAGCTCCGTTTCGGAAGCGGCCAGAACCTTCCATGAATGCCAGATGAAACCGACGCCCAATGCGGCCGAGGCGATTCCGTAGTAGCCGCTGGTGTATCCGAAGAGCCAAGGCAGCACGCCGACCGGCGCCAGAAGCAAGGCATAGACAAGGATTTGCCTACGCGTCGAAGCAGGGCCGGCCACATTCGGCATCATCGGAATGCCGGCAGCGGCGTAGTCGCCAACCTTGAACAGCGCCAGCGCCCAGAAATGCGGCGGCGTCCACAGAAAGATGATCAGAAACAGGATGAGGCTTTCGATGCCGACGGCGCCGGTTGCGGCCGCCCAGCCAATGACAGGAGGGAGGGCACCAGCCGCGCCGCCGATGACGATGTTCTGCGGTGTCGAGCGCTTCAGCCACATCGTGTAGATGACGATGTAGAAGAAGATGGTGAAGGCCAGCAGCGATGCGGCAAGCCAGCCTACCAGTACGCCGAGTGTCATGACCGAAAGCGCGGAAAGCACAAGGCCGAAGCCGAGAGCTTCGCCCGGCGCGACGCGGCCCGACGGAACCGGCCGTCTTGACGTGCGCGACATCAGCGCGTCGATGTCTGCGTCATACCACATGTTGAGGGCCCCCGCCGCTCCTGCTCCGATCGCAATCGAACCGATTGCGATCACGGCGATGACCGGATTCATCGCGCCAGGCGCCACCATCAGGCCTACGAAAGCGGTGAATACGGCAAGCGCCATGACCCGTGGCTTCAAAAGCGCGAAGAAATCGGCCGCCGTCGCTTCCGAAAGGCGGATGGAGGTATCCTTGAGGGGGCTTTCCCTAGTCGACATCTCGGACGACCACCGATAGGTGGCGAGGGGGCCAGGTCACTTGGAGAAGGTTTTCAGATAGGCAATGACGTTGGCCACGTCCGCATCGTTCTTGAGGCCGGGAAACGTCATTTTGGTGCCTTTGACCATGGCCTTGGGATCGTGAAGGTAGGTCGTCAGCGTTGGCTCGTCCCATTTGACGCCGGATTTGCCGGCCGCAATCATGGCATCGGAGTATTTAAAATCCGGATGAGTACCGGCCGTGCGGCCGATGACGCCGTGCAGCGATGGACCGATCTTGTTCTTGTCCTCGTTTGCGATGTGGCAGACTTGGCATTTGGTGAAGACCTTCTCACCAGCCGCGGCATCCTGTGCCTGCGACGGATGCGCGATGAAGATCGTAACGGACACCCCAGCAAAAAACGCTATAGCGCGCATGGCATTTCCTCCCTGATCGCCATTTATGCCTCGGACGATCGCGCCTTGGGCAGAATATCTCTCCCCAGTGGAATTGCGGTACAAACATACCATGGAATCCAGGCGGCGGGTAGAAAAAGCCAAGCATTGCGAAGGTTTAGAACCCAGCCACGCTCAAGGCGGATCGGTCCGGCAGCTTCCGGCGATCTGCTCAACCGCCTCTTCGAGCCCCGCAAGGTCGAAATCCGCCTGGCCGCGGCCTGACAACAAGCCGAACCGCCATGAAAGCGACAGCCGGCTTGCGGGAACAAGGCGCTTGATGCCGTCGGCGCCGTCGCGCACCAGCATTCGGCCGCGCGATCCGACCGACCAGCTCTCGTCGAACTTGCCGCCGTCGTCAACAGTGACGGACATGGTGATCTTGCGGCTGGCCGAAACCCCGTCATTCAACTGCAGCCATTCGGTCCAGCGCGGTTCTCCGTCTGCCCGGCAGGCAATGGTCAACACCGGGCTGTAACTCAAGGCACCGCCACCCGTGATCAGCTTGTTGGTGCCATGAAGCGAAGCGGTCACAAGGCCATCATCGTCCGTTCCGAAGCGCCACTCGCCGGCAAGCGCGCCGGCCTGGGCAACATCGCAGGCGAAGGCCAGAACGAGCGCCAGGGCGACGGGACGCCCCTTTTCGAAGAATAGGCTCAACGCCCCCTCCAGGAACCACACGGTTTGCAACAGCAGCGCAGATAATGCTCAACGCCAGGTATCGCCAAGTGCCATTTCCCGCAAAGCGAATCGGCTGTTGCAGTTTCGCAACGAAAAAGGCCGCCTCGAGGGCGGCCTTCGTCGATTCCATCAAGCTCGGGACTTATTCGGCGTCCTTGGCGGCCTTTTTCTTCGGCGCGGCCTTCTTCTTCGGCTCTTCCGCCTCGTCGCCGGCCTCGCTCGCCTTGGCTTCAGCCTTCTTGGCCGCGGCCTTCTTCGCGGGCTTCGCCTTGGTCGTGGTTTCCGCGTCCTCGTCGTCGGCCATCAGCTCTTCCTTGCTGACCTTGACGTCGGTGACCGAGATCTGGCCGAGAAGGTGGTCGACGACCTTCTCCTCGAACATCGGCGCGCGCAGCGCATTCAGCGCCTCGGGGTTGCTGCGGTAGAACTCGAAAGCTTCCTGCTGCTGGTTGGCCGGGAAGCGGCGAACCTGCTCGAACAGGCCACGCTGCAATTCCTCGTCCGATACGGTGACACCGGCCTTCTCGCCGATCTCCGCCAGCACCAGGCCGAGACGCACCCGGCGTTCGGCAAGACGCTGATATTCGGCGCGGGCTTCTTCTTCGGTCGTCTCTTCGTCGGCGAAGGTGCGGCCGGCGGCCTCCAGGTCGCGGGTGACCTGAGCCCAGATGTTGTTGAACTCGGCCTCGATGAGCTTCGACGGCGCTTCGAACAAATAGGCGGCATCGAGCTGGTCGAGCAGCTGGCGCTTAACCTTCTGGCGCGTCATCGAGCCGAACTGGTTCTCGATCTGGCCGCGCACGATCTCACGCAGGCGCTCCAGCGATTCCAAGCCAAGGTTCTTGGCGGTCTCGTCGTTGATTTCCAGCTCTCCCGGCTTCGACACTTCCTTGACGGTGACGTCGAACGTGGCTTCCTTGCCGGCCAGATGTGCGGCCTGGTAGTTTTCCGGGAAGGTCACGGTGACCTGCTTTTCGTCACCGGCCTTGGTGCCGATAAGCTGGTCCTCGAAGCCAGGAATGAATTCCTTGGAGCCCAGCACCAACGGCTGGTCGGTGCCGGCGCCGCCGGCAAAGGCCTCGCCATCGATCTTGCCGACATAGTCGATGCTGACGCGGTCGCCTTCGGCGGCCTTGCCGGTCTTCGGCTCATAGCTGCGTGCCGATTCGGCAACGCGCTTGACCTGGTCGTCGATCTCGGCCTCCGGTACGTCGAACACCTGACGCGTCACCTTGATATCGGAGAAATCCTTGATCTCGATCGCCGGGATGACCTCATAGTTGAGGCGGAACTCGAAGTCGGTCCCGCCGGCCAGGATCTTCTCGGCTTCCTTCTCGTCCTCGGTCATGATGACTTCGGGCTGCATGGCGGCCTTTTCGCCGCGGCCCGTAATGATCGAACGGGTGGAGTCGTTGAGGATCTCGTTGACCACTTCGGCCATGAACGACTTGCCATAGACCTTGCGCAGGTGCTGCACCGGCACCTTGCCCGGCCGGAAGCCGTTGATGCGAACCTTGTTGCGCGCGTCCGAGAGCCTCGCCATCAGCTTGGCTTCCATGTCACCGGCCGGCACGGTGATCTTGATCTCGCGCTTGAGACCGGAATTAAGCGTTTCGGTGACCTGCATCGTAAAACCTTTGTTTTCACCAATGAGACTGCCACGGCCTCTGCCGTTTACAGCCTGCCGGTATATTCTTGCCGGGAATGGCTTTTGGTACGGAACCTGGCGATTTGACCGAAATTACGGCTCAAACTCTCCCAAACTGCGTTCCAAAATGTGAATAAGTTCTTGTTTTTCCTACTTCTTATCACATTCTGTAGAAGCGGATCGTCGCGTCCCGTCACATTTGACACGCCTTTTGTCACAGGCGAGCCTAATTTTCAACAGTCTTCGCGCTTAGGCGAATAACCAACATTTCAGCCCTGGCCCACATCTCGTCTCTGACATCTCGTCTCCGACATTGACAGAATGATGGCTACATGGGATTGCCGGGCGATGCGGATGTGGCGGAACTGGTAGACGCCCTGGATTTAGGTTCCAGTGCCGAAAGGCGTGGGGGTTCGAGTCCCTTCATCCGCACCACCCTTCGCTCTGCGAGCTTCGGGTCGCAGGCCACCTGAAGCTCGCTAGATGCAAAGAGTCTCCTCGGAAGCTAGCTTCTGATGGCCTCGTCAAATGACCGCTATCGCATCGACCTCTATGAGGTAGCCTGGGGACATTATCGCCACCCCGACCACCACATTGGCTGGCTTGTGATCTCCAAACAGCGAAATCTGCGCTTCTTCGATGATCGGCACATGTTCGTCGCGCTTGTAGTCGACAATGTAGATCGTAATCTTGCAAACCTGCTCGGGCCGCGCGCCTGCCGCACTGAGCGCCCGGCCGAGATTGCCGAATGCCAGGCGCGCTTGCGCCGCAAAATCACCATGCCCAACCAGCTTGCCGTTTATGTCTTCGGGCTGCTGACCTGAGATGAATACCAGCTTGGATCCCGTCGCGACGACAACCTGTGTGTACATCTCTGGAACTGGCAGATCATCGGGGTTGATGAGTTCGAGCGACACTGGACAATCTCCTGCTTTGTTCGGCTGAAATCGATAGTGATGATCACCGCGCCGCTGGCACACAGGGCGACAGCGCTGGGCGCGTGACATCAACGGCACGGCCCCGCGCGAAATCTCCCAGGGCGACGACGCGCTGGCCAGCGCGCCGATTGGGCTCAACGCCATCAACACGGCTAACTCAGTGCATTTCGCATGGGGTGTCCGGCAATGATTGATCAGTCGACAGCGTGCTGTCAATTGATCCGGCCGGCGCGCGGTGGCGCATCCAAATGTCGCCGGAGCATGCGGATTTGGCGGAACTGGTAGATGCCCTGGATTTAGGTTCCGGCGCCGAAAGACGTGGGGGTCCTTCATCTGCACCAATCTTTTCGGCGAATGGCCCCCACGAAATCCAACTTTCAAAGAAGGCTCTTGAAATAGCACGTAGACAGGTTCTTATTGGCTGAAGGCAGGTTGGGGCTCTGTCAGTTTGTGCGTGTATTGTCTCTAGTTCTGGCGGTAGGGTCGATTTTAGCGGCGGCAACATCTCAGGTTGAGGCCCTAGAATACACGCCTGTTTCGTCTCCAGGGCAGCAGCCGTTTCTTGTTGTTTCCGGAGAGTTCAAAGACAATGAACCCCTGAACGCCTTTAGCAACGCGGTTGCGGGCAGCGGGGCCCGGATGATCGTATTCAACTCCCCCGGCGGCAACGTCGGCAGCGCGCTTCGGTTGGGGCGTATGATCCGCGCGGCGGGGTTGGATACGCTTCAGGTTCGCCAATTGCAGTGCGCTTCAGCCTGCTCGCTGGCCTTCTTGGGTGGCGTCCACCGTGTTGCCGAACCAGGTACTATCGGCATTCATCGGGCTTGGTTGAAATGGACTGACGGGATTTCCAGAGAAGAAGCCAAGGCCCGTGTCGAGCTCGGAACGGCCGCAATCACATCCTATGTAGTCGAGATGGGAGTGGACCCCGAGCTGATTGAATTGGCATCGAGCTATGACAAGCATGACATAAGATACCTATCGGCCAGCGAAATGGCAGAGTTGCGTGTGACCAATGTCGCAGCGAACCAATCGCCCGTGGATACGTCGCAGGTGTCGACGCGGCCAGATCCTGCGCCCGTGCCAGTGCCTGCACCCGACGCAAGGCAACAGGCGGAGAGCGCTGCGGTCGCCTTCGTCAAGGATCTGATCGAGCATCATGGCGACAACGACGATTTCGCTCTTGCTCAAGTTCAGGCGTCCTACGCTCGCACCGTCGACTATTATGGCAAGTTGACGAACCTGAGTTCGATCATTCAGGACAAGAGGAACTATTACCGGCGATGGCCTGAACGCATATATAACGTCCGCATTGACAGCATTGTGGTCACCTGTGCAAACGATCGCTGCATGGTTTCTGGCGTGTATGACTGGGTCGTGCGCAGCCCCTCGACACACAAGCAGGACAAAGGCGTAGCAGACTTTAGCTACACCATATCGACTGGCCCCTATCTCAAAATCATCGCCGAGACGAGTAGGGTCCGGAGTTGACCAGCGGAGTCCTCCATCCTGAGTTAGTGAACTCTCTTGCGAAAAATCTGTTCAGCTATTTCGCATAGTGGCACTCGCCCCTCCCGGTGGGCACCACAGTTGATACAAAGTGAGTCCATTCCGGTGCCGCGCTGCCGCAACGCTTGTACGGCAAGGCCTTACACTGATTTAGAGGCGTCTGGTCTTGCTTCGCACCGATAACCGGCATCCATCGTTATTAATATAGCGGTTCCTCGAATAGCGTCTTGTCGCCGTCGACCAATGCCTTGATCTGCGCGGTGCCGTCGCTGGCGAGCGCAAGCCTTATGCCGAACGGGCGCACCCGCATGTCGCTCTGGATCGCCATCCCCTCGCCTTCCGGCAGGTAGAACCGCTCGATGCCGTAGTCCGGCGCGATGGTCATGCCCTCGCTGCGCAGATCCCAGCCTTCGGCGACATGGCCTGCAATATCAGCCTCGTCGGCAGCGGCCGGCGCCGGCGCCTTGCCGAACCAGGCGGTGGTCGGCGTCCAATAGCCGTCAGCACCCTTTTTCAGGCGGACCACGATCGACGTATCGTCGCTGGAGAATTTGCCGGCGGGAATGTTGGCGATCATTTTCACCGGAATACGCGAAATCGCGTAGCCGAGGATGATGTAGTCGCCGCGCAGCAGATCGCGCGGATCGACGGGTTCGATCCTCAGCAGCACTTCCTTGCCGTTGCGCAGGATCGCCGCCCGGCCGGCGATGATCCAGCTCAGGAAGCCGATCTGGACGAGCGCCAGCACCAGCGCCGAGATAACAAGCCTCTTTCCGGTCATCATGCGGTGGCTCCCCCCGTTGCCGGACCCTTCATGCGTTTTTCGACGCGAATGATGATGATCGCCAGGATGCCGAGCAGCACCGCGGCGGCAAGGAAGAAGCCGGCCGTGTCGAGCATGGACTGCAAGGTCACGACATAGATCATGGCGAGTTCGAAGGCGAAGCCGAGATAGGCAAGCCAGCGCAGGCCACGGCTCTCCCGTCCCGCCAGCACGATGGCGGCGACTATGCCGGCCAGCGCGACGACCGAGGCAATGGCGAAACCGCTGTTGTAAGTACTTTCGTCGGCCAGTTCGAACTGGATGATGGCCAGCCCGGTAAGAAAGCCGAGCAGCGCATGCAGGGGCAAGCGGCCGCCGAGTTGCACGACCCTGTCGACAGGTTCCGGTGCGAAGACAGAAGCCGCGAAGAGCACGGCGGAGACGATGACCAGAGGGATCGCCACCGGCAGCGCCGCGTGATTGCTGGCCAACAGCACGAGATAGAAGAGCAGCGACAGGATGATCAGATGCCGCGCGGCCTGGCTGCGGGTCCAGAACGAGACGGCAAACAGCACGATGGCCATGACGACGAAGGCATGCGGAAACTCGCTGCGGCTGTAATAGTCGAACCCCTTCAGGAACAGCCAGGCGTCGGCGATGCCGACCGAAGCGACGGTCAGCGGGTTCGACCGCAGCGCGACCGCCGCCAGCGCCGCTCCGGCGCCCCAGGTGACCAGCGCGGAAGCCTCGTCGCCGGACAGATGGTACATCTGGCCGATCAGCGCGATCGAACCGCCAAAGGCAGCCGCCGCCACGATCCACAGGGCTTCGCCGATCGCCGCATGGTCGCGCGTCTTCAGCACCGCGCCGCCGACATAACCGCCAAGGATGATGGCAAACAGCGCCGCGACCCGCGCCAGCCGCGGAATGGCATCCCAGTTGGCAGCGACGAAGATCAGGATGGCCGCGCCGAACAGCAGGGCCGCCATCATGGCCAGGATCGAACCGAAGCTCAGCGACTTGCGCGTATTCGCCTCGACGTCTCGCGTCAGGGCGTCGGCCGTCGCGGCGTCGATCAGGCCTGCCTGGAGCCACCGCACAATGTCGGATCTGACCCGTGTCGAATAGCCCGCCATGTCCTGCATCCCCCGCTAGGTCGTTTTTTTAACCGAACCAGCCAAACCGTTGACGTCACGGCACTTTCCGATTCTGGCTTCTTTGTGTCAGGTCCATGAAGGCGCGTTAATGTTGCATTGCACAATTTGCATTGCTGCCATGCAGCCATAGCGCTTTTAAATCGATATGAGCCCGCCTATTTATAGTTCGTACACAAACGGAATGATCCGCAAGAAAGACGAAACGAGAACTACCATGAACCTGATCCGCAACTATCGCAACTGGCGCCGCTACAGGGACACCGTGTCCGAGCTGAGCCGCCTGAGCAACCGCGAACTGACCGACCTCGGCATCAGCCGCAGCGACATTCCTTACGTCGCTCGCAAGGCGGTCTAATTTTTCGGACCGCAAATGGTCCGAACAAGTTTCCGAAAAGAGAACGACAATGAACCTGATCCGCAACTATCGTAACTGGCGCGTATATCGCGAGACGGTTACCGAGCTGGGTCGCCTTTCGAACCGCCAGCTGCATGATCTCGGTATCGTCCGCGACGAAATCAAGATCATCGCCCGCCGGGCGATCTAACGGAATTTCGCTGGGGTCGACCTCCTCCCCGACCTCCAGCGAACGGTCAGCCCTTATCCTCCTCCCGAGGGTTGACCACCAAAACGGCGCCCGCCGCACCTCCTCCCGCGGCGGGCGCTGTTCCCGGGGCAAACGAATTTTGCTCCAAAGGGTTTTGCCGCTTTTAAAAGATGGCAAAAGAGATTTCGTCAAAGCCGACCTCCTCCCCGGCAATGACGAATAGGTCCAACCTTCACCTCCTCCCGAGGGTTGGCCAACCAAACGGCGCCCGCCGCACCTCCTCCCGCGGCGGGCGTTGTTTCCCCGGAGCAAAATGAATTTTGCTCCAAAGGGTTTCGCCCCTTTTCAAAACGCGAAAGAGATTTCGTCAAAGCCGACCTCCTCCCCGGCGATGACGAATACGGTCGATCTTCACCTCCTCCCGAGGATCGACCCCCAAAACGACACCCGCCGGACCTCCTCCCCCGGCGGGTGTTGTTGTTTTCGGCGCCTGGTTCACCATCTGCGGTTTGCCCGCACCAGGCACGGCAATTGCAATCGCCGCCCCAAGCGATTATTCCGGCGCTCATGAGCAAAAATCCCATACACATAATCGGCGGCGGTCTCGCCGGTTCCGAAGCCGCATGGCAGGCCGCGCAGGCCGGTGTTCCCGTCGTGCTGCATGAAATGCGCCCGGTTCGCGGCACGGACGCGCACAAGACCGATGGCCTGGCCGAACTCGTCTGTTCCAATTCCTTCCGCTCCGACGACGCCGAGAACAACGCGGTCGGCCTGCTGCACGCCGAGATGCGACTGGCCTGCTCTCTGATCATGAGCGCCGGCGACGCCAACCAGGTGCCGGCCGGCGGCGCACTGGCCGTCGACCGCGACGGCTTCTCCGAGGCCGTGACGAAGAAGCTCCAGGCGCACCCGCTGATCACCATCCAGCGCGAGGAAGTTCCCGGCCTGCCGCCGGCGGACTGGGACCAGGCGATCATCGCCACGGGACCGCTCACCGCCCCATCGCTGGCCCAGTCGATCGCCGAGGCGACCGGCGCCGATGCGCTCGCCTTCTTCGACGCCATCGCGCCGATCATCCATTTCGACACGATCGACATGGACACCTGCTGGTTCCAGTCGCGCTACGACAAGGTCGGCCCCGGCGGCACCGGCAAGGACTACATCAACTGTCCGATGGACAAGGAGCAGTATCTCGCCTTCGTCCAGGCGCTGATCGACGGCCACAAAACCGAATTCAAGCAATGGGAAGGCACGCCCTATTTCGACGGCTGCCTGCCGATCGAGATCATGGCCGAGCGCGGCGTCGAGACGCTGCGCTACGGGCCGATGAAGCCGATGGGCCTGACCAACGCGCACAACCCGACGGTCAAGGCCTATGCCGTCGTCCAGCTAAGGCAGGACAATGCGCTGGGCACGCTCTACAACATGGTCGGCTTCCAGACCAAGCTGAAGCATGCCGAACAGGTCCGCATCTTCCGCACCATTCCGGGCCTGGAAAACGCCGACTTCGCCCGCCTCGGCGGCCTGCACCGCAACACCTACATCAATTCGCCGACCTTGCTCGACGCCTCGCTGCAGCTGAAATCGCGTCCGGGCCTGCGCTTCGCCGGCCAGATCACCGGTTGCGAGGGTTATGTCGAAAGTGCCGCGATCGGCCTGCTCGCCGGCCGTTTCGCCGCCGCCGAGCGGCTCGGCCATGCGCCGTCCCTGCCACCGCTCACCACGGCTTTCGGCGCGCTGCTCAACCACATCACCGGCGGCCACATCGTTTCGGACGACGAGCCGGGCAAACGCTCCTTCCAGCCGATGAATGTCAATTTCGGCCTGTTCCCGCCGGTGGAAGCGGTGAAGATCGAAGGCAAGCGTCTGCGCGGCAAGGACAAGACGGTTGCCAAGCGCCATGCCATCACATCGCGCGCGCTGGGCGATTGCCGGCAATGGCTGGGTTTGCCGGCGCGGGCAGAGGCGGCAGAGTAGCCTTTAATTGCATACTCCAATCTGCCCCGGTCTCGGCCGCCATCAAGTAGAGTTCTTCACGGACTAGTTGCAGAAGTTCTCCATCTAGCTCTACCTTCATGGTGGAGGTCCGATGAGCGTCACCTGGCCGGAGATCGCTTTCCAACTTGAACCGGACGTCGCGCTGGCGGCGGCAAAAGCGTGGTCGTGGCTTTTACCGGAGCCTTGGAACCCGGTTGTTTGCTCAATGGTTGGAGGCGTGTTTATCGAGCAGCCGAACAACGGGGTTCACTGGCTCGATACCGGGACGGGCTTGGTCGAGCAGGTGGCTCACAATCGGGCGGATTTTGAGGAGATGATCAGGCTTCGTACTGATCTCGTTGACGAGTGGTTCCTCCCGCCGCTTGTGGAACGCCTTCGCGCCGCAGACAAGAAGCCGAAGACGGGAGAATGCTACGGCTTCACCATCTTGCCCGCCTTTGCCGAGGGCAAATTCGATGTCGAAAACATGTTTGTGGTCCCCGTGAGTGAGCAGTTCGTAGGCATGGCCGATATTCATCGCCGGCTGAGCGAATTGTCCGACGGCTCAAGGGTACGGCTCAAGGTGATCGATTAGGCGCGTAACGCTACTCCGCCGGCTCGGCACCCGCCATCGGCAATCCCGGCTTCCCCGCCTCGGCAGGATTGCGCCTGACATAGGCCGCCTTCAGGCTCTCCGAAGTTTCGCGCGAGCCGTCATGGCTCCAGCCGGGCGGCTTGATCAGGTAGTTCAGGCGATCGCTGAGCGTAATACCCGGCGCAAACGCATCCCTGAACATGCCGATCCATTCGTGGAACGCCACTTTCAGCGGGTTGAAGGTGCCGAGATTCCTGACGATGCCATAGCGCGGCCGGTCCTCTTCCAGCTCTTCGACGAAGCTGCCGAACATGCGGTCCCAGATGATCAGCGTGCCGGCATAGTTGGCGTCGAGATAGCGTGGATTGGTGGCGTGGTGGACGCGGTGGTGCGAGGGCGTGTTGAAGATGAACTCGAACCAGCCCCACATCTTGCCGATGGCCTCGGTGTGGATCCAGAACTGCCAGACAAGGTTGAAGCCGAAGGTGAAGGCAATCACCGCGGGGTGAAAGCCGAGCAGCACCAGCGGTGCCTGGAGGACGAACATGAAGGTGAACAGGCCCGTCCAGCTCTGCCGGAGCGCCGTCGACAGATTGTAATGCTGGCTGGAGTGATGGTTGACGTGTTCGGCCCACACCCAGCGCACCCGGTGCGCAATGCGGTGATAGACATAATAGCGCAAATCATCGAGCAGGAAGGCGGCCAGGAACACCCAGACCGACAGGCCGAGATTGAAGACGCGGAACTGCCACAGCCACAGCAGCGCCCAGTAGGAGACGACGCCAAGCAGCAGCCCGGCGACGACATTGCCGGTGCCCATCATCAGGCTGGTCACCGTGTCGCGCGTCTCGAACGAGCCTTTCGCGCGGCCGGTGCGCACCAGCCAGAGCTCGATCAGGATGGCGGCGACGAAGAACGGAATGGCCAACTGGGTAACTTGCGGAAAATCATAGCTGTCCATCACGCGGCCTCCCTGGCGGCATGGCGTGCTTCAAAAGCTTTCAGCAAGGCCTGCGCATCGCCGGCATTGGCGAAGCGGAAACGGCCGCCCTTCCAGGTGAAGTCCGTCAATCGCAATTGAATTGTGTTCGTCTCGTCGGAATTGGACACCGAGACGTCCGTAGCGGTGACGATGCGCGTCAAGAAGCAGTCGCCGATGCTGTGGACGATGCCGGTGCGCCCTCGTCCAAGGTCCAGAAATGCCGTTTTGGCGTCCGCCGTCAGGCGAACTGTTGCAACCATCTCGTCGGGAAAATCCTCGGCGAAACGGTGCAACGCCTGATCGGGATCGGCCAGCGTGGCCGTCTTGCTGCCGCCGGTGAAATGCACCGCGGCAACCGACAGCGCAATGCCAAGGACGACGATCGCGACCAGAACGGGCAAGCTCATGGATTTCCTCCGGGCCGGCCTGTCATCTCCAGCGACAGTTCCCGGCATGGCCGACTCCTTAGCACGATTGACGTTTACGTCAAAGTGCCGGCCAGCCCTTGCTCGCCCGCCGCACCAGCAGCCAATGCCGGCGCAAGGCGGATAGCCGCGCGACGCCGTCGAGCGGCGAATGGCGCGAGCCTTCCATCCTGTCGAGATAGGCGCTCGACAGTGCCAATGGCAGGAATGCCGGGCGCAACGACGCCGGCAGCCCGGCGGCGCCCCGCTCGAATGCGGAAAGGTGTTCGCGTGCCAGCGCTGTTATCGCCGCTACGGCACGCCGCGCCCCAGGCCCGCCATCGCCGGCAACAAATTCCTCCGGCGTCGATCCCGCCGCCGCCAGAATGTCGGCCGGGACAAAACACTGCCCGCGCTTGCGGTGCAGCGGCAACAGCAGCAGCAGTCCGGTCATGGCCTGCGCGCAGCCCGCCCTGCCTGCCAGTTCGGCGAAGCGGGGCGCCTCGACGGGATCGAGCACCATTGCGGCAAGCTGGATGAGCGCGGCCGCCGTCTCGCCGCAATAGCCTTCCAGGTCGGTACGCGACGGCATCGGATCGTCATAGAGATCGAAGATGCGCGCCTCGAGCATGTTGTCGAAGGCCGGCTTCGGCAGGTGATGGCCAGAAATTGTCGCCTTCAATGCGTCGGCGACGGGATGGCCGACGGCTGCGCCGTCACTGTCGGCGGCGATGAGGTCACGCCACCATTGCAGCCGCACCTCGCCCGGCAATGCTTCATGGATGCGATCGCGGATGCCAGCGATTTCGGCATTGAAAGCGTAGAGCGAAAACAGCGCATCGCGCTTGTCGGCCGGCGCGTAGAGTACCGTCAGATAGCGGTCATGATCGGCGGCGCGCACCGCGTCCATGACGATTTTGGCATTTTGCGACATATCACTCGACGGCGATGAGCGCGGCAGCCACGGCGCGGTCTTCCGCCAGGAGGACATTGTAGGTCCGCACCGCAGCCCCGGTCGACATCGGGTCGGAGGCAATACCGGCCTCCTTCAGCGCCGCTCGCAGCGCCGCGGGCAATGGCCTCAAATCCTTGCCCATGCCGACCAGCAGGATCTCGACCTTGTCGGCCTCGGCCAGCAGTTTTTCGAAATCCGCCACTGTCAGCGCTGAAGCGTCCGCCGGCTCCCAGCCATGGATGCCGGATGGCAGGCACAGCAGCGAACCGCGATGCGACATGTCGGCAAAGCGGAACCCGCCATTGCCATAGGCCTCGATCGACGCGCGGCCGGGGAAGTGCGCCTCGCGGATGACGATGCCTTTGCCGGTCACCACTTTCGTCACCCCTTCGGGGCCGCGCGTCAGGTCGCGACCGCCTTGCCGCCGTTGACCGGCTTCTCCTCGTCGGCCGAAGCCTGCGGCCGCAGCTTGAACAGGATCAGCAGCGGTGCCGCGATGAAGATCGACGAATAGGTGCCGAAGACGACGCCGAACAGCATGGCCAGCGTAAACGAGCGGATCACCTCGCCACCGAACAAAACCAGCGCCAGCAGGGCCAAGCTGGTCGTCACCGAGGTCAGCGTCGTTCTCGACAGCGTCTCGTTGATGGCGTTGTTCAACAGTTGCGGCAGCGGCATGCGCTTGTATTTTCGCAAATCCTCACGAACGCGGTCATAGACCACGATCGTATCGTTCAGCGAATAGCCGATGATGGTCAGGATCGCCGCCAGCGATGACTGGTTGAATTCAAGCCCGGAGATGACGAAGAAGCCGAGTGTCATGACCACATCGTGCACCGTCGCAACGATGGCGCCGACCGCGAACTGCCATTCGAAGCGGAACCAGACATAGACCAGGATGCCGACCAGCGCGACCAGCATTGCGATCGTGCCTTGCTTGGCCAACTCCCCGGAAACCGTTGGCCCCACAACTTCGACGCGGCGGAAGTCATAATTGTCCTGCAGCTCGCCGCGCACCTTGTCGATGACCGTCTGTTCGGCGTTTTCACCGGCATCCTGCGTGCCGACGCGGATCAGCACGTCGTTTGGCGCACCGAACTGCTGCACCTGGACCTCACCGATGTTGAGATCCGACAGCCGGCCTCTGATGTCGGCGATGTCCGCATTGCCGCTCTTGGCCTGCACCTCGATCAGCGAACCGCCCTTGAAGTCGATGCCGTAATTGATGCCGACGGTCATGAACGTCACCACGGACAGGATCGACAGCGCGATCGAGAGCGTGAATGTCCAGCGACGGATGCCCATGAAGGGAATCTTGGTGCCCGGCGGAATGAAGGTCACCGGGGCCTTCGGCAATTCCTTCGGACGGGCGCGGCGCAACCAGATCGACACCAGCATGCGGGTGAAGGTGAACGCGGTGAACACCGTGGTCAGGATGCCGATGGCGTAGGTGATGGCAAAGCCCTTCACCGGGCCGGTGCCGAGATAGAACAGCACCACTGTCGCGATCAGCGAAGTGACATTGGAATCAATGATCGTCGCCAGCGCCTTCGAGAACCCGGTATCGATCGCCTGGATCACCGAGCGGCCGGCGCGTCGCTCCTCGCGGATGCGTTCGTAGATCAGCACGTTGGAATCGACCGCCATGCCGATGGTCAGCACGATACCGGCGATACCCGGCAAGGTCAGTGTCGCCCCAAGCAGCGACAGCAGGCCGACGATCATCGCCACGTGCACCGCCAGCGCGATGTTGGCGAGGAAGCCGAGGAAGCCGTAGGCAACGAACATGAAGGCAACGACGAGGATCGAACCGATGATGCCGGCCACCTTGCCGGCATGGATCGAATCCTGGCCAAGGCCCGGTCCGACAGTGCGTTCCTCAATGACCGTCAGTGTCGCCGGCAGCGCGCCGGCTCGCAAAAGCACGGCGAGATCATTGGCGCTCTGGGCGGTGAAATTGCCTGATATCTGGCCGGTGCCGCCGAGGATCGGTTCACGGATCTGCGGCGCCGAGATCACCTGGTTGTCGAGGATGATGGCGAACAGCTTGCCGACATTTTGCGAGGTCGCCTGGCCGAAGCGGGCGGCGCCCTTCGAATCGAAGCGGAATGAAACCACCGGCTCGTTGTTCTGCGAATTGTAGGTCGCCTGCGCGTCGACGAGGTTTTCGCCCGAAACGATGACGCGGTTTTCGATCAGATACGGAACCGGCGGATCGTCCTGGGAATAAAGCACCGAGGAGCCTGAGGGCGGGCGCCCCTTGAGCGCGTCCTGCACCGGCATCGACTGGTCGACCATCTGGAAGGTCAGCTTCGCGGTCTGGCCGAGGATTTCCTTCAGCCGCTGCGGATCCTGCAGGCCTGGCACCTGCACAAGGATGCGGTCGTCGCCCTGCCGCTGCACGATGGGCTCGGTGGTGCCGAGTTCGTTGACGCGGCGCTCGACCACTTCGATCGACTGCGCCAACGCGGTCGATGTGCGGTATTTGATACCAGCGTCGGTGACGGTGAATTTGAGTAGACCCGGCTCGGAATCATCCAGCGACATTTCCTGGATGGAGCCGCCAGAGAACAGGCCAGCGGCAACAGGATCGGTCAAGGTCTTCAACGCCTTTTTCGCGGCGTCGAGCTGGGCCGGATCCGTGATGCGCACCTGCAAGGTCCGCCCGGTGCCGGCAAGGCCGGTATAGCCGATCTTGGCGTCACGCAGCAGCGTGCGGATCTCGTCGCGCGTCGTCTCCAGCCGATCCTTGATCAGATCGTTCTGGTTCATCTCCAGCAGGATGTGCGAACCGCCCTGCAGGTCGAGGCCGAGCGTCATCTGCCGCTTCGGCACCCAGCTCGGCAGCTGGGCCAACGTGCTGGCGGGGAACAGATTGGGCGCGGCGAGGATCACTGTGATGGCGACGGCCACCCAGATCAGGATCATCTTGAAGCGCGAAAAATACAGCATATGGCGTCGTCCGTCAGAGCGTGTCCGCGGATCGCTCCGCCTTGAATTGGGTTATTTCTTGGCGTTCTGGTTGGCCACCGGTTCGCCCTTGACGCGCACATCGGCGATCGTCGAGCGCAGCGCCGTCACCTTGGTGCCACCACCAAGGTCGATCTCGAGCTCGTTGTCGTCGATCACCTTCGTCACCTTGCCGACGAAACCGCCGCCGGTGACGACCGTGTCGCCGCGGCGGACCGCCGCCAGCATCTCGCCGCGCTTCTTCAGCTGCGTGCGCTGCGGGCGGATGATCAGAAAATACATGATCACGAAAATCAGGACAAACGGCAAAATGCTGATGAACATATCGGGAGAGGCGCCGCCAATGCCTTGGGCGTATGCCGGTGTCACGAACATCGAGGTACTCCTGAATTTTGAAAACAGCCGCCAACCGTCCTGCGGAGTTTGGCGGCCCCTTGAAATTTGGCCGGAATATAGTCGGTAAAGTTGTCAATGCAACTGCGCGACCGACCAAATCGGCTGCTTTTCCGGCCTGTTCGCCCGTGTTAGAGCAGGATCGCGAAAAGCGAGAGCCGGTTTACCGAAAAGATCACGCTCGAACAAAAGGTTGGGACAGGTTTCGAACCCGACGGATTCGAACGTGTCCCACCTGCCTGCCCAGGAAACGAGCCAGAAGACCTGAAATGACCGACAGCACCATCGACGCCCTCAACAAGAAACTTGACCGCCTGATCGAGGCTGTCGGCCGCCTCGCCCCGCCGCCGGTGCATGAAACCGACCTCCGCGAGGCCGACTGCTTCGTCTGGCAGGCGGATCCCGGCTATCTTGAGCCGGTGCGCAAGGTAAACCGCGTCGACATCGGCCTGATCCGCGGTGTCGATCGCGTCCGCGACATCCTCGTCGACAATACCGAGCGCTTCGCCGCCGGCTTTGCCGCCAACAACGTGCTGTTGTGGGGCGCCCGCGGCATGGGCAAATCGTCGCTGGTCAAGGCCGTGCATGCCGAGATCAATGCCCGGGCCAAATCACAAAAGGCTAAATCCGACCTGCCGCTCAAACTGATCGAGATCCACCGCGAGGACATCAATACGCTGCCGAAGCTGATGGGTCTGCTGAAGGCCGCGCCCTTCCGCGTCATCCTGTTTTGCGACGACCTGTCCTTTGATCATGACGACACGTCCTACAAGTCGTTGAAGGCGGCACTTGAAGGCGGCGTCGAAGGCCGCCCGGCCAATGTCATCTTCTACGCCACCTCGAACCGCCGCCATCTGTTGCCGCGCGACATGATCGACAATGAGCGCTCGACCGCCATCAACCCGTCCGAAGCGGTCGAGGAGAAGGTCTCGCTCTCCGACCGGTTCGGGCTTTGGCTCGGCTTCCACAAATGCTCGCAGGATGAGTATCTCGAGATGATCAACGGCTATGCCAGCCATCATGGCCTCGACATCGACCCCGAGCAGCTGCGGGCGGAGGCGCTGGAATGGGCGACGACGCGCGGCAGCCGCTCGGGCCGCGTCGCCTGGCAATTCACGCAGGATCTGGCCGGCCGGCTTGGCAAGCCGCTCAAGGATTGAGGCGTCGCGCCAGTCGCACGTCGCGCGGCGTTTGGCCGATCTCGCGGCGCATCCAATGCGCCAGATGAGACTGGTGCGCGAAGCCCGTCAATTCCGCGACCTCGCTGGTGCTGAGATCTCCCTGCTGCAGCAGGGCACGCGCGCGTTCGACCCGACGTCGCAACACATAGCGATGCAGTGTGACGCCCGTCGCCACCTTGAACCATGTCCGCAAGTGCGAGCTGCTCGCGCCGGCCACCCGGGCCAGCCGATGGATCGAGAGCGGCTCGTGGAGAGCGGCCTCGATGTGCTCCAGGACGCGCTTGAGCTGGATATCCGACAGGCGGTTCGTTCGTTCGATGTCCATATCATCGGCACCAAGCAGCCTGACCGCCAGCGCGGCGCCAATGCTGTCGGCGAATAGAGAGCCACTCGGTGCGCCCGCATCGAGATCGCTCTGGAGCGCGCGAGCGAGATGCTCGATGCGCTGGTCACGAAGCAGGTGGCGCGTGTCGAGCCGCGACATCAGCGCCCTGCCGCCAAGTTCCGCCGCTACCCTTTCCATCAGGGCTGGCTGCAAGACGATCTCGATCGTGTCGAACGCGGTTTCGGCCTCGAAACCGCCCTCCTCGCCAGCTGGTACCAGGTCGATATCGCCGGCGCGCCTGACGAAATGGCGCCGAACCTGATTGCAGTAGGAGCGTGTCGCCGCGCTTGCATGCACCATGACACGATGGTGCGGCGCCCGCGGCAGACGATGGACACCTGCCTCGATGTGCCGGGAGATCATTGCGACGTCGGATGGGGATCGGGCCGGAGCGAATTGTGGACGCATGCTCTCTCGATTCGTGGCGAAACCTGTTCAAGATTTGGCAATTCCCGCGCGATTTTCAATGCCGCGAACCTGTACGCACGTCTCTCCATCAAGCTTGGAAGAGAGGTTGCCATGAGTTTCTATGTTGTCGTCGGCGCGGGCCCGGTTGGACGCGAGACCGCGCGCCTTCTTGGAGAGGAAGGACATGATGTCGTTCTCACCAGCCGAGGCGTCGGTTCGAACGCGCTGCCGAACGTGCGGACCATACAGGCCGATGCCACGCATGCCTCGGAACTATCGCGTATCTGCCGAGGCGCCGATGCCATTTTCATGTGTGCCATGGCCGCTTATGATCGGTGGCCGATCGACTTTTTCCCCATCATCGATGGCACCGTGCGCGCGGCCGAAGCGGTCGGCGCCAAACTCATCGTGCTCGGAAACCTCTATGGCTATGGGGAAAATGCCGATAGCCCGCTTCGCTCCGACCTGCCCCTGGATCCCACTTCGAGGAAGGGAACCGCCAGGACGATCATGTGGCAGCGGGCGGTTCGTGCCGACGTACCGGCGATCGAAATACGCTCCAGCGACTATCTCGGACATGGCGCGATCAGCTATTTTTCACTGATCGCGCTGCCCTTCATCATCGAGGGCAAGCCTACCGCCTTCATTGGCGACCTCGACGCAACCCATGCCTGGACCTTCACCAAGGACGTCGCGAGGACGCTGGTCGCGGCGGCCCGCTACAACGGCGAATGGGGACGCGCGTTTCACGTTCCCTCGCAATACGCCTCACCACGGGAGCTCATCCAGAAAACCGCGGCGGTGCTCGGACGAGAGGTTTCAGGGACACGTTCCTATTCCGCCCCTGAGATCGAATCCCTGGGCATGCATGAGGCCATCGAGATGCGCTACCTCTTCGAGAAACCCCTGCTGGTTGATGCCTCCGACACAGAAGCACTTCTGGGCGTGAAGGCCAGCAGCCTCGAGGAGATGATCGCCGACACGCTCCGCGATCATCTGTGAACCGCGCGGGCGGGCTTTGCACAAACTGAAAAAGCCCGCTCCTTGCGGAACGGGCTGAGCCGGCGGGCCGGACTGGAGGTCAGACGGCCCGCAAAATCGCTTTTTTTGTTCTATTCGAGATAGGTCGAGGGATCGACCGGCGCCGAGTTCTTGCGCACTTCGAAGTGCAGCTTCGGCGAGTCCGTCGTGCCGCTCATGCCCGAGAGTGCGATCTCCTGGCCGCGCTTGACCTTCTGGCCGCGCTGCACCTCGATCGAACTGGCATGGCCATAGACGGTGACCAGGCCGTTCTCGTGGCGCACCAGCACCGTGTTGCCGAATTCCTTGAGCCCGTCGCCGGCGTAGATGACGACGCCGTTCTCGGCCGCCTTGATCGGCGTGCCCGAGGGCACGGCGATGTCGACGCCGTCCTTGCCGGATCCAAAACCGGAGATAACCCGGCCGCGCACCGGCCAGCGCATCTTGCCGATACCCGTGGCATCGGGCGCCACCGCGTCGTCGTCCTCGGCCTGCTGGATGACCTTCGCGTCCTTCTTCGGCGGCGTATAGGATGCCAGCGTTTCCGACGGCGTGGCCTTTGCCGGAGGCTGCGTGGTTGCCGTGGTCACCGGATCGACTTTTGCCGGCTTGGCGCTGGCGACCGTCGCGGTTCCACCGGCCGGCACCTTCAGGGTCTGGCCGATCTTGAGCAGGCCATCCTTCATGCCGTTGGCCTGCTTAAGCGCAACGACGCCGACGCCGGTCTTTCTGGCGATCGAAGACATCGTGTCACCCGACTGGACCGTGTAGGTGCCGGCGGCGCCTGTTGCCTTGGCGACCTGCGCCGGCTTGGGCTCCTTGGGCTGGCTTGCGGCGGCCGAAGCATCGACCTGCGCGGCGGACTTGCCTTCCTTGAGCTTAGGCTGCTGCGGCAGGACGGCGACCTTGTCCGGCGCGGTGGCCGGCAGGTCGTGCTTGCCATCCTTCGCCGGCCCGTCCTTCAACGGCCTGGCGTCGGCGACCTTCGGCTCGGCCTTGCTCGAATAGGCATAGGCCGGAATGACGATCTTCTGGCCGGTCTTCAGCCCCTTGGTCGGGCTCAGGCCATTCACCTTCATGATGACATCGGCCGGCACTTTGTAATGCGCCGCCAGGCCGGAAATGGTCTCGCCGTCCCTGACGACGATCTCGGTCGCGTGCGGCCTGCCCGCCTCGGCCACCTTCGGCGCGTCGGGCTGGGCATTCTTGAACGGCTTGGCGGCCGGCTCCACGGTGCCGGTTGTCGTCCTGTCGACATGGGGAGCAGGCCGAACCATGGCCGGCGCCGAAGCGACACGCACTGGATTGGCGGCAGGCGCGAGCGCCGGCGCGGGTTGCGCCTGGGCTGAAACGGGCGGCGGCAACGGCCGGCTCGAAACCGGGTCGAGGCTCGAGCGGCTGATCGACTGCGTGTGGCTGCCGTCAAGCGGCGCGGCCGAGACATCGCCCGGATAGGGCTGTACGGCATCCTGCTTGTTGATGATGGCGCGCTGATTGTTGGTCGAGGAAGTGAAGACGTCGTCGACACTGTTGAACCGCGAAGCCTGGGAACTGCACCCGGCGGCCGCCCCCGCAATCATGAGAACAGCGCAGCCCCGCGCCAGATTGCGACTGTTTGTCTTCAAAACACTGAGTTGCATCGCACTAACCCGCACAAACGCTGCACCAACTGGATCGGATTAAAGCGCGTTAATGTTACTGGTCGGTTAACCCATTAGAATCCGACGAAAATTTTCTTAAAACATTCGAGTGCGCCGGAGGCGCGTTGAGATTCAGGTCAGACCGAGCCGAAAATGGTTGATACCGAGAACCGGAGCGGAGCGTACTTCAGTACGTGAGCACAGTTCTACTGCGACGCAGTAGAACGGGGAAGCGCAGGTGTCAGCCATTTGCAGGCCGGTCTCACCTGAATATCAATGCTCCTAGATGACCGCAGCTATGCTGCGCAGGATCGGCTGCAGCCGCACGAGGCCGATATCCTCGCGCTCGAAGCGGCTGCCGACCTTGGTGAGCTTGGCCAGCACCTGCTCGCCCTCCTCCGGCCCGATCGGCGCGATGACGATGCCGCCGCTCGACAGCTGGTCGAGCAGGAAGCGCGGCAGGCTGTCGAAGGCGGCCCAGGCCACAATGCGGTCGAACGGGCCTTCTGCAGGCAGGCCGCCGGAGCCGTCAGCCTGGCGCACGATGATGTTGCCGATGCCAAGCGCCTCGAAACGCTGCCTGGCCTGCTCGACCAGGGTCTTGTAGCGGTCGATGGTGACGATCCGCGCCGCCAGCCGTGACATCACCGCCGCCGTATAGCCGGAGCCGGTGCCGATCTCGAGAACGCGGTTTCCCGCTTCGATGGCAAGGGCCGCGATCACCGCCGCCTGCATGTCAGCGCCTTCGATCGCCTCGCCGCATTCGATCGGCAGCATGCGGTCGGACCAGGCGAGTTGGTGGAAGTGGGCCGCCAGGAAGCCGCGCCGTGGTGTCGCCTCGAAAGCCGCGATCAACGCCTTCGGCACGGTTCCCCTGCCGCGCAGGCGCAACAGGAAAGCGGCAAATCCTTCGCGGTCATCGATTGGCAGATTCATGCAAGCGCCTTGCTCAGCTGGTCACGGATCTCATGCGCGGTGAGGTCGAGCTGCAACGGCGTCACCGACACCAGACGGTTGCGCAGCGCGTGGAGGTCGGTGCCTTGCTTGCCCTCGACCGGCTCGCGGCCGAAGCGCAGCCAGTAGTAAGGCAGGCCGCGCCCGTCACGGCGCTCGTCGACCCACAGGCTGTGCACGAGTTTTCCTTGTGTGGTGACCACCGTGCCCGCGACCTCTTCGGGAAGGCAGTTGGGAAAATTGACGTTGAGAAGCACGCCGTCCGGCAGCGGCGTCGCGACGAGCTTCTTCAGCAGTGCCGGCGCAAGCGCCTCGGTCGTTTCATAGGGAACGATGCGATCCTCGCCGACATAGGAATAGCCCTGGCTGAGCGCGATCGAGCGGATACCGAGCAGCGCGCCTTCCATGGCGCCGGCGACGGTTCCCGAATAGGTCACGTCGTCGGCGATATTGGCGCCCGAATTGATGCCTGACAGGATCAGGTCGGGCGCGCCGGGCAGGATCTTCTTCACCCCCATGATGACGCAATCGGTCGGCGTGCCGCGCACGGCAAAATGCTTCTCGCCGATCCTGCGCAGCCGCAGCGGCTCCGAGATCGACAGCGAATGCGCATAGCCGGACTGGTCCTGCTCCGGCGCCACCACCCAGACATCGTCAGAGAGTGTGCGCGCGACGCGTTCGAGCGACGCCAGGCCCTCGGCATGAATGCCGTCGTCATTGGTCAGAAGAATGCGCATTACTTCGCTTCGATCTTTGCCAGACCGCCCATGTAAGGCCGCAGCACTTCAGGAATGGTTACGCTGCCATCCTCGTTCTGGTAGTTTTCGATGACGGCAATCAGGGCGCGGCCGACGGCGGTGCCCGAACCGTTGAGCGTATGGACGAAGCGATTGCCCTTGCCGTCCTTGTCCTTGTAGCGCGCGTCCATGCGGCGCGCCTGGAAATCGCCGCAGACCGAACAGGACGAGATTTCGCGATAGGCGTTCTGGCCGGGCAACCAGACCTCGATGTCATAGGTCTTGCGCGCGCCAAATCCCATGTCGCCGGTGCACAAAACCATGGTGCGGAACGGCAGTTCCAGCCGCTTCAGCACTTCCTCGGCGCATTGCGTCATGCGCTCGTGCTCGGCGAGCGAGGATTCCTGGTCGGTGATCGACACCAGCTCGACCTTGTAGAACTGGTGCTGGCGCAGCATGCCGCGTGTGTCGCGGCCGGCCGAGCCGGCTTCCGAACGGAAGCACGGCGTCAGCGCGGTGAAGCGCAGCGGCAGCTTTTCATGCGCGGTGATTTCTTCGCGCACGAGATTGGTGAGCGGCACCTCGGCGGTCGGGATCAGGCCAAGCCTACCCTCCCCATGCGGCGTGAAGAACAGGTCTTCCTCGAATTTCGGCAGCTGGTTGGTGCCGAAAAGCACTTCGTCGCGCACCATCAGCGGCGGGATCACTTCCTCGTAGCCGTGCTCGGTCGTATGCAGGTCGAGCATGAACTGGCCGATCGCGCGTTCCATCCGCGCCAATCCGCTCTTCAGCACGGTGAAGCGCGAGCCCGACAGCTTTGCCGCCCGCTCGAAATCCATCATGCCGAGCGCTTCGCCGACCTCGAAATGCTCCTTCACCCAGTTCGGCCGCGTCGGCACCTTGCCGACAATGTGTTTGACGACATTGTCGTGTTCGTCCTTGCCGACCGGCACATCGTCGAGAGGCACGTTGGGCAGCACCGCCAGCGCGTCGGTCAGCGCCTTGTCGAGCTCGCGCTCACGCGCCTCGCCATTCTGGATGAAGGTTTTTATATCGCCGACTTCGGCCTTGAGTTTTTCGGCAAGAGCGGCGTCACCCGAACGCATGGCGTTGCCGATCTCCTTCGAGGCGGCGTTGCGGCGCTCCTGCTTGGTCTGCAGCTCGGTGACGTGTTCGCGCCGCGCCTCGTCCCTGGCGATCAGATCATCGACCGTGGACTGCGCCTCGCCGGCCGACCACGAGCGCTTCACCAGAGCCTCGACAAGGGCCTTCGGGTTGTCGCGAATCCATTTGATGTCAAGCATGGTTTGAACGCTCCTGAGCTAAGCTCCGAGGGCGTAAACCGCATCCTTGACCGATGCAAGATGAGGCTGGGCGGCGCTTGTCGTTTTCCGCCGCCGCTGAGGTCTTACGAGGCAGCCGACGCCGGAGGCTCGTCCGGTGTCTTGTCGGCCACGGTCTCCCCGGCTTCCTGCTTCTCACGCGCCAGGCGCTCGCGCTCCTGGCTGCGCTCGATCAGCCGGGACGACCAGATGGCGACCTCGTAGAGCAGGATGGTCGGGATGGCCAAGCCGATCTGGCTCATCGGATCGGGAGGCGTCAGCACGGCGGCGACGACGAAGGCGATGACGATCGCCCATTTGCGCTTCTCGGCCAGCGCCTTGGACGACAGCATGCCTACGCGCGTCATCAGGCTGGTCACCACCGGCAGCTGAAACACCAGGCCGAAGGAGAAGATCAGCGTCATGATCAGGCTGAGATATTCCGACACTTTCGGTAGCAGCGAAATCTGCACCTGCTCGTCCGTGCCGGCCTGCTGCATGGCGAGGAAGAACCACATTACCATCGGGGTGAAGAAGAAATAGACCAGCGAGGCGCCCATCAGGAACAGGATCGGCGACGCGATCAGGAACGGCAGGAAGGCGTTGCGCTCGTTCTTGTAGAGGCCGGGCGCGATGAATTTGTAGATCTGCGTGGCGATCAGCGGAAAGGCGATGACCATGCCGCCGAACATGGCGAGCTTGACCTGCGTGAAGAAGAATTCCTGCGGCGCGGTGTAGATCAGCTCGACCTTGTGCGGGTCGAGACCCGCCCATTTCGTCGCCCATCTGAAGGGGACGACCAGAAGGTTGAACAGCCTCTTGGCGAAGAAGAAGCAGACCAGGAAGGCGACGAAAAAGCCGCCGAGCGACCAGATCAGCCGGCGGCGCAACTCGATGAGATGCTCGATCAGCGGCGCCGACGACTTCTCGATCTCGTCCTTTTCCTTGTCCGAAACGCTCACTTGGCGGCTCCAGCCGTCTTCTTGGCCGCCGGCTTCTTCGCCGGCGCAGGCTTCGGTTCGGCTTTCGCCACGGTCTTTGCCGCAGTCGCCTTGGCGGCGGCAGGCTTCGTCACGGCCTTTGTCGACGCCTTAGGCGCGGGTGCGGCTTTTACCGTCACCGTCTTCGCGGATGTCGAGGCCTTGGCTGGCACCTTTGCCGCCGGCGCGGCCTTGGCGGCTTTCCTGCCCGCCTTCGGCGTCACGACAGGTCCCGTGGACGCCACCACCACCGATTCATCGGTCATGGCCGGGAAAATCGGCGTTGGCGGCGTTGCTCCCGCGGCGCTGACGCCAGGCATTTCCGTCGCGCCGTTCTTCAACGGCTCGGACGCCTGCGGCGCCGTAGCCACCGGCGTTGCCGGATCGGCGGCCGGCTTCGGCTTCATCGCCGAGTCGACGCCGGCACGCACATCGGCCGCAGCCTGCTCGAACGGATTGAGCTGTTTTCTGATCTCGGCAACGGGGCTGAGCCCCCTGAGCTCGTCGACCGACTTCTTGACGTCGTCGAGTTCCGCTTCCTTCAGCGCTTCGTTGAACTGTTTCTGGAAGTCGGCGGCCATGGCGCGCAGCTTCGCCGTCGTGCGGCCAAAGGTGCGCAGCATATTGGGCAAATCCTTCGGCCCGACGACCACGATCATGACGACCGCGATCACCAGCATTTCGGTCCAGCCGACTTCAAACATGGCACTCTGTTCCGACTAGAACTTTTTGGCTCAGCTCTTGCTGGCTTTTTCCTTCACGGCCGAAACGGTCTCGTCGGCACGGTGTTCGACGGTGCGCTTGTCGTCGGCGACGTCGTCGTCTGCCATGCCCTTCTTGAAGCTCTTGATGCCTTTGGCCATGTCGCCCATCAGCTCGGGAATCTTGCCGCGGCCGAAGACCAGCAGCACGATCACCAGCACGATCATCCAGTGCCAAATCGAAAATGAACCCATAGCAAATCTCTCTCGAATGTTTTCCCTGGCGATGATCTATGCGTTTTCGCGTTGGGATTCAAACACAACAGCGACAGAGTTTATGAAAGGGTGACGGATGTCACGCTTTTTCGACTCGCTGGCCCGCTACCAATCGGCGCATCTACGACCTATCGGCGCGCTTGGACAGAGCGCCAGTGGTCAATCTTCCGTGACGCGTGGCGTCAGCAGGCCGAGTTCCTCGAGATCGATGTCGGTCAGCGGATCCTCGTCTTCCGTTAGCAAGTCGGGATCGGCCGGCGGCTGCGGGATGGAGAAATTCGACGGCATGCGGCCCGAGAGCAGGCCCGCCCCCTTCAGTTCTTCCATACCGGGAAGATCGCGGATTTCCTCGAGCGCGAAATGATCGAGGAAGGTTTCGGTGGTGCCATAGGTGACGGGGCGGCCAGGTGTCTTGCGGCGGCCGCGCATGCGCACCCATTCCGTCTCGAGCAGCGTGTCGAGCGTGCCCTTCGACGTCTCGACACCGCGGATATCCTCGATCTCGGCACGCGTCACCGGCTGGTGATAGGCGATGATCGCCAGCACTTCGAGCGCCGCGCGCGACAGCTTGCGCTGCTGCACCGTATCGCGGCTCATCAGGAAGGCGAGATCGCCGGCGGTACGGAAAGCCCAGGCGTCGCCGACCCGCACCAGATTAACGCCGCGCCGGGCGTAGACCTGCTGCAGCTCGGCCATGGCCAAAGCAACGTTGATGCCGTCGGGGAGGCGCGCGGCAAGCTGCTTTTCGCTGACGGGTTCGGCGCTGGCGAACACGATCGCCTCCGCCATGCGCACGGCCTCCGCAATATGCAGGCGCTCGGCCGGGTTCTGCATCGGATCCTCGGCCGAAGTCCGGTCGAGCTCGCCTTCCAGCTCATCGTCCACCTTGAAGGGGATAACCGAAGCGTTGGCGCGTTCGCTCATGATGCCACCTCGACTGCCTTGATTGCCGGTGCGCGGTGATCGCGCAGATAGATTGGCGCGAACACCTCGTCCTGTCGCAGATCCATCTTGCGCTCGCGCACCAGTTCCAGTGTCGCCGCGAACGAGCTGGCGATCGCCGTGCGCCGCTCTTCCGGGCTGGTCATGTATTGGATGAGGAAGCTGTCCAGCGCCGTCCAGTCGCGCAGCGAGCCGATCAGCCGGGTCAGGATGTCGCGCGCGTCCTTGAGCGACCAGACGCCACGCCTGGCGATCGTTACATTGGTGATCGCCTGCTTCTGCCGCTGCTGGGCATAGGCGGTCAGGAGATCGTAGAGCGACGCCGAATAGGCGTTGCGCTTCTCGATGATCACCATTTCGGGCATGCCGCGCGCGAACACGTCGCGGCCGAGGCGATTGCGGTTGACTAGGCGGGCCGCCGCATCACGCATCGCTTCCAGCCGCTTCAGCCGGAACTGCAGCACGGCCGCCAGTTCCTCGCCGCTCTCGCCCTCTTCGCCCGGCTGCTTGGGGATCAACAGCTTCGACTTGAGGAAGGCGAGCCATGCCGCCATCACCAGATAGTCGGCCGCAAGTTCGAGCCGCAGCGCCCTCGCCTTCTCGACAAAGGCCAGATACTGCTCGACCAGCGCCAGGATCGAGATGCGCGCCAGGTCGACCCTCTGGGTGCGGGCAAGATGCAGCAGAAGATCGAGCGGGCCTTCGAAGCCGGCCACATCGACGACCAGCGACGGGTCGCCGGTGACGCGTGAATCGTCATTCTCGGCCCACAGGCGGTCCATCGGTGCGGCCTTCGCGGCCTTGCCTTCCAATGTTTCCGCCACTGCCTCTGTCACTTCCCTTGGTTAGGCCACCGCATCGAAATAGGTGGCGAATTCAGCGCGTATCTCGGTTTCCTCTACCGCGTCGCGTTTCCTTATATAGGTCAGCGCCCGCTTTGCACGCTCCAGCGACTTGCCTTCAAGCCCCGTGGTGCGCGACGCAATGCCCGCCATCTCCTCGAAAACGCCGTTGCAGTGAAGGACCAGATCGCAGCCCGCCGCAAGGATCGACGCCGCCTTTGTCGGGAAATCCCCAGAAAGTGCCTTCATCGAGGTGTCGTCGCTCATCAGGAGCCCGTCGAAGCCGATGTCGCGGCGGATGATCTCGTCGATGACCTTGCCGGACGTCGTCGCCGGGTTCTTGGGGTCGATGGCGCTGTAGACGACATGCGCCGTCATCGCCATCGGCAGGTCGTTGAGCTCTCGGAACGGGGCAAAGTCATGCCGCTGCAGGTCGCTGAGCGACGCGTCGACCGTCGGCAGCTCGAAATGCGTGTCGGCAAAGGCCCTTCCATGCCCCGGAATGTGTTTCATCACGGGCAGCACGCCGCCCGACATCAGGCCTTCGGCGGCGGCACGGCCGAGCTCGATGACCGCGCGCGGCTCCTTGCCGTAGGCACGTGCGCCGATGACGTCGCTGGCGCCTTCTATCGGCACGTCGAGCACCGGGAGGCAATCCGCGGTGATGCCGTAGCGCAGTAGATCGAAGGCGTGCAGGCGCGCCATCAGCCAGGCAGCACGGGCACCGGCCTCATGATCGTCGCGCCACAGCGCTCCAAGCGCCCCGCCCGCAGGGTAGTTCGGCGCCAGCGGCGGCCGCAGGCGTTGCACCCTGCCGCCTTCCTGGTCGATGAACACCAGCGCGTCCGGCCGCCCGATACAGTCGCGCATCTCGGCGACGAGATCGCGGATCTGCTCGGTCTCGCCGATGTTGCGGGCAAACAGGATGAAGGCCCACGGGCATTCATTGCGATAGAAATTGATTTCTTCGCGGGTGAGCGATTTCCCGGCACAGCCGAGGATCATGGATTTTGATTCGGTCATGCCAGGAGTCTAGGGCTTCGCGCGGCCAAAGGGAATCGTCTGGAAATGCATGCGGTCCGACGCCCGAAATGCTTCCACATGAAAAAGCGCTGGGCGTATGAAAAAACCGGCGCGACCTTGGGCCGCGCCGGCTTTGATTGGTTGAACGCGTCTAGCGCGACACGAAGCAGTTGCCGCCGGCGGCCTTGTAGCTGGTGCACAAATTGATGGCATCGTTGCGTGACTGGGCCACAACGCGGACGCGGTAGAACGTGCCCTTGCCGGCTATCTCGGCCTTGACGATGTTGGCGGTGCGGCCGGCAAGCACGCTGCCATAGCGGCGCTGCAGATCCTGGTAGGTCGACTGGGCGCTTTCCACCGTCGGCTGCGAAGCAACCTGCATCGACCAAGAACCGCTGCCGGTAGCCGTCGTTGCCTGGTCGATGGAGGCGACCTGATCGGGCTTGACCTCGCCGACGACGTCGACGGGCTGGTCGGATGGACGCTGCGGCGCGATCGCAACCTTGGCCGGAGTATTGGCCGACTGCGCCTTGGCCGGCTTGGCCGCCGGCTTGAGGGCCGGCTCATCGCCCGATTGGGCCGCGGCGGGCGCCACGGTGCCGGTCTGGTCGGCATCGGCGGACGGCGCGACGTGCTGCGGCGCCGGATCGCTCGGTTCAGCGGCCGCCACCTGCGGCGCGGCCGGCGCCGGATCGTCGCGCGGCACCAGCGAGCCGTCCGATTTGACCACCATCGTCCTCACCTTGCGCGGTGCGACGGCGACGACATCGGTGTTGTTGCCCTTGTCGGTATCCTGCAGCACCTGCGCGATGCGATCCTCGGACTTGGGCGCTGGCGCCGCATTGTCGGTCGGCGCAAGATTGCCAGCCGGCGCCGCACTGGCGGTCGGCGCGGCATTGCCGTCATCGGCTCCGCCGACGACAGCACCCTGGCCGGCAGAAGGATCGGCGGCACGGGCCGGATCCTTCGCCTGCACATCCACGGGAACCTCGGTGTTGGTGACAAGCTTCTGCTGCACCGGTTCGGCGGGCTTCGCGCCCTTGACCACCGCGTCGTAAACCTTGTTGTCCTGGTTCGGCACCACGGTGCCGCCCGGATTTTCCGGCTTGACCTTGATCGGCGAATTGTCGGCCTTGACGATCACCGGCGCTTCGCTGCCGCCCTTGCCGCCGAAAGACAGTGCAAAGGCGCCAAGACCGCCAGCGACCGCCACGGCACCGACGATCGCCGCGATGAACAGGCCACGGCGGCCCGACGGCCTGGCCGCTTGCCGCTCGCCGAGACCCGGAACGGACATTGCTTCGTCCAGTTCAGGATCATAGTCGAGCTCATCGACGGTGAAATCGTCCGCCTGCGAGACCGGCTGGCTGCCAGGCAGACTGTCGAGATCGAAGCCGTCGGCGGCGTCGGCATAGCCGGTGTTCGCTGCAGCACGGGCGGGCATTTCCGCCGGCCGCGCCGCATAGGTCCGCGCTTCCGGCTGAAGGGCCGGTTTGACCCCGCCATAAGCCGGTTTGGGTTCTTCGTACGCCGGCGCATGATAGGCCGATTTGAATCCGCCATCAAAGGATTCATCGGCATAGGCAGCGCTGCTTGCGGGTGCGGCTGGAGCAGGCGCGACCTCCACCGAATTCATTTCCGTCAGAAGGCTGGCGAACTCTGCGTCGAGATCGTCATAGCCTGATGCGGCCGGTTCATCTTCCTCGAAATGCAGTTCCGGGATGTCGAGATCGTCCGCCAGCGCCACGACGCGCTCCGGCACATCGACCGTTTCGACATCGGGCATCTCTTCGTAGCGCGACGACTGTCGCGGCTGCGGTGCGGATGCGGGCGCCGCATAGGGCGCGGCCGCAACCGGCTCGGGCGCGCGGTAGGGCGGCACCACAGCCGCCGCTGGGGCCATTTCAGGCGCGGCGGTCCTTGCCGTCATCGAAGCGGCCGGCTGCGCCGCGAATGCCGGCTGTTGGGGAACCGGTGTCACGCGGCTCCACGAACGGGTCGGCTCGGTCGGTGCGGAGCGTTCGGCCAGCCAATCGGGGGAATCGGTCTGATCCTGCCGCCAAGCTGCCTCGTCGCGCGGATCGAGATCCCCGGCCAAGGCCGCGTCGAACGCATCATCGTCGAAATCGATGTCGCTATGATTGGCGGCGTCCGCGCCCAGATCCTGGCCGTGAAGCTCATCGAGCGGCAGATTGTCGAGATCGGCATCGGCGGCGTGAGCCGCGCTGGAGGCATGCGGATCCTCGGTCGCATGTTCGTCGAGATCCCAGTCGAGATCGGCAGGCTCCTCGGCGGCCTTTGCCGGCGCGGGAACATACGACTGAACGGGAGCAGCGGCCGGCTGAGCCGCAACGGGTTGAGCGGCGGCGGGCTCGGGCTCGGGCTCGGGCTCCTTGGCCGACGGCGGCGTGCGCGCCGTCATGGCGCCCAGAAGTGCGTTCAACTCGTCTTCGAGGCTACGCTCGTCCGCCACGGGGGCCGGCGCCGGCTCGGCCATGACGGCTGCCGGCGTTGCCGGAGCTATCGGCTGGACCGCGGCAGCGGCAACCTCGGCGACCGGCTCTTCGGCAGCCTCGGCGAACGAGTCGTCCAGGTTCAGATCGAAATCATCTTCCGAAACGGCTTCGGAGTTCGAGAACTCGTCCATCGCATCCACGGCATGAGCGGGCACTTCGTGCGCTTCCGCCGCATCAAAGGCCACCGGCGGGTCCGCCTGAACGTCAAAATCCATATCGACATCCGCCATGGCGTCGTCGAAATGCCCCTCGAAATCCTCGTCGGCGATCGCCGGGGTTTCATTCGCGGCGGTCAGCCCCGGCTCCGGATAGTCTACTGCGGCCGCAGCCGCATGGGGCTGATCTGCAGAATGGTCGTCGAGCATCAGCTCGTCTTCGAGCGAAATCGCGACCGCATCGTCGAATTCGTGCGCGGCGGCCGGCTCGACAGCCATCGGCACTTCGGCAACGGCCTGCTGGGGCTCGACGGCTTCGTCCTCGATCTCGGCGGCATGGTCCTCGACGTGGAAATCCTGGTCGAGCGAAGCGGCAAGCTCTTCTTCCATCGGCAGGTCGTCCTCGAAGGGCGAAACGTCTTCGAGCGAACTGGCGACGGCATTGTCGAAATCGGCGTCGAAGGCAGGCTCGACGGACGGCGCGGCTTCGGCAGCGCCAGGGTTGGCATGGCTGACGACGAGCCCCTGCTCGTCGGCACCCGCGAGGTCCAGATGGAAATCGTCGTCGAGCGACAGCGCAAGATCGTCGTCGGCCGCGTCTGTGGCAGCCGTTTCGAATGCCGGCTCATGAGCCTCGACAACCGGAGCGGCGACACTGTCGCCAGCGTCGAACTCGCCCATCAATTCCTTTTCGAGGTCGATGTCGAAATCGTCCTCTTGCACGGGCTGACTGGCAACAGCGGCCTGCGGCTCGACCCGCGCCTGCGGCTTGACTGGCTGGCGTGGGTCGAATCCCATGATCCTGGTCAGTTCCGCGAACGGATCATCGTCAGTGATGTCGTTGTTGTCGGCTACTCTCAGCTGGGTTCTGTCTGCCATTATTGTTCCCGAACTCGCACTCATTCGGACGCCATGGACGTCGCGCAGGGTTGGCCCTTACCAGCGCAATGTGGGCAAAAGGTGACAGGTTTTTTAGTCAAACCTAACGCATTTCGGTGGGCGCAGCGGCTCCGATCAACGTCAGGCCGGACGTCAGAACGTCCGAAACAGCCTGCACCAGCCCTAGTCTGGCATGCGTCAATTGTCGGTCGTTAACCTTAACAAAACGTAAGTCCGGATTATCCGTACCCCGGTTCCAGTGTCCGTGGAAACTGGAAGCCAGGTCATAAAGGTAAAATGCCAGCCTATGCGGCTCCAGCGCAAGAGCCGCGGATTCGATCAGGCGTGGATATTCGGCGAGCTTGCGGATCAGGCCGATCTCGCCCTCGTCGGTCAGCGAAGCCGCGGCGGCAGCCAGGCTCTTGCGATCGAAATTCGCCTCGGCTAATTGCTCGCTTGCCTGCCGGAACACCGAATGGCAGCGCGCCGAGGCGTACTGCACGTAAAACACCGGATTGTCCTTGGACTGTTCGGTCACCTTGGCGAAATCGAAATCGAGCGGCGCATCGCTCTTGCGATACAGCATCATGAAACGGATGGCGTCGCGGCCAACCTCCTCCACGACTTCCCGAAGCGTCACGAAATCACCGGACCGCTTCGACATGCGAACCGGCTCGCCCTCACGAAACAGCTTGACCAGATTGCACAGCAGGACGGTTAGTTTGACCTCGTCACCGGCAATGGCCCGTGCCAGCGCCTCCAGCCGCTTGACGTAACCGCCATGGTCGGCGCCCAGCACATAGATCAGATCGACGAAACCGCGATCGACCTTGTCCTTCAGATACGCCACGTCGGCGGCGAAATAGGTGAACGCGCCGTCGGACTTGACCAGCGCCCGGTCCATGTCGTCGCCGACCGCGGTCGAGCGGAAAAGCGTCTGCTCGCGGTCTTCCCAGTCGTCCGGCTTCTCGCCCTTGGGCGGCGGCAGCTTGCCCTTGTAGATGTGGCCCTTCAGCGTCAGGTCGTTGATCGCCGAACGGATTTTCCTGGCATTGTCGGTATGCAGCGTGCGTTCGGAGAAGAACACGTCGTGATGCACGTTGAGCAGCGCCAGATCCTCGCGGATCATCGCCATCATCGCATCGATGGTGCGGTCCTTGACAATGGCCAGCGCCTCGTCATCGGGCATCTGCATCAGCGAACGGCCGAACTCCTTGACCAGCGCCTGACCAACCGGCACCAAGTAGTCGCCGGGATAGAGCCCGGCCGGTATTTCGCCGATGTCGTCGCCCAGCGCTTCGCGGTAGCGAAGGAAGGCCGAGCGCCCGAGCACATCGATCTGCGAGCCGGCATCGTTTATGACATATTCCTTGGTCACTTCGTAACCGGCAAACGCCATCAGATTGGCGAGCGCGTCGCCGACAACGGCGCCCCGGCAATGGCCGACATGCATCGGCCCCGTCGGGTTGGCCGAGACATATTCGACATTGGTTTTCCGGCCGGCGCCGATCGTCGAGCGGCCGTAATTGCGCCCCTCGCCCAGAAGCGCCGACAGGTGCGCCTGCCAGAAGCCGTCCTTGAGCCGGAGATTGACGAAGCCGGGGCCGGCAACCTCGGCGGCGGCGACATCCTTGTCATCGCGCAACGCCAACGCCAGCCTTTCGGCTAGCGCGCGCGGGTTCTGGCCGGTGGGCTTGGCCAGCACCATCGCCGCATTGGTCGCGAGATCGCCATGGCTGGCGTCGCGCGGCGGTTCGACGGCAATGCGTGAAAGGTCGGGCGAAACGCCGTCCTTGTCTTTCAGATCAAGCGCTTCGACAGCCTTTGTGACTCGCGCGGTGAAATCGGCGAAGATGTTCATGGGTATTGCTCTGGCGGTTTAGGCGAATCCGGCTCATTGGCCGGCAAAATCGCGCTCGCCCTAGCTCAAATCCGGGGTGCGGTCAAACAAACGCCTGTGTTCCTTGAGCGCATAGGTGTCGGTCATCCCTGCCAGGAAATCGGCGACGCTGCGCGCCTTGATGCGATCCTCGGCCCGGTCCAGCCCCTCGCGCCAGCCGTCCGGCATGGCGCGCGGGTCGGCGAAATAGACGTCGAACAGGTCCCTGACGATCTGCTCGGCACCGGCGCGCACCCGCATCACCTCCTCGTGCCGGTAGAGGTGCTTGTAGAGAAAGGCCTTCAACTCCTTCTCGGCCGCGGCCATCTCGGCGGAAAAGCTCACCATCGTCTCGCCCGCCGCCCTCACCGCGTCGGCGCTGCGCGGCCCGACGCGTTGCAGATTTGCCGTCGCGGCAACGATGACATCCTCGACCATGGCGGTGATCTGCCGCCGCATCAGTTCGTGACCGGTGCGCACGTCATCGAGCCTGGGATAGCGTTGGCGCACGTCCTCCAGGATCTTCCCCGGCAGCGAGACGGTTTTCAGCATGTCGAGCGTCAGCAGCCCTGCCCGCAACCCGTCATCGATGTCATGCGTGTTGTAGGCGATGTCGTCGGCGATCGCCGCGCACTGCGCCTCGATGCCGGCGAACCGGTCGAGTTCGAGATCCTGCAGCTGCGAATAATCGCGGATCGCTTGCGGCACCGGCCCTTTCAGGCCCTTGCCGCTGCTGTCCGTCAGCGGGCCATTGTGCTTGACCAGGCCCTCCAGAGTCTCCCAGGTCAGGTTCAGCCCGTCGAATTCGGCGTAGCGCGCCTCCAGCCGCGTCACGATGCGCAGCGACTGGGCGTTGTGGTCGAAGCCGCCCCAGGCCGCCATCTTGTCGTTCAGCGCGTCCTCGCCGGTATGGCCGAAGGGCGTGTGGCCGAAATCATGCACCAGCGCCACCGCCTCGGCGAGATCCTCGTCGCCACGCAGCGCCCGCGCCAGCGCACGTGCGATCTGCGCCACCTCGATCGAATGGGTCAGCCTTGTGCGATAATGGTCGCCTTCATGGGCGATGAAGACCTGTGTCTTGTGCTTGAGCCGCCGGAACGCCGTGGAGTGGATGATGCGGTCGCGGTCGCGCTGGAACGGCGTGCGGGTCGGGCTCTCGACCTCGTCGAACAGCCGCCCGCGCGAGCGCGCCGGATCGGTGGCATAGGCCGCGCGCGGCCGATAACCGAACCCGATGTCGCCCAACTCATTGGTCATGGCTGATGCTGCCGCAGTTGACTTGGCCCCTTGCGCTTCATACCTATCATGTGAAACCGAAAGCAAGGTGACGCCGATGGGCGCTGATGCCAAGACCGCCATGAAAGTGGACATGACCGAGGCCGCCGCTAGGCGGATCGCCAAGATTGTCTCTGGCGAGGCCGGCAAGACGGCGTTGCGCGTGTCCGTCGAAGGCGGCGGCTGCTCTGGATTCTCCTACAAATTCGACCTGGTCGACACGCGCAACGATGACGACGTCGCCATCGAGAAGGACGGTGCGACCGTGCTGATCGACGATTTGTCGCTGGTCTATATGGGTGGCTCGGTGATCGACTTCGTCGACGATCTGATGGGTCAGTCCTTCCAGATCCGCAATCCGAACGCGGTCGCCTCCTGCGGCTGCGGCACGAGCTTCTCCGTCTAGCGGCATGCCGGCCATCGGCGCGGTCCGTCAGGTCGCGCTGTCGGCCGGACGCAATCTTGATTCGACGCTGGCCTTCTGGCGTGATGTGCTCGGCATGGCCGTTCATGCCCGCTACGATCCGCCGGGCATCGCCTTCATCATGGCCGGCGATGTGAGGCTGCTGTTCACCGACGGCGTTCCGGCCGGCATAGTCTATCTCGACATAGCGGGCATCGAAGCCTTCCACGCCGAGGCGAAAGCCGCGGGCGTCCCCTTCACCGCACCACCGGCGCTCGTGCATCGCGATACCGAAGGCACCTTCGGACCACCGGGGGAAAGCGAGTGGATGGCCTTCCTAAAGGATCCCGCAGGCAATACGATCGGCCTGGTGGAACGCCACCCGCCGCAGGAAGAATAAGACCGTCATGAAAATCGTCACCTGGAACATCAACGGCATTCGCGCCCGCATCGGCAACCTGACCCACTGGCTGACCGAGAGCGCGCCCGACATCGTCTGCCTGCAGGAGATCAAGACGGTCGACGACCAGTTCCCGCGCGCCGAGATCGAGGCGCTGGGCTACAATGTCGAAACCCATGGCCAGAAGGGTTTTAACGGCGTGGCGCTGCTGTCGAAGCTGCGCTTTGACGAAGTTATCAGAGGCCTGCCCGGCGACGACACCGATGAGCAGGCGCGCTTCATCGAAGGCGTGTTCTCGACCGACAAGGGCGCGTTGCGCGTCGCCTCGCTCTATCTGCCGAACGGCAATCCGATCGATGACGAAAAAAAATTCCCCTACAAGCTCTCATGGATGGCGCGGCTGGAGCGTTGGGCCGAAGAGCGGCTGAGGCTGGAAGAGGCGCTCGTGCTGGCCGGCGACTACAACGTCATTCCCGAGCCGATCGACGCGCGCTTTCCGGAAAACTGGCTGGGCGACGCGCTGTTCCAGCCGCAGACGCGGCAAGCCTTCCGCCGGCTGCTCAACCTCGGTTTCACCGAAGCGGTGCGCGCGGTCACCGATGCACCCGACACCTACACCTTCTGGGACTATCAGGCCGGCGCCTGGCAGAAGAACAACGGCATCCGCATCGACCATCTGCTGCTGTCGCCGGAAGCCGCCAATCGCTTCTCGTCGGCCTCGATCGAAAAGCATGTACGCGCCTGGGAAAAACCATCCGATCACGTCCCGGTGGCGATCGACCTCGCCTTGCAGCCGGCCTGACCGGGAACCCTTCCGCCGGCGAAGCGCCCCGACCTCGTGTTGTCACAACGACGTTGTATCGCCACAAATCGGGCGCATGATGGAAAATCATCATGGCGGCTGGGGTTCCCATGACCATTCGATTTTTTGCGTGTCCGATCGGCTTGGCATTTGCCACGGCCGCCGTGGCGCCGGCTTTTGCCGCCCCCGAATGTCTCGCCAATGGAAAGTCCTATCCGGTCGGTCAGGTCGCCTGCCTGACGGTTGCCGACCAGAGCCATCTGGCGCGCTGCGAGATAGTGCTCAACAACACATCCTGGACCAAGATCGGCGACAGCTGCCCCGGGAACACGATGGCGCCGCACCCGCATGTCACGCCGATCTCGACGCCCGCGCCAAGCATGGTGCCGACGGAGCCAACCGAGAATTGATTTTGTCGCTTAATTGATCTCCCCGTGGAGGAGAGCGGCAGACGACCTTACTGGTCCGCGTTGGTGGTGCCCTTGGTCAGGATGTCATCGGCCAGCGAAATCGCCGTGCGCCGGTCGGCTTCGCCTGCGGCAGCGAAAGCCTCTTCCTGCATGCCGCGGATCCAGGGCTGGTCGGCCGGCGACGCGCGCTCGAGTGCGGCGGTCATCATCGCCAAGCCGCGAACGATCTTGCCGCTCTGGAACAAGAGATGGCCAAGCGTCGCCTGCGCGCCGGCATGGCCCTTCTCGGCGGCGAGCTGGAACCAGCGCCCGGCCTGCTTGACGCTGGCCTTCACGCCACCCTCGCCCTTGAGGAACATCTGCCCCATCTCGAACTGGGCGTTCGGGTTGCGGTAGTTGGCGGCGGCGCGCATGTAATATTCCTGGGCCGCCACCTCGTTCTCGGTGACCGGGCTGCCGGGAATGCCCTTGCGCAGGTAATCGCCGAGCGCCACCAGCGCGTCGGAGACGTAGCTCTCTTCCGGCGAACCGGGCTCGACGTCCTGGTCGACGATCTCGGAGAAGAACTTGAACGCCTCATAGTCGTCGCGCGCCACGCCGTCGCCCTCGGCATACATGCGGGCAAGTTTCCAGGTGGCGCCGATCTGGCCGTTTTCGGCGGCGTATTTATAGGCTTCGGCGGCCTGTTCCTTGTGGCCGTTCTTGTAGGCGGAGAAGCCGAACTGGAACACCGCCCAGGGACTGGACTGTGGCTTCACGCCGGTTTTGTCGTCGAACACCTTGTCATCGAAGGCCAAAGCCTGGCCCACGGCGCCAAAGATCGCCGCAGCGACCAGTGCCGGAAGGACAGATGACCTCAACAACTCAGATATCCGCATAGCAGTGTGTTTCTTTCGCACCGCCCGGATGGGTGACCGCGCCATCCCTGGCCGACCCGACCGTCTGCGCGTATTTCCATATCGCGCCCGACTGATAGTCGGTCGTGCGCGCCTTCCATGTCTTGGCCCGCGCCGCCAGTTCGGCCTCCGACAATGCCACTTCGATCGTGCCGTTCACGGCGTCGATCGAAATCACGTCGCCATCCCGGATGAGGCCGATCGGGCCGCCCACCGCTGCTTCCGGCCCGACATGGCCGATGCAGAAGCCGCGCGTCGCGCCCGAGAAGCGGCCGTCGGTGATCAGCGCCACCTTGCCGCCCATGCCCTGGCCGTAGAGCGCTGCCGTCGTCGATAGCATCTCGCGCATGCCGGGACCGCCGCGCGGCCCTTCGTAGCGAATGACCAGAACCTCGCCTTCCCTGTAGTTGCGATGCGTCACCGCCTCGAAACATTCCTCTTCCGAATCGAAGCAGTGCGCAGGGCCGGAGAATTTCAACTCCGCCATGCCCGCGACCTTCACGATCGCGCCTTCGGGGGCAAGGTTTCCCTTCAAGCCCACGACACCGCCGGTTTGGGTAATTGGTCTGTTGGCCGGGCGGACCACATCCTGATGTTCATTCCAGGAAACGTGCTCCATGTTTTCGGCCAAAGTGCGGCCAGTGACCGTCAGGCAATCGCCATGCAGATAGCCGTGATCGAGCAGCGTCTTCATCAGGAGCGGAATGCCGCCGGCCTCGAACATGTCCTTGGCGACATATTTGCCGCCAGGCTTGAGGTCGGCGATGTAAGGCGTCTTCTCGAAAATCCTTGCGACGTCGAAGAGATCGAATTTGATGCCCGCCTCGTGCGCGATCGCCGGCAGATGCAGCGCTGCATTGGTCGAGCCGCCGGTGGCCGAAACCACGGTCGCCGCGTTCTCCAACGCTTTAAGCGTGACGATGTCACGCGGCCGGATGTTTTTGGCGATCAGCTCCATGATCTTTTCGCCGGAGGCGAAATTGAAGCGGTCGCGCATTTCGTAAGGGGCCGGCGCGCCGCAGGAATAGGGCAGCGCGAGACCGATCGCCTCGGCGACGGTCGCCATGGTGTTGGCGGTGAACTGGGCGCCGCAGGAACCGGCCGACGGACAGGCCGCCTGCTCGATTTCGAGCAGCTCGGCATCGCCGATCGTGCCGACCGAGTGCTGTCCGACCGCCTCGAACACGTCCTGCACGGTGATCTGCCGGCCGCGATAGCTGCCGGGCAGGATCGAACCGCCATAGATGAAGATCGACGGCACGTTGAGCCGCACCATGGCCATCATCATGCCGGGCAGCGACTTGTCGCAGCCAGCGAGGCCGACCAGCGCATCGTAGCAATGGCCGCGCATGGTGAGCTCGACCGAATCGGCGATGACCTCGCGCGACACCAGCGACGACTTCATGCCCTGGTGGCCCATGGCGATGCCGTCGGTGACGGTGATGGTGCAGAATTCGCGCGGCGTGCCATTGGCGGCGGCGACGCCCTTCTTGACCACTTGCGCCTGGCGCATCAGCGAGATGTTGCAGGGCGCGGCTTCGTTCCAGCAGGAAGCAACGCCGACCAGCGGCTGCGCGATCTCGGCGGCCGACAGGCCCATGGCATAGAGATAGGACCGGTGCGGCGCACGCGCCGGACCGACAGTCACATAGCGGCTAGGGAGCTTAGCCTTTGAAATGACCTTGGCGTCCATTCTCATCCTTGCCGCGGGCGGTGCGGCCTGCCCCGTCGCCGAGCCTTTTGGCGCGTGTCCCGAGACAGGTTCGAGGTGCGCCGGGTTTATGGCGGGAAATGGGCAATTTCCCCGACCTGACTTCTAGCGCGGGGGTTGTTCAGAAAGTGTTGCCAAAACGTCACAATCGCAGCGGGCGATCCCAGTGCGGCTTATATACAACGCAGCTTGGATACCGGAGGCACCGACGATGTCGGTTGCAAACAAAAAGGCCGAGCATTGCCCGGCCTTTTTGTCGAATTCTCAAAAGGTTAGAACTTGATCTTGATGCCGCCGGAAATTGCCGTGACCAGATCGTTGCCGAAGTCGTAGCTGACGTCATTGCCGGCCACATAGCCGTTTTCGCCATTCACTGTCCCAGAATGGCCGCTGGTCAGCACGCCGATCGCACCGGCCAGACGAACCTCGATATTGGGCTGGGGCGTATAGGCGACGCCGCCACCCACGGTCCAGGTATCGGTCTGTGAGCCATATCCGTGTGACGTGCCGCGATCCCATGAAAGCTGGCCGGCCGCACTCCACTGATCGTTGAACTTGTGACCGATTCCGCCCGTGACAGTCCAGCCGTCGCGATACATCAGATCCAGCGAGGTGATCTGGCCTGAATGCAGAGCATCACCCGTAACGCAGGCCGCCGAAGGAGTGCCGACCACGCAAATCGGAACACTCTGCAGCAGGCTCCAATTGACCCACTTCAGCGAGCCGAAGGCAAGCCAGCCGGGAGCAATGCCCGATTGCAACTTAAACTCGACCGTGTCCGGCATGTATTGTGTCGAGCCATAGATCGGCAGCACGACACTGCCGACATGCGTCAGGTCCAGCGTGCCCGAGATATTATCGAGCTTGACCCGCGAATTGTAGACGAGGCTGGCGCGCAGCGCGATGTCAGGGATTTCATAGGCAAGGCCGGCGCGCCAGCCCCAGCCGGTCCCTTTGAGATCAACCTGACCGGTGCCCTGGAAACCCGGTACCAACGGCGACACCAGGTCTTTCTTGAAACCGTAGACTTCCTGGTAATACACGCCGCCGATGAAGCGAATCTGGCCTTTGCCGGCATCCATCTTGTAGGAGCAAGTCGTCGCGTAGTTGTTGCTCTTGATATCGGTTTCCATGTTGGATTCGGCGCCGGCCCACAGACCCGGGTTGGTGTGCGCGCCCCAAGGCTGGGAATAGTCGAACATACAGTCGACACCCTGAACGATCTGCGCCTTGACGCCGATGCGCGGCACCCAGTAGCTCTCGCTGTCCTTCGCCGTGCTGCCCAGGAATGTCAAATTGCCGTCGAGCGGGTTGGTATCCACCGCATTCTTGAGCTTGCGCTGCGGCATAACATAAGTCGATTCCGCTTCCGTTGCGAACGGCGCCGGATCGAACAGAAGATCGATATCGTAGCCGCCACGCTCAATGCCGCCGGCATGCGCCGAACTCATCGCCGTCCCGATCAAAGCCAGCGAAAAGCACCCTGCCCCCAGCAGTGCTTTCAGTCGCACAATAGTCATGAATGTCCTCCCCGAATTCGAGTGCATCAAGCTAGAACCAATTCGGGTTAACGGTGCAATAACGAATTCTTGGAGCGTACATGTACATGCTTGCCAAACGCATTTCCGACAAAATGCGGATAGGCACCGCAAGGCCGAAAAACGGCCAGACGCGTGCTTATCCGACCGAAAAATGGGGAAGATTCGTTCCAAAAGGCTTAAAAATAGCTCTTTTCACGGGCTTTCGGCCCCATTGTTACATTATGGCAACAATGGGGCTAAAACTTCCGTTTACGTCAAAATTAACGCAACGGAATGCCTACTTTCGAGGCAAAAAGGGCCGTCATTTTAGAGACGGCTAAAGTCCAGCGAATCTATCCTCAACCGGCATCGCGAACCCTGGTCAACGCCACCGAGAGCTTGTCCTGCGCGTCGCGATATTCGGCGAGCTTTTCGCGCTCGGCGTCGACGATCTCGGCCGGCGCGCTGGCGACGAATCTTTCATTCGACAGCTTCTTGTGCAGGCGCGCTATCTCCTCGGTCACCTTGGCCAGTTCCTTCTGCAGCCGGGCAGCCTCGGCGGCGAGATCGATCAGGCTGCCGAGGGGCAAGCAGATCGTCGCCTCGTTGAGGACGATCTGCGCCGCGCCCTTGGGCGCCGCCTCGGCCAACGAGATGTCGCCGACGCGGGCCAGCCGCTTGATCGCCGAGTCCTCGCGAACCAGCCGCTCGCGCGTCACATCATTGGCGCCGACCACGACCAGCGGCGCGATCGCCGCCGGCGGCACGTTCATCTCGGAGCGCACCGAGCGGATGCCGGACACCAGGTCGACCAGCCAGTTGATGTCGGCGGCGGCATCCGCGTCCTCGAAGTCCGGCGACGGCCAGGCGGCGTGACACAACAGCGAATCGCGCTCCTTGCCCTCGCCCGCCGTCTGCGCCCACAGCTCTTCCGTCATGAACGGCATCATCGGATGCAGGAGCTTGTAGATTTCGTCGAGCACGAAGGCGACGCAGGCGCGGCTCTCGGCCTTGGCCGCCTCGTCCGTGCCCATGAACACCGGCTTCAAGAGTTCCAGATACCAGTCGCAGAACAGGTTCCAGACGAAACGGTAGGCAGCTCCTGCCGCTTCGTTGAAGCGGTATGAGGTGATGCCGTCGGTGATCTCGCGCGCTGCCCGCGTCAACTCGGTCAGGATCCAGCGGTTGACCGCAAGCTTGGCGTCATTCAGCCAGAAATCGTCGTTGCGCGCGACTTCGTTCATCTCGGCAAAGCGCGTCGCGTTCCACAGCTTGGTGCCGAAATTGCGGTAGCCGGCGATGCGCGCCGGGTCGAGCTTCACGTCGCGCCCTTGCGCCGCCATCACGGTCAAGGTGAAGCGCAACGCATCGGCGCCATATTCATCGATGAGGTCGAGCGGATCGATGACGTTGCCTTTCGACTTCGACATCTTGGCACCGTTCTTGTCGCGCACCAACGCGTGCACATAGACGGTGTGGAACGGCTCCTCGTCCATGAAATGCAGGCCCATCATCATCATGCGGGCAACCCAGAAGAAGATGATGTCGAAGCCGGTCACCAGCACGTCGGTCTGATAATAGGTCTTCAGTTCCGGCGTCTGGTCCGGCCAGCCCAAAGTCGAGAACGGCCACAGCGCCGAGGAGAACCAGGTGTCGAGCACGTCCTCGTCGCGGGTCAGTATCTCGCCCGGCTGGAAGTTTTCCAGCTTGTCCTCGACCCAGGCCTTCCACGGGCCTTCGAGCGCCAGGTAATATTCGATCGCCGCGCTCAACGCCTCTTCCTCGGTCTTCTCGACAAAGACGCGCCCGTCAGGCCCGTACCAGGCCGGGATCTGGTGGCCCCACCACAGCTGGCGCGAGATGCACCAGGGCTGGATGTTCTCCATCCAGTCGAAATAGGTCTTTTCCCAGTTCTTCGGCACGAAGTTGGTGCGGCCTTCGCGCACCGAGGCGATTGCCGGCCTGGCCAGTTCCGCCGCGTTGGCGTACCACTGCTCGGTCAGGAACGGCTCGATCGGCACGCCGCCGCGGTCGCCATGCGGCACGGCATGGCGATGCGGCTCGACCTTGTCGAGGAAGCCGCCTTCTTCCATCAGTTCGACGATCTTCTTGCGCGCGACGAAGCGGTCGAGCCCGTCAAGCTCGTCCCAGACGGCCTGGCGCTCCGGTGTCGCATCGAGACCGGCGAGGAAATCCTCATTGTCCTTCAACTTGATGGCGGCTTCGATGGTCAAGATGTTGATCGCCGGCAGCTTGTGGCGCTTGCCGACCTCGAAGTCGTTGAAATCATGTGCCGGCGTGATCTTGACCGCGCCCGAACCCTTTTCGGGGTCGGAATACTCGTCCGCCACCACTGGAATTTTTCTGCCGACGATCGGCAGCACGACGTTCTTACCGACCAGACGTCGGTACCGCTTGTCATCCGGATGCACGGCCACCGCCGTGTCGCCCAGCATCGTTTCCGGACGCGTGGTCGCGACCGTGATGAAGGTTTTCGGATTTTCCGGGTCGAAGGTCTCGCCCTCCAAGGGATAGCGGAAGTGCCAGAGATTGCCGTTGACCTCCTGCTGCTCGACCTCGAGGTCCGAGATCGCGGTCAAAAGTTTCGGGTCCCAGTTCACCAGGCGCTTGTCCTTGTAGATCAGCCCTTCCTTGTAGAGCGTGACAAAGACTTCGAGCACGGCCTTGGACAGGCCTTCATCCATGGTGAAGCGTTCGCGCGACCAGTCGGCTGAGGCGCCGAGCCGCTTCAGCTGGTTGAAGATGGTGCCGCCGGATTCGGCCTTCCACTCCCACACTTTCTCGATGAACTGTTCACGCGTGAGGTCGCGGCGATGGATCTGCTTCTCCATCAGTTGCCGCTCGACCACCATCTGCGTGGCGATGCCGGCATGGTCCATGCCGGGCTGCCACAGCACGTTCTTGCCGCGCATGCGCTCGAAGCGCACCAGAATGTCCTGCAGCGTGTTGTTGAGCGCATGGCCCATATGCAGCGAGCCGGTGACGTTGGGCGGGGGAATGACGATGGTGAAGGCTTCGGCGCCCTCCTCCGCCCCGGCGCCGGCGCGGAAGGCGTCCGCCTCTTCCCACACTTTGGCGATCTTCGGCTCGACGGTCTTTGCGTCGTAGGTCTTTTCAAGCATGGGGAAACGGTCCGCGCTGTCGGGATTTTTGCTGGTTCGGTGTAAATCGGAAGGTCTTGGCCAAGTCAACCGCAAGGGCCGCCTCGGTTCATGAGAAGCAAATAGGTGTGTCCGCGTTCATTTCAACGGAAGGTCGTGGCGCTCGGCACTCGCACCTTGACCGCCAGCCGTCTCAGCCATACGGTGCGGGCGCTGCAGTAGGGCGCATCGGCTTCCAGCCGGAGGGGCATTGCCCGCCTACGCCACCTCAACCCACAATGCGCCCATGCCGACCCTCGAACACCACAAGAAACAGGCCAAACTCTATCTGAAGTGGCATCGCGAACGGTATTATCCCGTCGCCGCTGTGATTGGATGGGTCCTGCCGCGTTTTCACCATCTCAGCGACGGCCAGATCCTCGATCACGGCTTCAAGCTTGCCGATGCCCAGGAACTCGTCGCCAGGAAGTCAGGTTTCGAGAGCTGGCGGGCGCTGAAGGAAGGCCTTCAAACCGTGACCGATCATTTAGCAACCGACGCCGCAAAACCGCATCTCGCCTTTGCCGAGCCACAGCTCTTTGTCTGCGACATCGTAGCGGCCTGTAGTTTCTACCGGCAAAAGCTCGGCTTCGAGACGCGCTACACCTATGGCGAGCCGCCCTTCTACGCCCAAATCATCCGCGATGGCGCACGGCTCAACCTGCGCCATGTCGACAAGCCTCCACTCGCCGCCAGTTCGACCGATGACCTACTGGCGGCGACGATCGTTGTCGACAACATCAAGGCTCTATTTCTGGAGTATCAGGCGGCCACGGCCCCGTTCCACCAGACATTGCGGACCGAACCCTGGGGCGCCCGCACCTTCATCGTCAAAGACCCCGACGGCAACCTCATCTGCTTCGCGACCAGCGCGGGCTGACCTCATCGACAAAAACGCCGCCTCATGGGCGGCGTTTCGAGAGTGATCGTTGGAGGAGATTACTGCGCGCCGCGCGCGACGCGCTCGATCTCCTCGCGCACCAGGCGCTCGACCAGCGTCGGCAGATTGTTGTCCAGCCAGTCCTGCAGCATCGGCCGCAGCATCTCCTCGGCCATCTCGTCGAATGTCTTCTTGCTGCGGCTGGCAAAGGCGTCGGACAGCTCGCCGAAGGCCGCCGCGACCTGCCGGCCCGCATGTTCGGAAAGGATTGCCGGGCGCGCCGCGGGCCCATCGCTCGCCGCCGCCCACGCCTGAGCGGCGTCTGCAGGAGCCTCGCTCGAAGACGGCCGTTCGAACGCAGCCTCCACCACCGGTTCGCTCGTCGGCGTCTCGGGTTGGGCGACCGGCTTGCGGATCGCTTTCGCCTGCTCCCCGACCGCCGCGATCTCGCGCCGCCAATCGGCAACGATGGCATCGCTTGTCGCGCTGGCCTGCGGGGCGGCCGGCGCTTCGGTCGTGGCGGCGGGCGCCGGCTCGGCGGCGATCCTGGCGCTGACCTCGGCAAGCGTCATCGACGGCTTGAGCGGCACGGGATCGGCGCGCGTCTGCGATTCCACGCGCGCGATCACCGGCTCGGGCGAAGGCGGCTGGATTTCCGCGAGCGCGCCCGGCTTTCTGTTTTCGGGGGCTGCATGCAGCTCGGCGCGAAATGCATCGACATCGGCGGCGGGAGCCTCGCCCGGCGACGGCTCCAGATCCTGCCGCAGCTCTTCGGCCTCGCCCGACTGCTTGCGACCGTTGTCGCTGTCCTCGATGATCCTCCTGATGGAAGCCAGTATCTCTTCCATGGAAGGTTCGCGCTGTGCGCTGCTTGCCGTTGCCATCGTCACATCCGCCGCCCTTGTGACCTGTTAGTTCTTTCGCTCCGGCAGAAGCCGGATTCGAATCATGGCGACAGCGTAACCGACGCATCGCGGCACGAGAATCCCCAATCTGGGGACATGTGGGATTTCAACAGATTAGAAGCAATTCCGGGAAAAGTGTGAAAACGGGTTTCCTGGGGAAAGCGCGCCGCGCGCTCCCTTCGGAATCGCGCAAGTGCAAAGAGACAGGCGCAATTCCGAAGCAGAACCGGTTTTCAAGCAAGGTTGCGCTCGGACTGGCCCGACATAAGTCGGGCCGCCGGCGCTTAGCGGCCGTCCGGCGTGCGCAGGCCGATCCATTTGTCCTTGACGGCGTTGTAGTGCTCTTCGGGCTTGTACTTGGTGACCTGCAAGGCAAGCCGGTCGACCGACAGGCGACCCATCGCCGACAGGATGGCATAGCTCGCCACCACCACATCGTGTTCGGAATTGGCCTGGTTGATCTTCGCGGTGATGACGGCGGCCTGCGCGTTGAGGACGTCGAGCGTGGTCCTCTGGCCGACATTGCGCTCTTCGATGACGCCGTTCAGCGCCAGTTGAGCGGCATCGATCACCTGCCTGTTGGCCGAGACGCTCTGCTGCGCGGCGGTGTATTGCGACCATGCCGTGGCAACGGCCTGGCGAACCTGGTCGCGGCTGACGTCGACCTGGATGCGGGCCTGGCCAAGCGATTCCTTGTTCTGCCGAACGACCGCCGAGGTCCGCCCGCCCGAATAGATCGGAATGGTCAGCGTCGCGCCGATATTCGCCGAGGTCGAATTGCCGTTGGTGCCCGAGATGTCTGGAATGGCCTTGCGGTAGTTTTCCGAGATGCCGGCCGACGCCGACAGTTGCGGCAACAGCGCGCCCTCCGCCGACTTCACCGAGAACGCCGCCGCGTCGACCAGATGTTGCGTAGCGAGAATGGCCGGGTGTTCGTTTGCCCCGATCGCAATCGCCGCATCGAGGCTCGACGGCAGCAGCCTGCCCAACGGCGAAGCGGGCTTGAGCTTGCCCGGCTCGTCGCCGACCACCTGGTGGTAGGTTGCGGCGCTGGCCAGCGCCTGCGCGCGGGCGGCACTGAGCGAGGCCACCGCCGAGGCGCGCGACGCATCGGCCTGCGCGACGTCGGTGCGCGTGCCCTCACCAACCTCGAAACGCGAGCGCGCGGCACGCGCCTGCTCGGTCAGGAACTGCAGGTTCTGTTCGGTCAGCACCGCGATCTGCCGATCGCGGATCACGTCCATATAGGCCGTGGCCGCGCTGAACAGCGTGTTCTCTTCGCTGTTGCGCAGGCTCTCGACCGACGCCTTGACCTGGGCTTCAGCCGCCGCGACGTTGTTTTTCGTCTGAAAACCGTCAAACAGCGACTGGTTGATCTGAATGCCGTAGCCGCCGCTCGTCAGCTTCGAGTTGCCGCCGCCATTTGCCTGGCGCGTGTTTGTATAGTCGATGGAAGCCGATCCCGTAATCGTTGGGCGCCAGCCTGATTTGGCGATGGCCACGCCTTCGTCGGTGACGCGCACGCCGGCGCGGGATGAATTCAGCGTGGAATTGTATTGATAGGCCTTGGCGAGCGCGCCGGTGATGGTTTCCGCCGACGCGGTTAGTGGGGACAGCGCGGTCGCGGAGACGAGGACGGCGGCAAAAAGGGTCTTGGATACAGACGGCACGAGTACATCCCTCATTCGTTTTCCATGGGAACTTCGCCGCGCCAGCTTCTCGTCAGAGCAGCCGGAGTGGCGTGTTTCGTTCCCTGTCACTCGGTCCCAAAGTGCCCCCAGTCTGGGATTAGCAACGATTGTTCAAATGTAAGCGACCATGACAAAGCCTCTGCTGCAAGGCTAAATCATTCAGAATTCAAAAGCATGCTCACGTTCGAATCCCGGTAGTGGCTTAATTGCCGCATTAAATGCCCTTCTCCCGGTTACAACCCCCCCAGCCTTGAAAAAAAGTCGCGCCACGCCGGAATTGCCACGCCCTTCGACCGCGACGAGTCGGCCGCCTTCGGCCAGCTGATCGAGCAATGGCGCCGGCACTTTCTCGACACTGCCGCCGATGAAGATGACGTCATAGGGTGCCTTGGCCGCATGGCCCTGCGCCAGCGCACCCTGGACCACGGTCACATTGCCGCAGCCAAGGCCGGAAAGGGTCGATGCCGCGGTTTGCGCCAGCGCCGAATCGCTTTCGAGCGCCACGACCGACCTCGCCAGCCGCGACAGGATGGCCGAGGCATAGCCGGTGCCGCAGCCGACATCGAGCGCCGAATCGGTCGCATTGATCTCGGCCAGCTGCATCAGCTTGGCCAGCGGCGATGCTTCCATCAGATAGCGCGCGCCATCGGCGCCATCGGCAATGCGGATGTCCTCGTCGATATAGGCGAGATCGCGCTGGCGGTCGCCGACGAAAACCTCGCGCGGCACGGTAAGCATGGCCTCCAGCAGCGGGGCGCTGGTCACGTCGGTGGTGCGAACCTGACCGTCGACCATCTTGACGCGAAGCTCGGAGAAATCAGCGCTCATGTTCCAACCAATCCGCTTGCCGCGCCAGAACCGCGGTTCATTTCGATGAGAACGTCAGGCTCCGGCGCTGAGCGCGCGGGAGCCCGGGTATTGGAGGCCTCGCCCGGAATCGAACCGGGGTGCAAGGATTTGCAGTCCTCTGCGTAACCACTCCGCCACGAGGCCTCGTTGCTCCCGGCGTTCCACCCGGTTCCAATAGGTTGCGGCGAAAATGGCGTCAAGCGGCCACCACGCATTCCGCGCGGTTTCCTCTGCAAGAATCCGACCCTCCACATCGAGCGCCGTGGCCACGGTGGGTCACGGCGAATATTAGACGATCATTAAGTATAGCAGCAGATCACGAGAAACTCCACGCCCTCGCCACCGTTGAGAAACGAGGAGGACTTCGCCATGCGACCGGCAGCGCCGAACACCGGAAGGAACGCCTGGGACGGCTTGTCGCGATCAGCATGCGAGGCATTGCTGCGCCATGCCATCGACTGCCTTGCGATAGATGGCACCGCCAGGCTTTCGCCGCGCGACCGCGCGCGTCTCGCCTCGGCTGCCGCCGTTCTCAGGGAAATCCGCGAGGATTTGGAGAGAGGTGGGAACCGAAAAGCGGATTCGCCAATATCCGAAACGCGAACAAGGGCATGACGACGCGGAAGGATGGCACGGTCAAAGGCCCGGCTTGGTACCCGTCGTTCCATCCGGCCGACGCCGCCGCTCCCACCAGACGACGAAGCGACGCCGGTGGCGGCGCACCATGGCGAATTCATAGGAGAGCACCAGCAATCCGATCGGAACCATCCAGAAGCCGAGGATCGGCAGAAAGCCGAGAATGCCGCCGATGGTCAAAAGAATGCCGATCGTGATTCTGAGGCCGCGCGATTGCGGCATGGTGAATTCGCGCCCGAAAATCGAGATCTTTCGTGCCGGTATCCGGTTTTCGTCTGCTGCCGTCATCGCAATGGCTGCCCATCTGGTCGCTCGAAAAAGCCTGTTTACGAAAGCCGCGACCGCCGTTTCGGTTCCGCGCCTATCGCCAAGACGGCTAATATGAGGGCGGACGCCGCCGATTGCGAGAAACCGCCGCGCGAAAAAGTCTCGGAAAAAAGCGAAATGCTTCTTTGCAAAGCCGAAAGGTGTTTGCTATAGGCTGCGCCACTTGCTGAAGAGCATCCGTTCCCCGGTAGCTCAGTGGTAGAGCAACCGGCTGTTAACCGGTTGGTCGCTGGTTCGAATCCGGCCCGGGGAGCCAAACATTTCCAAGCACTTGGCTATGATGTCTGCGTGAGCGCGAAATTGCGCTTTTGCCTTTGGGGCTATGTCTGGGGCAATAATTGCGAGTCTCCCGTCGCTTCCGGTCGTGATGTTGCTTTCGCACGCGTTCCTGCGCGACTATCCAACTTTCAATGAAAGGGGCTAGCGCGATGCCATCCAAGGTTTGGAATGCCGTCGCTTCTGGGGCAGTTGAGGTCGTCGTCGGGATCGGCGGGACCCTCACCACCGCCTTTCGGTATGCCGCCAGTCAGTCGAGAAGCGTCTGAACGGCCTCCTGGACCGCGCCATGGGCCTGATTGCGTCCTTCGTTCGCATGTTTCTACAATATTAGCATAGACGCATATACTTGCCATGCGGCGCCTGGAGCGGAGACCCAAATGGGCGGCTATAAGGCCTGGCATGATGCTATTCACGACCATCAGGTCGAAAGTTTCGCTTCGGAGAACGGTTTGACTGCGGACCTGGTCTGGGAGTTGATCCTAAAACACGGTAACAGCCGCAAGGCCGTGATCAAAGCTGCGCAGGGTCTAAAAGGTGATGTCAGGCGACACGGCCGATCAGCACCCTGCCCGCCGACCCGCCCCGGACGATGAGCGTGGCCCGACGAAAGCAATAGCCGGCTTGCTCCAATAAGCCGCGATGGGCCACTGTCAGGTCGCTCGCTTGGCGCTTTCGAAAGTCGGTTTCGGCTTGCGCACGATTTGGAGAATCACAGCCAGCCATGGCATTATATTCAGGATCGCTAATATGAAGGGCGTCGACTTCGTGAGACATTCCGAAACCGTCAGTTTTTGAAGCAGGAGCATGGCCCCAACTGTAGAAATCAGCCAATCCCTAGGCGAGTGGGTTGTTACGATCGTAACAACGGACGGCAACACCTATTCTAGAGCCTTCGAACGTGAGTCCGATGCGATCGCTTTCGCTGTCAATCAGCGTTTGCATCAGGAATTGCAACTTCCGCCGCCCGACTAGTCGCCCTGAACTGGCACCTTGCTTAGGCCTTTGTCCTCCTGGACTGGCCCGGGGTCAGGAAGCCATCCCTTATCAGGTCCAACGCGTCGAGCGCGTCTTCACCCAACAAGTTTGTCAAGGGCACTCCACCCACGCGCACAACCTTGTTGTTGTCTATGTCGTAGACTTCCCAGAGGCCATCATTGACCCTTCGGATTGCGTGCCGTCGCTCCATAAGGAGTCTCTAATAAACGAGTCACCGAAGCGCCAGCAAGAAAACTCGATCGAAAGAGTTAACGGTGGAAAACCATGCTCGCTTTGGCAAACCCCTGCGAATGACCCGCAAAGAGGCCGCGTCAAATCAGATCAAACTGGCAATCAGCTCTTCCACGAAGGCGAGTTCGCCGGCGCCATCGCCCCAAATCGTCCAGCACTTCCGAAAGGGAGCTGGTTTGCGTTTGTAGTCGACCGGCGCGGTGCTCGACCTTAAGGGCAAACAGGATGGCGAAACATGCCGCCGCCTTGGCTACCAGGCCAAACGAACTATCTGGGAAAGCTCGGCAATGTCGCCATAGATCATCGATCCCTTGACGAGCAAACATTTGTTACCGAGAACCTTGGAGAGCGGGCTCGACGCGGTGCAAACCGGCCGGTCCCTGTCCTTGGCCTCGGCATAGCCGATGCTGATGGCAAGGACAGCGATAGCAATGAGTGTCGTCTTGGTCATATTGGGCCACCCACCAGCGAGTCTCTGCAAAACATAGGACGTGAGTATTTATTAGCACCTACTCATATTAGGCTTCATCCATCAATTAAATGAAGCGAACCCATCTTCGATCGCGCGCTAAAGGTAGATCAAAGCCGGCGGAGACCAGAGAGCAGCCCGGGGCGAGCGCAATAAAAATCGCCGCTTCACCATTGCTTTCCAGGGAGCTTGCGATGGATTACGTGGAACGGCGAGGAAGCCTGCGGAGCCATCCCACGGCGCCCCCCTCACGCCATACCGACAATGCTCTGCGCATGGGCATGGAGCTGTTGGGCCGCCCGCTGGTATTCGATCGCGTCGCCGCTGCAAACAACCAGGAACTGCGCCGCGAACTCGTGCGTATTTGTAGCCGGGATGGCAAGGATGGCCTTCACGATCTCCGACATGTCTTGATAAACGCGTTTCAGATCGCGGTCGGAAATGTCCAGGGAGATCGAATTCGTCAGTGCCTCCCAGCGCCGAAAACCCGCCAGGATGGGACTTTCGTTCGAGTTTGCGGCAAAAATCTTCTCCGCCGCAGCGACCCCCATGGGCGGAAAGGAGACCATCGTGCCTACCACCGTGCGTCTGGTCATTGCATCAAACATCATGTCCGAGCTCCTACGACTGAACGCAATTCTGTAGGGCCGGCGATCGGGCGGCACATTGTTCTGCGTCAAATTCCGGCAAGCTGCCCGACGCGGAGCAGGCGGAATATGAAGGAAGTCTTCGGCTGGCTGGTCGATTGAGCCATTCATCGCAATGTCGAACGCCACTCCCGCTTGCGCGCGGTTGTCCGCCGCGCGATAGATGCCTCGGTTCGGGGAGGAATCATGCGCAAAATCCTGATTTCGGTTCTGCTGGCCGCGGTTGCGCTTTACGCGAATTGCGCTCTGGCACTGGACAGCAGCACCACGCCTGTCGTCGTCACCCCGCTCGCATCACGCACGACCACCGCTTCCGGCCAGCCGATCACGCTGCCGCAGAAGAACGTGCAGGTGCTGGTGTCGAGCTATGACATCGCACCGGGCGCGACCTTGCCGGTGCACCGGCACCCCTTCCCGCGCTATGCCTATGTCGAGGCCGGAACGCTGAAGGTCACCAATGTCGAGACCGGCAACAGCAACACCTACAACACAGGCGATTTCATCATCGAGATGATCGGCCAGTGGCATCAGGCCACGAACATCGGCGATGGCCCGGTCAAGCTCCTGGTGATCGACCAGGTCGAGCAAGGCGCCAAGAACACCGAATTGCGGCAGTAGCCAGGCGTCACGCTCATGTGGCGAAAGGCGGGAGGCAACGCGCCGCCCGCCTTCCCGCTCCGTATCGGATGACCATCCTGCAGCGCAGGACCAGTGCTCAGCCCCAGCTGCCGACCATCTGTCGTGTCGTCGCATTCAGCCGGTTGAAGGCGTTGATCAGGGCGATCTGGACAACCAGCGCGGCGAGGGCCTTCTCATCATAGTGGCGGGCGGCTTCGTCCCAGACATCGTCCGGCACCGCGTCGGGCCGGTCGGCAAGCCTCGTGCCGGCCTCGGCCAGCGCCAGGGCGGCCCGTTCGGCGTCGGTGAAGTAGGGCGTCTCGCGCCACGCCGCCAGCGCAAAAATGCGCTCGTCCTTCTCGCCGGCCTTCTTCAGTTCGCGCGCGTGCATGTCGACGCAGAGGCTGCAGGCATTGATCTGGCTGGCGCGCAGATGAATGAGCTTGCGCGTCACATAGGGTATGTCGGCCGCCTCGGTCGACTTGTCCAACGCCAGCAGCGCCTGCAGGGCGCCTGGGATGAGCATCACGGGATTCTTGAGTCTAGCTTGCATGGTCTTCTCCTTTTGAAGCGTTTTCGTCAGGACGTGTTTTGCCGAGCCCGGAAGCAACGCATCCGGGATTTTCAGCAGATGGAATTTCGGCTGCCGCCGCACGGCCACCGGTCAATCCATAACCGTGTAGCTATGGGTTATTCATAACTACACAGTTATAGGACTGTCAAGCCGGGAAATGTCGGCTGGTCCAAATGGCGGTGCGCCGTTCACGCTTTCGCGCCAGCCGCCCGGGTGCTAGGGCTTTGCGCAACATCATGAACTGGATCGTCCCTTGACCACGCAAACCCGCCTGCCGCTGATCGAAATCTGTGTCGAAGGCATCGATGGCCTGCTCGCCGCGCAGGCTGCCGGCGCCGACCGGGTCGAACTGTGCGCCAGCTTGGTCGAAGGCGGCATCACGCCGAGCCTCGGCACGGTGCGCGCGGCTCTCGATCAGGCGACAGTGCCGTTTCACGTCATGGTACGGCCGCGCGGCGGCGATTTTCTCTACAGCGAGACCGAATACCGCTCGATGCTCGCCGATGTCGCGGCGCTGCGCGATCTCGGCGTGCCGGGCGTGGTGTTCGGCTGCCTGAACGCCGACGGCACCATCGACGAGAAGCGCATGAGCGAATTGACGGAGGCCGCCGGCTCCCTGAACGTCACCTGCCATCGCGCCTTCGACATGACACGCGACCCGGCCGAGGCGCTGGAGGCGCTGATTGGCTGCAAGGTCGGCCGCGTGCTGACCAGCGGCCAACGCGACACCGCGATCGAAGGATTGTCCATACTGGCGGATCTCGTGCGGCAGGCCGGCGACCGCATCATCATCCTCGGTTGCGGCGGGCTCGATCTCGGCAACATCGCCGAGGTGCGCCAAAGAACCGGACTGGCCGAAATGCACTTTGCAGCGCTGAAGGACGTGCCAAGCGCCATGCACTACCGCAATCCCAAGGTTGGCATGGGCGGCTCCGATCTCGATCGCGAATACCGCAACACAGTGACCGACACACCGCAGGTGGCGGCGACGATCGCGGCGGCCAAGGCATGACCACCCCGATAGACCGCATAGCGCAAGGCGACGAAGCGGACATACTGGCGCTCAACAACGAGCATGCCGCCGAACTGTCCTGGCTCGAAGCCGAGCGGCTGTCGTTCCTGCTCGGCGAGGCGTTCTACGCACGGCGCATCGGCGATCTCGAAGCCTTCATCATGACCTTCGACCAGGAAGCCAACTACGACAGCCCGAACTTCATCTGGTTCCGCGAACGCTACGAACGCTTCATCTATGTCGACCGCGTCGTCGTGGCGGCGCATGCAAGGGGCCGCGGCCATGCGCGCCGGCTCTATCAGGACCTGTTCGAACATGCCGAACGCGCCGGCCACACGCTGGTCACCTGCGAGGTCAACGCCGATCCGCCCAACCCCGCCTCGGACGCCTTCCACGCCGCGCTGGGCTTTGCCGAGGTCGGCGAAGCAGTGATCCACGGCGGCAAGAAAGCGGTGCGCTATTACGTCAAGCAGATCGTCACCTGATTGCTGGCCACATAAAGAAGACGCGCCTAATATAAGCGTTCCACCAAATGGAGGAACCGCGATGCCAAGCAACGTCTTCCGCTTCGACGAAAGCTGGGACATTCCCGAAGGCACGCCGCAGCAAGTGTGGGACGTGCTCTCCGACGCTGAATTGCTGCCGCTCTGGTGGGGCGAGGTCTACAAGGAAGTGGTTCCGCTCGACCGCAAGGGCAAGGCGTCAGTCGGCTCGCGGGCAAGGGCGCGGGCGCGCGGCGCCCTGCCCTATGAGCTGAACTTCATCATCGAGGCCGCAGAACTCGAGCCGGGCCGGCTGGTCGTCGTGAAAACCTTTGGCGACTTCGACGGGCTCTGGCGGGCCGAACTGTCGCCGTCGGGCAGCGGCACCCATGTCCAACTGACCTGGCAGGTCACTGTCGAGAGGCCGATCCTCAAATTCCTGGCACCCCTGCTGCGGCCGGCCTTCGCCTGGAACCATCGCTGGACAATGCCGCGCGGCGAAGCCGGCCTGCGGCGCTATCTCAGGCTCGCAACAACAGTGCCTCGGCGCGATGACGCCTGAATCACCAATTGCGGTTCAGCCATTCACGCGCCGGCCGCTCGATGAGGTAATAGCTGCAGAGCGCGCAGGCAAAGACACCGGCCAGCATCGGCCACGGACTGCTGCCTTGCTCGTAGACGAATTTGTAGAAGGGCTGCTGCCACAGATAGAGTGAGTATGACCACAGGCCCAACGTCGCCATGGGCCAGGACGAGAGCAATTTGGAAAAGATTGGCGTGCTGAAATCGAGCGCATTGACGGCCAGCGCTAGCAGCGGCACCGCCAGGAGATAGTGGATCGGCGTCGGCACCGGGTCCATGAACAGCAAAACCGCGACCGCCGCCGCTGCCAGGGCGATATAAGGCCCCTTCAGCACCTCCGGCAGCCGGCCTTCGGCCTTGAGCAGGCAGATCGAAGCCGACAGTAGGATCGAGGCGATGTGCACATCGGTGCGCCAGTAGGTAGCTTCGTAATCCAGCCTGAACACCCAGTACGACACCGCGCCATTGGCCATTGCGAACAAGGCGAGCGTCACCAGCAAAGGGATGACGAGATTGCGGCTGGAGACGAGCGCGCTGATCAACGCCAGGATGATGTAGGCATGCTCCTCGACACAAAGCGACCAGATATGGTCGAGCGCTCCGGCGCGGGTGACGAGAATTCCGGCGTAATTGTAGGTGAATGTCAGTGCCGTCAGCGCCGCCTTCCACTTGAAGGCGACGAAGGTGCCGGAAAGCGCGATCATGGCGATGACGACGAAGACCAGCAGCGCCGGGTAGATGCGCGAAAAACGGCGTTTGAAGAACTTCTTCAGTGGATAGCGTTCGATGAACAGGATCTCGCCCATCAGCCGGCCGCTGAGCACGAAGAAGAATTCGACGCCAAGCACGCCCAGATTGATTCCCGGAACCGGAAAAAAATGCCCGATCAGCACCAGGGCGATCGACAGGCCGCGCCAGCCATCGAGATAGGCCAATCTTGTTCGGGCCGATCTGTCGACGGCGGATCGGGACGGAACCATCTGGGTCGCGGTAATTTCGGACATGCCGATCCTTCGCATTGGCATGCGAAAGGGCACGGCGGTACATGTCCGAACCCGGCTCGCATTCCCGCCCCAACCCATACTGCAGTGCAATATAGGTTTGTGCAAGTGCGAGATTGGCAGCGACGCAGTTCCTTGGGCAGCAGGCTGGCGGAAATGCCTCGAGCAAGGGAGCGGCCGCGTGGCGGAATTCCTTCACGAGCCGCACGGCTACACTACCGCATACAAAAGGGGCCAAGATGGCCCCTTTCATGTCGGCAACCAATGCTGTCAGGCGTTAGCCGCTGCCACCGCGCGCTTGGCCATGACTGCGATCAGGTTGGCGCGGTAGTCGGCGGAAGCGTGGATGTCGCTCATCAGGTTCTTCGCCGGCACTTTCACGCCGGCGAGCGATGCGGCGTCGAAATTCTTCGCAAGGGCTGCCTCGATCTCCTTCGAGCGGAACACGCCGTCGTCACCGGCGCCGGTCACCGCGACGCTGACGCCGTCCTTGCCCTTGGCCACGAACACGCCGACGATCGCGTAGCGTGAGGCCGGGTTGCGGAATTTTTCGTAGGCCGCCTTTGCCGGGGCGGTGAAGGAGACCGCCGTGATGATCTCGCCATCCTTCAAGGCCGTTTCGAACAGCCCTTTGAAGAACTTGTCGGCCGATATCTCGCGCTTGTTGGTGACGATGGTGGCGCCCAATGCCAGAAGGGCCGCCGGATAGTCGGCCGCCGGATCGTTGTTGGCGATCGAACCGCCGATCGTGCCCTTGTAGCGCACCGCCGGATCGCCGATCAGCGATGCCAGATGGGCAAGCGCCGGGCAGGCCTTCTTGAGCTTCTCGTCGTTGGAGACGTCGAAATGCGTGGTGGCCGCGCCGATAGTGACCGTCTTTCCCGACACCTTGACGCCCTGCATCTCCTTGATGCGCGACAGATCGACGAGATCGGAAGGGGCCGCCAGCCGCGTCTTCATGGCAGGTATCAGCGTCATGCCGCCGGACAGCAGCTTGGCGTCGCCGCTCTTCACCAGCTTGGCGGCATCCGCAACCGAGGCGGCGCGATGGTAGTTGACCGAATACATGGTTGTTCCTCCTCAGTGCTTCGCGGCGCGGATCGCGGCCCACACGGTGGGCGGCGAGGCGGGCATGGCGATGTCGGCGATGCCGATGGCATCGGTGATGGCGTTGATCACCGCCGGCGGCGAGCCGATGGCGCCGGCCTCGCCGCACCCCTTGATACCGAGCGGGTTGCCCGGGCATGGCGTGTTCGAGGTCGAGACCTTGAACGACGGCAGGTCGCCCGCGCGGGGCATCGTATAGTCCATGTAACTCGCGGTCAGAAGCTGTCCGCTGGCGTCATAATGGGCGCCCTCCAGCAGCGCCTGGCCGATCCCTTGCGCGATGCCGCCATGCACCTGGCCCTCGACGATCATCGGATTGATGATGTTGCCGAAATCGTCGGCGGCCACGAATTGGACGATCTCTGTCGTTCCGGTCTCCGGTTCGATCTCGACCTCGCAGATGTAGCAGCCCGCCGGGAAGGTGAAGTTCGACGGATCGTAGAAGGCCGTTTCCTTCAATCCGGGCTCCATCCCTGCCGGCAGATTGTGGGCGGTATAGGCGGCCAGCGCCACCTGGAACCACGGCACGTTCTTGTCGGTCCCGGCAACCTTCAGCGCACCGTTCTCGATGACGATGTCGCCCTCGTCGGCTTCGAGCAGGTGGGCGGCGATCTTCTTGGCCTTGGCCTCGACCTTGTCGAGGGCCTTTGATATCGCCGACATGCCGACCGCGCCCGAGCGCGAACCGTAAGTGCCCATGCCCATCTGCACCTTGTCGGTGTCGCCATGGACGATCGAAACCGAATCGATCGGTACGCCAAAACGCTGGTTGACCAGTTGCGCGAAGGTAGTCTCGTGGCCCTGGCCATGGCTGTGCGAGCCGGTCAGCACCTCGATCGTGCCGACGGCATTGACCCGCACTTCGGCCGATTCCCAAAGGCCGACGCCGGCGCCAAGCGAGCCGACCGCCGCCGACGGCGCGATGCCGCAAGCCTCGATGTAGCAGCTCATGCCGATGCCGCGCAGCAAGCCCTTCTTGGCGGCCGCCGCCTTGCGCTTGGCAAAGCCGGCATAATCCGAAGCTTTCATGGCCGCGTCGAGCGAGGCGCCATAGTCGCCGGCGTCATAGTTCATGATCACCGGTGTCTGGTGCGGGAAGGAGGTGATGAAGTTCTTGCGCCGCAATTCGGCAGGCGACACGCCAAGCTCACGCGCTGCCGCTTCCATCGTGCGTTCCAGGAGATAGGTGGCTTCCGGCCGCCCTGCCCCGCGATAGGCATCGACAGGAGCCGTGTTGGTGTAGACCGTGCGCACATTGGCGTGGATGGCCGGAATGTCGTACTGGCCCGACAAGAGCGTCGCGTAGAGATAGGTCGGCACGCAGGACGAGAACAGCGACATGTAGGCGCCGAGATTGGCGATCGTGTCGACCTTCAGCCCGGTGACCCGGTTGTTCTTGTCGAAAGCCATTTCCACCGTCGAGACGTGGTCGCGGCCATGCGCATCGGAGAGAAAACTTTCGGTGCGGTCGGCGACCCATTTGACCGGCACGCCGGTTTTCTTGGAAGCCCACAGGCAGACGATCTCTTCGGGATAGATGTAGATCTTGGAGCCGAAGCCGCCGCCGACATCCGGCGCGATGACGCGCAGCTTGTTTTCCGGCGCGACATTGTAGAAGGCGCTCATCACCAGCCGCGCGACATGCGGGTTCTGTGATGTCGTCCAGCAGGTGTAATGGTCCTCGGCCTTGTCGTAGTGGCCGAGAGCCGCGCGCGGCTCCATGGCATTCGGCACCAGCCGGTTGTTGACGATCTTCATGCGGGTGACATGCGCCGCGGCCTTGATCGCCGCGTCGGTCGCCTTGGCATCGCCGATCTCCCAGTCGAAGATCAGGTTGTTCTCGGCCTCGGCATGGATCTGCGGCGCGCCCTTTTCGAGCGCCTTGGTGGCTTCGACGACGGCCTTCAATTCCTTGTAGGTGATCTCGACCGCCTCGGCCGCATCGCGGGCCTGCCCCTTGGTCTCGGCCACGACGATGACGACGGCGTCACCGACATAGCGCACCTTGTCGACGGCCAGCGGCGACCAGGCGCCCATCTTCATCGGCGAACCGTCCTTGGAATGGATCATCCAGCCGCAGATGAGGTTGCCGATGCCGTCGGCCTTGAGCTCCTTGCCGGTCAGCACGCCGATGACGCCGGGCATGGCTTGCGCTCGTTTGACGTCGATCTTCTTGATCTGCGCATGCGCGTGCGGGCTGCGCACGAAAGCCGCATGCTTCATGCCGGGAACCACCATGTCGTCGACATAGCGGCCGGCGCCGGTGATGAACCTTTTGTCTTCCTTGCGCGCGACCCGAGCGCCAACACCTTCAATACCCATCAGAAATTCCTCCCGAATTTAAGGGGAGTAGGTGAGCAGGGCACTAAGGCAGCAGGGAAGTTTTTCTGCTGGTTCCCTACTGCCTTAGTGCCCTACTGCCCTACTGTCTTGTTCATCACGCCGCTTGCTTGGCCCTGCCCTTGGTCCCCTTCGCCATCGTCTTCGATGCAGCGAGGATCGCCTTGACGATGTTGTGGTAGCCGGTGCAGCGGCAGATATTGCCTTCCAGTTCGGCTCGCACCGTCGCCTCGTCGAGGCCTTCGGGATGGCGGTTGATCATGTCGGTTGCCGCCATGATCATGCCAGGCGTGCAGAAACCGCATTGCAGGCCGTGATGTTCCTTGAAGGCGGCCTGCACGGGATGCAGGTCGGCGCCGTTGGCGAGACCTTCGATCGTTACAACGCTCGAGCCGGACGCCTGTACCGCGAGCATGGTGCAGGACTTCACCGCCTTGCCGTCGACATGGACGACGCAGGCCCCGCATTGCGAGGTGTCGCAGCCGACATGCGTGCCGGTCAAGCCGAGATTCTCGCGCAGGAAGTGAACCAGCAGCGTTCGATCCTCGGCGGTCCCGCTGACCCGCCTGCCGTTCACCATCAACGAAACGTCCGACATGAATCCTCCCTGGGTATCAACCTTGGTCATCACGCTGCCGACGCGCCGCTGGCACTTCGGCCATGCGTTATTCGTACACCGCACAACGCACAAAAAACAGCGCGACGGAAAAGGCGGATCATTGTACTTTCGGTCATGGCCACGGCCGGAGGCACATTCCCCTCGCCCCATTGCCAAAACACCGATTGGAAGCAACAATATCCTTCGACGCCTGCGCGCCAGAAGCCTATAAAAACAGCCGCGTATAAAAGAGCGTCGGAGGAAATGCGGGAGAACGCCGCTGACCAGTTCACGGACGCGCTACGCTTGCGGCCTGTCGGCGCTGACCACGGACGAGCCCGACCCGGTTGCTTTCGCTCGCGCGGTCGCCAGCGAGGCCGCGGCAATCGACGCCGGCTTTGCCCTCGTGTTCTTCTCCCAAAGCCTTGTCGAGGCCGGCGCCCTGTCGCGGGCGCTCTCGGCGTATGCGCCGGGGCTTCACCATGCTGGCTGCTCCACCGCCGGCGAGATCACGCCGCAGGGGCTCGAGGAAGGCCACATGCTGGCGATGCTGCTTCCCTCGGCGTCGTTCACCGCGGTCAGCGCCATGGTGGACAATCTATCCTCGTCGGGCATGGACAGGATCACCGGCGAGGTCGAGGCCTTGCGGCGCACGCTGCGCGTCCGGGTGGGCGGCGAGCGGACCAGGAACACCTTCGCGCTCTGCTTCATCGACGGGCTGTCCTACGCCGAGGAAGCGGTCAGCTCTGCCATCCATTGGGGTCTTGACGACATACCCCTGCTCGGCGGCTCGGCCGGCGACGACCTGAAATTCGAGACGACGCGCCTGATCTCGAACGGCAGGGTCACCTCGGACAGCGCCATCATCGTGCTGATCGCCACGGAAATTCCGTTCCACGTCTTCAAGACCGACAATTTCGTTCCGACCGACGAAAAACTGGTGGTCACGGCGTCCGATGCCGATCACCGCATCGTACGCGAGTTCAACGCCACCAACGCGGCAGAAGAATATGCCGCTTCCGTCGGTATCGTCCCGCAGACCCTGACGCCGCTGAGCTTCGCCTCGCACCCGGTCGTGGTGAAGGTGGGCGGTGAATATTATTGCCGCTCGATCCAGAGGATGCACGCGGACGGCTCGCTGTCGTTCTTCTGCGCCATCGACGACGGCGTCGTGCTGTCGATCGCCCAACCCAAGGACATGGTGGAATCGACACGCGCGGCCCTGCGCGAGGTCGAGGCGAGGCTTGGCGGCATCGACCTGATCCTCGGCTTCGACTGCGTGCTGCGCCGGCTCGATGCGCGCAACCGGCAGGTCTTTCGTGATATTTCGGAACTCTACCGGGTCAACAATGTCGTCGGCTTCGGCACCTATGGCGAACAGTACCGGTCGATGCATTTGAACCAGACCTTCACCGGCATTGCCTTTGGCGAACGCCAGGCTGCAGAATGACAAGATGCCGCTCAAGGATATAAACGACCTCGAAAAACTGAAGAAGATCAATGCCGCCCTGGTCAGCCGCGTCGAGCGCTCGATGGACCAGCAAGGCAATGCCTTCTCGCTGTTCCAGACCGCCATCTCGCTCGAAAACCGGGTGCGCATGCGCACCGAGGAGTTGCACTCGACCTTGCGGCGGCTGGAACAGTCCAACATCGACCTCAGCGCCGCCAAGGAAAACGCCGAGTTCGCGAACCTGTCCAAGACGAGGTTCCTCGCCGCCGCCAGCCATGACGTGCTGCAGCCGCTGAACGCGGCTCATCTGTCCGTCTCGGCGCTCGCCGAGGTGCAGACCAGCGACGAAGGCAGGAAGCTGGTGCGGCAGGTCGAGCGCTCGCTGGAGACGATGGAGGACCTGCTGCGCACCCTGCTCGATATTTCCAAGCTCGACGCCGGCGTGGTGCACCCCGACATCGGCGACGTCAACCTGGAGGCGCTGTTCTCGTCGCTGCGCTCGGATTTCCAGCCGGTCGCGGAAATGAAGCGGCTGTCGCTGAAATTCCGGCCGGTCAATGCCGTGGTCCGCTCCGACCGCACGCTGCTGCGCCGCATCCTGCAGAACATCCTCTCCAACGCGCTGGGCTATACCCGCTCGGGTGGCGTGCTCGTCGGCACCAGGCATCGCGGCGATACGATCCGCATCGACGTCGCCGATACCGGCTGCGGCATCCCCGAGGACCAGCGCGAGGCGGTGTTCGAGGAATTCCATCGCGGCACCTTGCCCGCCAATGCGGGGCTCGACGGCGGCGGCCTGGGGCTCGGGCTTGCCATCGTGCGCCGCATGGCCGGCGCCCTCGGCCACCCCGTGACCTTCTCGTCGAAGGTCGGGCGCGGCACGATCTTCCACATCGATGTCCCGGTCGGCATCGGCGCCCCCGCCGACGCCATCGCCAGCGCCACCAGCCTGGAGCGGTCGCGCGGATACGGCCTGTTCGGCACCAAGGTGCTGCTGGTCGAGAACGACGCCGAGGTGCTGGAGGCCATGACCTTCCTGCTCGAGCGCTGGCAATGCCTGGTGCGGGCAGCGACCTCGACCGACGATGCGCTTGACCTGCTCGGCGACACCGACTGGGTGCCTGACATCATCATTGCCGACCAGCATCTCGACGGCGGCGACCTCGGCACCGCCACCATATCGGAGGTCCGCGACTATCTCGGCCGCGCAGTGCCAGCGCTGATCGTCACCGCTGACAGTTCCGAAGCCGTCGCCAAGGCAGCGCGCGCCGACGGCATCGAACTGATGCGCAAACCACTGAAGCCGGCGCAACTGCGCGCTCTGCTGGCGCATTTGCTGGCTTAGAATGGCTCATGCGTTGCTTGATTACCTGGGAAAGCCGGCGTCATCTCTTTTGACGTCACCGCCGTTTGAGTCCTGGAGGTTCAAGCGGACTGGTGATCCTGACCTTCCGGAAATCCGCATACATTACGTCTCCGCGCGCGACAAATTTTCCTTCATCTGCTACGACGACGAAACAATAGACACCATATTCATAGAGGCCGAAAATTTAGATCGAGATTTCTTGGACATTCCCTTTTCATTCAGGCGCAACGATGTGCTGAGCAGCTTTGGCGCACCCTAAAGAAACGGCGCCGCACGGCGAGATCTTTTTTTGGGTGAATTCGGCCCTTGATTTGATGAGGCGCGTCATTCAATACATGTTGAGTATCAGCCTCGTGCAGATCGGATAAGGCGGGTCACGCTAGTGCGCGCGCATGCGGTGCCGTGAACCACGCAGTGCGTTCACCATGCTCGACTGAGAGATCCTCTAAATCCAATGATAGTTCAATTCCATGGCATCACCTTCGACGCGCCCGTCGGATGGGAAGACATAACTGACGACCTTCCTCTGGGGTCACCCCCTACGTTGGCAAAGGCATCAGATGCAGGCGGCGCACTCCAATTCTCTATTGCGAAATATCGTAGCGGGGAAAAGCCAAGTGCGAATTTCGATGTTCTCAGGTCATTTGTGACAGTGTTTTGTCGAAACAATTTTATAGATGTCGAGCGGATTTTTGCGACAGAATTTGGCGACGTAATGTGCGTTGGCGTTTCGTCACGGACTGCAGATCAAACCTTGTCGGCATGGTATCTGTCCAATGGAAACGATTTTGCATTCGTGACCTACCTTGCCGAGGGCGACGAATACGACCTCATCGATGAAGAACTAGGCGAAACGCGAGAAATCATTTCGTCTATATCATTCGGATAGGTACAAGCAAATCAAACGCCATTGAGACATTGTTCTCACCGGATCGCAGCATGTTGCTGCTTCGTTTGCAGGAGTATCGGCGCCCGCCGCTCAAAACCCAGCCTGATCCCGAAACAGCTCCGCATTATCCAGCTTCGAAACCTCGATCACCGCTTGCGTGCGGCTGTAGACGTTGAGCTTGCGCAGGATCTCCGAGACATGCGCCTTCACCGTGGTCTCGCCGACCTGCAACTCGTAGGCGATCTGCTTGTTGAGCAGGCCCTGGCGCAGCATCTGCAGCACGCGCAACTGCTGCGGCGTCAGCTTCGACAGGCGCTGGACCATGTCGGCGCGATCGACGCTGTCGGCGTCCGCCGGCTGGCCTTCATAGGTTTCCGGCACATAGATCGCGCCGTCCATCACCGAACGGATGGCGGCGGCCAGATCGCTCTTGCGCGCCGATTTCGGGATGAAGCCGGCCGCGCCATAAGACAACGCCTCGGAGATGATCCTCGGCTCCTCGTAGCCGGAGACGATCACCACCGGCAGGCGCGGATAGCGGGTTCTGAGCTGCAGCAACCCGTCGAAGCCGTGCACGTCGGGCATGCTAAGGTCCAGCAGCGCAAGGTCGAAAGGCTTGGCATCGGCCAGGAGATCGAGCGCCTCGGCGATCGAGCGTGCCTCGACCGTGTCGACCTCCGGATAGGCCATCTGAACGGCGCTGTGCAGCGCCTCGCGAAACAGCGGATGGTCGTCGATGATCAGGAACCGGGCGCGATCGTTGGGTACTGTCATGTGGCTCGTTCCGGTTTACCTGCCACACCATAGTCCCGCGACCATGGCCGGATTATTAGCAAATAGTCTATCGCCGGTTGATAGGCCGCTGCAAAGGTGATGGGGACCCTGAATTCCTTGTACGGCCCGGCAAAGCCCGTGCTTTATGAAAAGCGACGCCTTGCCCGGTCTCGGAAATCGGCCGAAGGTGCCGCCATCATCCTGATATCCAATGCAGAGACCGCCATGACCGCCTTCGTCCTTCCCGTGCCGCCAACGCCTTCCGTCGCCATCAGCGGGTCGGCCGAGCGCTTTGCCGTGCGGCGCATCTTCTGCGTGGGCCGCAACTATGCGGCGCATGCGCGCGAATTCGGCAATGACGAGCGCGATCCGCCCTTCTTCTTCACCAAGCCGGCCGACGCGGTGGTCGATTCCGGCACCGTCATCCCCTACCCGCCGCTGACGACCAATCTGCACCACGAGATCGAGCTGGTGGCCGCGATCGGCAAAGCCGGTTTCCGCATTCCCCGCGAGCGTGCGCTCGACCACGTCTGGGGCTACGCGGTCGGCATCGATCTTACCCGCCGCGATCTCCAGGATGAGGCCAAGAAGGCGGCGCGGCCCTGGGACTGGTCGAAAGCCTTCGACCGTTCCGCCCCTTGCGGCCCGCTGGTTCCTGCACAAAAGACCGGCCATCCGACGAAAGCGCGCATCTGGCTTGCCGTCGACGGCAAGGTCCGGCAGGACGCCGATCTCACCGAGCTGATCTGGCCAATCGCCGACATTGTCTCGATCTGCAGCGAGGGCGTAGAATTGCAGGCTGGCGACCTGATCTTCACCGGCACGCCGGCCGGCGTCGGCGCGGTCAATCCGGGTGAGACGATGACCGGCGGCGTCGACGGCATCGGCACGATCGAAGCGACGATCGGCCAGCCGCAATCATGAATGACAGGCCATGAGCGACATCGTCCTGCACAATTACTTCCGCTCCTCCACCTCCTACCGGGTGCGGATCGCGCTGGAGATGAAGGGGCTGAGCTATGACTATGTCCCGCATCATCTGCGCCATGGCGAGCATCTGGAGCCGGCCTATCTCGCGGTCAACCCGCAGGGGCTGGTGCCGGCATTGGTGCTCGACGACGGCACGCTTTTGACGCAGTCGCTGGCGATCATCGAGTATCTCGACGAGATCCAGCCCGCGCCGCCGCTGCTGCCGAAGGATCCGCTTGGCCGGGCGCGCGTGCGAATGCTGGCGCAGATGATCGCCTGCGACATCCACCCGGTGAACAATCTGCGCGTGCTGACCTCGCTGCGCACCTTGTTCGGCGCCGGCGACCAGGACATCACCAACTGGTTCCGCCACTGGGTGAACGAAGGCTTTCAGCCACTTGAAAAGATTCTGGCTTCCTCGCCTCAGACCGGAACATTCTGCCACGGCGAGGCGGCGGGGCTGGCCGATATCTGCCTGGCGGCACAGATCACCAGCAACGCCCGTTTCGGCGTCGACCTGACCCCTTACCCGACGATCACCCGCATCAACGCCGCCTGCATGGCACTGCCAGCTTTCCAGACAGCCGCTCCGCAGAACCAGATCGATGCGGAGTAAGGGCTGCTACTGCCGACGCGCCGAGCGAGTAGAAGATCATGTGGCCGCCCGCCCGGCGACACAATGCTCGCGGATTTCCTCAACCGGGAAAACGGCTGACCCTGGCCGGTTCAGCAGACTGGTCAGGCTGGCGGAATCGATTTCCGCTTGACCGGCCAGGGAATCGGCTATCGTTTCCCCGGAGCAATTCCAGGAAAAGTGTGATGCGGTTTTCCGTCTGGGATTGCGTCAAAACAATGAGATAGAGTGGTTCTTCGTTTCCATGAAGCGATGAACCGATCTATCGCGCAGGGGTGGAGTGACCGATGAAAGCCGTCGTCTTCGAGAAGTTCGGCGAAGCGCCGACGATCCAGACCGTCCCCGATCCGAAACCGGCCGCCGATGGCGTCGTCATCAAGGTCGAGGCGACAGGGCTGTGCCGCAGCGACTGGCATGGCTGGATGGGCCATGATGACGGCATCACCTTGCCGCATGTGCCGGGCCATGAGCTGGCGGGAGTCGTCGTCGCCGCCGGCAAGCAGGTCAGCCGCTGGAAGGCCGGCGACCGCGTGACGGTGCCGTTTGCCGTCGGCTGCGGCCGCTGTTTCGAATGCAACTCGGGCAACCATCAGGTCTGCGAGCACCAGACGCAGCCCGGCTTCACCGGCTGGGGCTCGTTCGCCGAATATGTCGGCATAGAGCATGCCGACACCAATCTGGTTCGCCTGCCCGACGAGATGGAATACGCCACCGCCGCCAGCCTCGGCTGCCGTTTCGTCACCTCGTTTCGCGCCATCGTCGACCAAGGGCGGGTCAAGCCCGGCGAATGGGTGGCGGTGCATGGCTGCGGCGGCGTCGGCCTGTCGGCGATCATGATCGCCAGTTCGATGGGCGCCAATGTGATCGCCATCGACCTCACCGACGAGAAGCTGGAGTTCGCCAAAAAGATCGGCGCCGTGGCGACCATCAATGCGTCAACGACGCCGAATGTGGTCAAGGCGGTCAAGCAGATCACCAATGGCGGCGCGCATATGTCGATGGACGCGCTCGGGCACCCGATCACCTCGTTCAACTCGATCGCCAATCTGCGCCGGCGCGGCCGCCATGTGCAGGTCGGCCTGATGCTGGGCGAGCACGCCCGACCGCAAGTGCCGATGGACAAGATCATCGCCTTCGAACTCGAAATCCTCGGCAGCCACGGCATGCAGGCCTATCGCTACCAGGCGATGATCGACATGATCCGCAACGGCAAGCTCAAGCCCGAACTGCTGGTCGGCAAGAAGATCAGCCTCGACGAGGCGCCCGCGGCCTTGATGGCCATGGGCGGTTTCGAGGGGATCGGCATTGGGGTGGTGACGAAGTTCTAGGCGGAGGGGCGCTTCCCGAACTACCGCGCGAACTTCTTCGCCCCGAACACACATGCCACCACGCCGAGCGTGACGACCACCATCAGCGAGCTGACCTGCTCGTGCAGGAGGGTTGCCGCGAGCGCCAGGCCAAAGAAGGGCTGCAGCAGCTGTAACTGGCCCACCGCCGCAATGCCGCCTTGCGCCAGGCCGCGATACCAGAAGACGAAGCCGATCAGCATGCTGAACAGGGAGACATAGGCGAGCCCGATCCAGGCGTTGGAGCCGATGCCGGCAAAGGATGGCGGCAGGGTCGCGAAAGTCAGCACCAGCATGATCGGCAGCGACAGCGTCAGCGCCCAGCAGATCACTTGCCAGCCGCCAAGCCTGCGCGACAGCGCGGCGCCCTCGGCATAGCCCAGGCCGCAGACGACGACGGCGGCGAGCATCAGGCCATCACCGACCGGCGAGGCGGTCACGCCCTGCGCCAGCGCGAAACCGGCGACCAGCGCGCTGCCGATGCACGAAAACAGCCAGAATGCCGGACGAGGGCGATCGCCGCCGCGCAGCACGCCGAAGATCGCGGTCGCCAGCGGCAGCAGGCCGATGAAGATGATCGAATGGGCCGAGGTGATGTGCTTGAGCGCCAATGCCGTCAGCAAGGGAAAGCCGACGACCACGCCCAGCGCCACGATCACCAGCGACACCAGGTCGCCGCGCATCGGACGTTTCTCACGAAAGAGCAGCAGCATCGCCAGGCCAAGCAGTCCGGCAATCGCGGCCCGCGCTGATGTCACGAAGGTCGGGTCGAAATCCATCACCGCCACACGCGTCGCCGGCAGCGAGCCGCTGAAGATCAGCACGCCGACAAATCCGTTCACCCAGCCGCTCGCGGTCTTGTCCATTGCAGGCTCCATTGCTTTCGCCCTCTATCGGGCAGATGCCCGTGGCGCGGCCAGAGACAATGCGGTACAATTCTACGAAACTGTAATGGTATATTGAGCAGTACAGATGACTGACCTCACCTTGGAAACTGATGGCGCGCGAACCCTGGGCGCCGCCACTCTGGTCGAAAGCGTCATGGCGGCCATTCGCCAGCGGATCGCCGCGCGCAGCCTGACGCCGGGAGCACGGCTGCCGTCGATCCGCGCCTTCGCCCAATCCATGCAGGTGTCCAAATCCACCGTGGTCGAGGCCTATGAGCGGCTCGCCGCCGAAGGCACGATCCGCTCCCGGCCGGGCTCGGGCTTCTACGCCGCCGGCTCGCTGGCACCGTTGTCCCTGGCCGAGATCGGTCCCCGGCTCGACCGTGCCGTCGATCCGCTCTGGGTCTCGCGCCAGTCGCTAGACGCCGGCGACGAGGTGTTGAAACCCGGCTGCGGCTGGCTGCCGGCCTCCTGGATGCCGCAGGCCGGGCTGCGGCGCGCACTCCGCACGGCAGCGCGCGCCGATGATGTCGCGCTTGCCGACTACGGCACGCCGCTTGGGCTGCCGCCGCTGCGGCAACTCTTGGCGCGGCGCATGGCCGGGCATGGCATCGAAGTCTCGCCTGAACAGATCATGCTGACCGAATCGGGCACGCAGGCCATCGACCTCCTATGCCGGTTCCTGATCGAGCCTGGCGACACCGTGCTGGTCGACGACCCCTGCTATTTCAATTTCCACGCGCTGCTGCGCGCCCACCGCGCCAAGGTCGTCAGCGTTCGCTACACGCCCTCGGGGCCCGATATCGAACTGTTCGCGCAGGCGCTCGCCGAGCACCGGCCGCGCCTCTACATCACCAACTCCGCCATCCACAACCCGACCGGCGCGATCCTGTCGCCGGTTACGGCACACCGTTTGCTGAAGCTCGCCGACCAGTCGGACCTCACCATTGTCGAGGACGACATCTTCGCCGATTTCGAACATGCCCCTGCCCCGAGGCTGGCGGCATTCGATGGCCTGAACCGCGTCGTCCACATCGGCAGCTTCTCCAAGACGCTGTCGGCGTCGGTGCGCTGCGGTTTCATCGCCGCGCCCCGCGACTGGATCGAGGGCCTGACCGACCTCAAGATCGCTACCACTTTCGGCGGCGGACGCCTGGCCGCCGAATTGGTGCTGACCCTGCTGAAGGACGGCAGTTACCGCAAGCATATGGATCTGCTGCGCGCCAGGCTGGCGCGCGCCATGGCCGAGACCGGCGCCCGGCTGAAGGCGATCGGCATCACGCCCTGGATCGACCAGCCGGCCGGCCTGTTCCTGTGGTGCAGGCTCCCCGATGGCGTTGACGCGGCCGAAGTCGCCCGCCGGGCACTTGCCGACAATGTCGTGCTGGCGCCCGGCAATGCGTTCAGCCTGTCGCAGACGGCCAGCCATTTCCTGCGCTTCAACGTCGCGCAGTGCGAAGACCAGAGGATTTTCAAGGTGCTCGAGGCGGCGATGGCGCGCTGATCTCAGCGCCCCGCACAGACCTCCCGCACGCAGTCGCGCAACCAGCGTTGCGCCGGATCGGCATCGAGGCGCGGATGCCAGAGCATCGAAATGGTGACTTCCAGCGTCGTGACCGGCAGCCGAAAACTGTGCATGCCGGCGCGCGCGCCGGCCGTGTGCCGCTCGGGCACGCTGGCGATAAGCTCCGACGCGCGCGCCATGGCGAGCGCGGCCGAGAAACCCGAGACCATGCAGACGACCGTCCGCTGCAGCCCAAGCGCGCCGAGCGCCTCGTCGATCGGTCCTTTCTCGCGGCCGCGCCGCGAAACACTGATGTGCCGGCCCGCCGCATAGCGCTCGGGCGTCACCGTGCCTTCGCTCAAGGGATGGCCTGATCGGACAGCGCCGATGAAGCGGTCGCGAAACAGCGCCTGGATGCGCACTTCGGGTCCGGTTTCGCCGGCAACCCCGATTTCCAGGTCGATCGCCGCGTCGCGCAGCGACATCACATCCTTGTCGGACTTCGGCGCGAAACGCAGCCGCACCCCCGGCGCTTCGGCCTCGATGCGGGCGACCAGGCGAGGCCCGAACTCCTCGACGAAGCCTTCATTGGTGCGCAGCGTGAAGACCCTGTCCAGGGTTGAGAGATCAAGCAATTCGGCAGGGCGCAGCAGCGCCTCCGCCTCCTGGACGACAGGACTGATTTGGCGGCGCAATTCCTCCGCGCGCGGCGTCGCCACCAGGCCGCGGCCGGCACGGACCAGCAAAGGATCGCCCGTTGCGTCGCGCAGCCGCGCCAATGTCCGGCTCATCGCCGAGGGGCTGAGACGCAGACGGCGTGCCGCGCGGGCCACGCTGCCTTCCGCCAGCAGCACATCGAGAGCAAAGAGCAGGTTGAGATCGGGCGTCGTCATTGGCGGATCTTAGCATGATGTGGCGTTTCATGCACTGATATGATGCAAATGCTGCGCCTTCCGCCATATCATCCGCAAGATTAGATCTCCATCGGCTCCGCTTTCGGAGCGAACGGAAAGGAGATCGCATGGCAGTCGCCGCACAAGATCGGGAAAGGCTGATATCAGCCTCGCAACAGAAGCAATCGGTCGGCTGGGCGCTGGCAAGCCTGTCGCTCGCCACGCTGTTGTCGTCGCTCGGAACCAGCATTGCCAGCGTCGGGCTGCCCTCGCTGATGCAGACGTTCGGGGCGTCGTTCCAGGCCGTGCAATGGGTGGTTCTGGCCTATCTCCTCGCTATCACCACGTTGATCGTCAGCGCCGGGCGGCTGGCCGACATGTTCGGGCGCCGGCCGCTGCTGCTTGGCGGCATCGCTGTGTTCACGTCGGCATCGGTGCTCTGCGGCCTGGCGCCGACGCTTTGGCTGCTGATCGCCGCACGGACCGTGCAGGGGCTTGGCGCGGCGCTGATGATGGCGCTGACGCTGGCCTTTGTCGCCGAGACGGTGAGCAAGGAACGGACCGGCAGCGCCATGGGCCTGCTGGGCGCCATGTCGGCGATCGGCACGACGCTCGGTCCGTCGCTCGGCGGCCTGCTGATCGCCGGCCTCGGGTGGCGCGCGATTTTCCTGGTCAATGTCCCGCTGGGCCTCCTGACTTTCGCCCTCGCTTGGCGCGCCTTGCCAACCGGCAACAAGAACGCGCAGGCCGCTCAAGGCAAGTTTGACGCGATGGGCACTGTCCTGTTGGCGCTGACGCTGGCCGCCTATGCATTGGCCATGACGCTTGGCCGGGGCCATTTCGGTGCACTCAACATCGGCCTGCTGGCCGCCACCGCTCTCGGCATCGGTCTATTCGCCATCGCCCAGAAGCGGGTGAAGAACCCCCTAGTCCAACTCGCCAGCTTCAGGGATCCGCGGCTCAGCGCCAGCCTGGTTATGAGCCTCATCGTCGCCACGGTGATGATGGCGACCCTGGTGGTCGCTCCGTTCTATTTGTCGCGTGGATTGGGACTCGATGCGGCAATGGTCGGCGTGGTGCTTTCGACCGGGCCGCTTGTCTCGACCCTGTCGGCACTGCTGGCCGGACGGCTCTCCGATCGCTTCGGAGCCCACCGGATGATGATCGCCGGGCTCACCAGCCTCGCCACGGGCACCTTCCTGCTGTCGCTCGCCATGACGAAACTCGGCATTGCCAGCTATGTCGTTCCCATCACTGTCACCTGCTTCGGCTACGCCCTGTTCCAGACGTCCAACAATGCGGCCGTCATGAGCGGTGTCGGCGCCGGCGAGCGCGGCGTCATTTCGGGCCTGCTCAATTTGTCGCGCAATCTCGGCCTCGTCACCGGCGCTTCCCTGATGGGCGCCATCTTCGCGGTTGCATCCAACGGCGCTCGCCAAGGAACAGGACAGGATGTTCTGAGCGCCGGCGCGGCCGCCCGAGGCATGCAGATCACCTTTGAGACGGCAACGGTCCTGGCGCTGGCGGCACTGCTGCTCGCGCTGTTCTTGCTGCGCTTTGCTGGCCGTATCCAGCCCGGGATAGCCTGATCCATTTGGACGTTCGCCGGTGCTGCCTAAGGTTGCCGGGCCGATTCCGGGCTGCTACTGAACGGCGCGCAGGCGGATGCCTGCAACGTCAATTTGGGGCAGCAGTATGGGAACCGGCGGCGGGCTTGGGCGAACGCTCAGGCCCCTGCCCGTTTGCGGCGCTCATAGAGCATGACCAGCGTTTCGGCCGTCAGCGCCGGCTTTTCCTCGCCTTCGATCTCTACGGTGTTGGCTGCCTTCATCAGATACTGGCCGGGCCCCCTGTCTTCCATGGAAAGCAGGACGGTGCGCAGCCTGATGCGGGCGCCGACCCTGACCGGCGCCAGGAAACGCACCTTGTCGAAGCCATAGTTGAAGGCGGCCTGGGTGTTTTCCGGCACTATGCCCATGCCGAGCGCCAACGCGCCGATGATCGACAATGTCAGATAGCCATGCGCGATCGTGGTGCGGAACGGGCTTTGCCGCCGCGCGCGCTCAGGGTCGACATGGATCCATTGGTGGTCGCCGGTGCATTCGGCGAACTGGTTGATACGGTCCTGATCGACCGTGGTCCATTCCGAGACGCCGAGTTCCTGCCCGGACATCGTTCTCAGCTGCTCATAGGTCGGCGGCGTTTTAGGCCGTACTTCGTTCATTCCTGCTTTCCCGATCGCTTGCCGTGCCTCCGGACCACGAACGGATGGCTCCTGTCAATTCACCCCTTGTGAATCGGTTCCGTCGAATTCCGGCTGAACCGTGCCATGCCTTGCCGCGCAATGGCAGGCCGAATTCGGATTTTCGGACCTTCCAGCGGCGCCGACGCCAATAACGTGGCGCGGATGCAACTATGCGCAGGGTTGCGAAATTGCAAACCGGCATGTCCCGCCGAAGACGAAACGACAGGCCGCGGAAGCCTATTTCTGCCCGTAGCCGGCGCGGATTTCCTCCATCGCCTCCTTGATGCGCGTGCGCAGGATTTCGATCGATTCGGTTCCGGATTTGCGAGCCAGTTCAGCCACTTCACCGGCATTCTTGAGCGCGGCCTCGAAGGATTTCCTGGCGAACTCCGTCTGCTTGGCCATCAGGTCCTGCGGGTTGCCCGGCGCCCGGTAGCTCTGCGCCATGTCGGCAATTTCGAGCAGCGTGTCCTGCAGCATTTCGCGCTGCCTCGACAACAGCGAGGTCGCGCCATCGGCGCCGGCTCGCGCCGATTTCTCCAAGGCTTCGAGGTTCTTGCGGTGATGGGCAAGGATCGCCTCGACATCGACATTGGGCACCTTCAGGTCGCGGCCGAACCTGCCGAACATACCCATGAAGGAATCGGATTGCGGTAGCTTGGCCATGCTGTCTTCTCCCCTTTGCCGCGGATGCGGGTGCCCTCGCAGGGAGCATAGCACTCGGCTGCAGCCTGTCCATTTCGAAGACGGGCCCGACGATCGATGCGCATCAATTGACCGGGAGCAGCAGCTCGATCGTATAGAGCACGATACCCGCCAGCCCGCCGATGATCATGCCATTGAAGCGGATATATTGCAGGTCCCGGCCAATGTTGATCTCGATCAGCCGCGTCAATTGCGCCAGGTCCCAGCGCTTGACCTGATCGGCGATGAATTTCGACACGCCGCTCTTCTGGCTTTCGACGAAGGAGGCCAGCGCCACGACGAACCCCTGGTTCATATCGGCCCGGATCTGCGCATCGCCGGCGAGATGGCGGCCGACCTCGACGAACATGTTGGCGAGATGAGCGCGGATCAATGAATTCGGCGCCTTGGCATCTTGCTCGATGAACAGGCTGAGGCTCTCCCACATGTCACCGGCCAGCGCCCTGACTTCGGGTCGGGCGAGGAAATCGTGCTTCATCTTCTCGGCACGCTTTGCATATTGCTTGGACGTCCGCAGCCGTTCGACGAAGCCTTGCGCGAAACGGTCGAACTCGGCGCGCATCGGGTGGTCGGGATCGGCCCGCACCTCGTCAAGCAAGGAGCCCGCCGAGGCGACGATCTTCTTCAGGAGATAGGCGTCGGCGCGGAACAGGTTGAACAGCGACGGCAGCTCCTCGCGGATCTTCTCGCGCATCGTCGCCAGGGCCTGTTCGTCGTTGAGGAAGCGCCCGACCACCTTGATGAACTCGTCGAACAGCTTTTGATGACGGCGGTCGTCGGTCAGCGCCGACAGCAGTTCCGCCGCCAGCGGCGCCAGCGGCACTTTTTCGATCTGCTCGAGCATGCGGCTGGTGACGAAGCCGCGCAGACCGGACTGCTCGACGGCGGCAAGTGTCTGCGGCACCAGCCGCACGACGAAGCGCGACAGGCCGGCGGCGCGTTCGGCATTGGTCAGCCAGTCGGCGACGAGTGCCGCAAAATCGACCTCGGCAAGCTTTTCCCGCACCGGTTCCGGCGCCAGGAAATTGGCCTCGATGAAGCGGCCGAGATTGTCGGCGATGCGGTTCTGGTTTTCCGGGATGATGGCGGTGTGCGGGATCGGCAATCCAAGCGGCCGCCTGAACAGCGCCACCACCGCGTACCAGTCGGCAAGGCCGCCAATGGTCGCCGCCTCGGCGAAGGCTGCGACAAACCCCAGCCATGGATGGGAGCTCTCGAACGACTTGGCCAAGGCGAACACCAGCACGCAAAGCGCCAGCGCGGCCGTGGCGATGAATTTGGTGCGACGCAACGCCGAGAGCTTGGCGGTCGCGTCAGTATCGAAACGGACAGGCGCCAAGGACGAAGCCGATTGGGACATGGATGAACTGCTCCTCGTCGATCTCTGGTCGACCTCTTGTCGACCTCTGGTCGACCTCTTGTCGATCTCTGGTCGACCTCTTGTCGATCTCTGGTCGACCTCTTGTCGATCTCGGCCCTATCTAGGGTTTCATCAGCCGGAATGCCCGTAGCAGCCGGTTTTCCCCTCGTTTTGCAGGGCCGCGCACATAAAGTTGACGAGAATATTCATCTATGATGCCCGGCTAGTCTGGAATTGTTCCAAGGTATAGGCCATATTCGGGTCAAGGCTAGCGCGTCGAATCCGAAATTCCGGGACCAGAACCGCGGCGGCCAAGTTTCAGGAATCAGGCGTGGTTGAACCGCGCCGGCGCCTAGTGAGGACGAAATGCGGCTTACACGCCAGACCAACTATGCCATGCGCATCCTGATGTATTGCGCCGCCAACAATGACCGGTTGAGCCGCATTCCCGAAATCGCGACCGCCTATTCGGTGTCGGAACTGTTCCTGTTCAAGATCCTGCAGCCGCTGGTCGAGAACGGACTGGTCGAGACGGTGCGCGGCAGGAATGGCGGCGTCCGGCTTGGCCGCGCCGCCGAGGCGATCAGCCTCTTCGACGTCGTGCGCGTGACCGAGGAAAGCTTTGCCATGGCCGAATGCTTTGAGAACGATGCCGCCGAATGCCCGCTGGTCGACAGCTGCGCGCTGAATTCGGCGCTGCGCGAGGCCCTCAACGCCTTCTTCGGCGTGCTCGCGCGCTACACCATCGCCGACATGGTGGCGGCAAGGCCGAATGTGCGCAACCTGCTCGGCATCGACATGCTGGAACGCCGCGCCCCGGCCGCCTGAGCAAGTCTCTCTCCCCACGTCTGGGTAGGTCTGTTGAGATCCAGGTCAGGCCGGCCTCACCTGAATATCAATAGACCGCGGATTGCGGCAACACGAACGGCATATTGCCGGCCGGCAGCACGCCGACCCTGAGCCGGCAATCGAATACTTTTTCGATCAGATCATCACTCAGCACATCGTGTGGCGAACCGGTGGCCGCGAGCCGACCACGATGCATGACGAAGATCCGGTCGGCATACATGGCCGTCAGATTGAGGTCGTGCAGAATGGCGACCACGCCGCCGCCCCTTCTGGCGAAGTCGCGGGCGATGTCCATGATGATCAGCTGATGCTTGATGTCGAGGCTGGAAACCGGCTCGTCGAGAAAGAGATAGCGCGGCTTGCCGTCGAGCACCGGTGCCCAGACCTGGCACAGCACGCGCGCCAGCTGGACGCGCTGCTGCTCGCCGCCCGAAAGCGCCTGATAGAAACGCCCGCCAAAACCGTCGAGGTCGACACGCGCCAGCGCCCGCTCCGGCAGCCGCGCATCCTCGCCCGGCAAGGCACCCGAGCGCCCGCCGACGAGGCCGAGCTTGACCACCTCGCGCACCGTGAACGGGAAGGACAGCGTCGTCGCCTGCGGCAGCACCGCACGATGCACCGCACTCTCGGCCGGCTTCATCGACGAAAGATTTCGGCCGTTGAGGGCGACGTGCCCGGTATAGGCGAGTTCGCCCGACAACGCCTTCAGGAAGGTCGTCTTGCCCGAACCGTTGGGGCCGACGATCGCCGCTATTTCGCCAGGCCGCGTGTCGAAATCGACACCACGGATTATGCGCTTGCCGGCGATATCAACGGAAACATCCCTTGCCTCGATCATCAAAGCCTCACAGGTCCCAGGTCTCGCCGAACTCACGTCTCACAGATCGATCACGCCGCGCTTGCGCAGCAGGATCCACAGGAAGAACGGCGCGCCCGCGATCGCGGTGACGATGCCGATCGGCAATTCGGCTGGCGCCACAATGGTGCGCGCAACGGCATCGGCCAACAGCAGCAGCGAGGCGCCAAGCAGCGCCGACGCCGGCAAGAGATAGCGGTTGTCCGGACCGATCAGCAGGCGCAGCAGATGCGGCACGACGATGCCGACGAAGCCGATGCCGCCGCTGACCGCGACGGAGGCACCGACCGCAGCCGACACGCCGATGATCGCTGTGTATTTCAGCCGCTGCACCGGTAAGCCGAGATGGCCGGCGGTCGCCTCGCCCAGCGCCAGCGCGTTGAGGCCGCGCGCCAGGAAAGGCATCGCCGCCAGCGCCAGTATGATGATCGGTCCGACGGAACCGATCTTCGCCCATGTCGCGCCACCAAGCGATCCGAGTGACCAGAACGTCAGGTCGCGCAGTTGGCGATCGTCGGCCATGAAGATGAGGAGGCCGGTCAACGCCATGGCAAGGGCTGTCAGCGCGATGCCGGCGAGCAGCATGGTGGCGACCGAGGTTTGGCCACGTCGCGTCGCTACCTGATAAAGCACCAGGGTCGAGGCAAGGCCACCGAAGAAGGCCGCCAGCGGCAGCGCAAGCGTACCGAGCAAGGTCGTCAACGGCGCCAGCACCGTGGTGCCAAGCACGATGATGGCCACCGCGCCGAGACTGGAGCCGGCGGAGACGCCGATCAGGCCGGGGTCGGCCAGCGGATTGCGGAACAGCCCCTGCATGACGGCGCCCGAGACCGCGAGCGCCGCGCCGACCAGCATGCCGAGGATGATGCGCGGCAAACGGATGTCGTAGATGATCAGGCTGTCACGGGCGCTCAGCGCCGCATCGCTCGGAATGGCCCCAAGCAGCCAGTCCTTGAGGACGCTGACAGCCGAAGCATCCGATGCCCCTGACGTTAGCGACAAAGATATGGCGGCCGCGAGCCCGAAGCACAAGAGCAGGATGATGATGCGGGCGCGGCCTGAGCGGTCACCTTCGGATACATTCGCCATCACCGTCACCGGGCCGGCGATCGATTGATCTACCATGATATGCCCGCTCAGTCCGTGACTTCAGCGCCATAGAGCGAGACGGCGAGGTCGTGAATGGCATCGGCGGTGCGCGGCCCGAAGCCGAGCAGATAGCCGCCATCGATGCGTATCAGCTTGCGCGCGCTTCCGGCCGGCGTCGAGGCGATCGACGGGGTGCCGAACAATTCGTCTTCCGACACCGGCGGCCCGGCATTGCTCATCATCAGGATCACGTCAGGCCTGGCGGTGATGATCGCCTCGTCGGACATCTGCTTGTAGCCGGAGAAGCCTTCGACGGCGTTGACCCCGCCGGCCAGCTTGACCATTCCATCGGCTGCGGTTTCGCTGCCGGCCGCCAGGATCTTGCCGCCCTGTATCGACAGCACGAACAGGATGCGCTTGCGCTCCTTGATCGAGGCCGTCTGTTTTTCGGCTGATGTCAGTTTGGCATCAAGTTCCTTGGCCAGCACCTCGGCCTTGGCATCAACGCCAAGCGCCTTGCCGACGATGCGGACCTTCTCGAGGATGCCCTCGTGGCTGTAGTGCTCAGGCACCTCGATGAAGGGAATGCTGGTTTTCTTCAGCACGTCGACGGCCTCCCTGGGGCCGCTGCCGTGCAGCGCCAGGATGCCGGTCGGATTGACCGACAATACGCCTTCCGGCGACAGGGCGCGCATATAACCGACATCGGGCAAGGCAAGCGCCGCTTTCGGATAATTGCTGGTGGAATCGCGCGCCACCAGGCGTTTCTCCTCGCCAAGCGCATAGACGATTTCGGTGATCGAACCGCCTATGGCGGCGATCTTCGACGGATCGGAGAAGACCTGGACGCCCTCGGCGGCGCCGGCCGGCTGCAGCGCGGCAAGAGAAAGGCCGACGATCGGCGCAAGCATCGATAGGCGCATGGCCGGCAGGTTCGGGAAAAACCGCATCACACTGTTCCTCACGCTGCCGTCGGGCTCGGGATACGCGGCAGGTTCTCGGCCAGGAATCGCCAATCGTCGCGCTCGCTTTCGCCTTCATGGCGCTTGCCGAAGAATTGGATGATCATCTCGCCGTCAGCGCCAAAGACCTCGAGCGATGTGACATGGCCATCCTTGGTCGGTTTGCGCACCGCCCAGACTTCATGGATGTGGTCCGTGCGCAGGTGCAGGTGGAAGGTCTCGTCCAGAACATTGATCCACGGCCCCATCGGCTTGATCGACTTGACCGGGCCGGAATGGATCTGGATGCAGCCGCGGTTGCCGACGAAGCACATGATCGGCATGCCGCCTTCGGCGGCGTGGTGGAACATGGTGCGGACCGCGTCATTGTCGAGCAGCCAGGCATAGTCCGTTCCGACCATGCGCACCGCCTGACGGCGGCTGAGCTTGAGCGTTTTCAGCATGCCGAAGAACTGGTGCACGTCGGTCAGCCGACTCCAGCGGTCGCGCAGATCGTTAGGGTTGGCGCTGGTTGTCCCGGCCTCACTCCGATCGTCGGAGATTGGCCCTGCAATATCGACCGTCGGTTCCTGGTTGGGCGATTCCAGCGAGGCGACCAGCTTCTGGTAGGCGTAGAGGCTGGAGGCCGGCCGCAGATGCACCTTGTGCACCGCCTCGCCCGCCGCATCGAAGAACTGCAGGCTGCGGCGGATCTCGTCGCCCTCGCGTTTCTCGACGGCAAAGCCATGCGCCCAGACCTTCGGGAAGATGCGCAGGTCGATGTTCTCGCCAAGCACCATGGCATTGTGGTTGCCGGTGACGACCTTGTCATAGACGCCGATCTTTTCGTGCACGGCGCTTTCGTTGCGGGTCAGCGCCATCACCTCGCCGACCGCCTCGAGACCGGTCAAGAGGTCGTTGACGCGCGGTTCGATGCGAACGACGCCGTCGCCGCAATGCGCGGCGACCAACTCGGCTTCCGAAATGCCGAGTTGGGCGGCCAGGTCACGCTCGCGCGTTTTCGGGTTTTCTGTCCGTGCCCGCCGGATTTCGTGCGGGGCGGGTTTTACGCGCTGGTCCATGTCTCGTCCCTGCTGCCTAGAGCAATTCCAGGAAAAGTGTGAAACGGTTTTCCGTCCGGAATTGCGTTACAAAGAGATAGAGTGGTTCGGCGTTTCCGCGAAACGGTGAACCGCTCTTGCCTTACTTGTTGAGAATGAGCTTGCCCTGCCGGGTGATCTTCAGCCGGTAGAGCGCGCCATGATGCTCGATGCCGATCTCGTGCTCGCCCTGGAACAGCGTGTTGCTGGAGAGCGTTCGCACCGCCAACGGGATCCGATCGAAGCGGGCGGAGGCATCATCGGAACGGCGGACGCGATAGCGAAAATCGTTGGGATTGTGCGTGTTCATCTGGGTCGATCCCTTTCCTGTGCCGGGCATCTGGCTAGGCGTTGCGAAATTGCCGATTCATTTCTTGACTTGAATAATCATGTTTATTAGTCAGTGCAATACCGGAGTAAACGAGTCAACATTTAAGACGCCGGACGCGATGAAAAATGCCAGCAAGCCCCGGGCCAGCCAGCATGAAACCTGGAATCTGGAGTTGGGGCATGGGGTTTTTGAACTGGGAATTGCGCGGCCGGTCGACGGCAAGCGGTGTCGCGGCTTTGTTGGCGAGCGGGGCGGCGATCGCCTTGTCCGCGCCACCGGTGCATGCCCAACAGGCAACGCAGCCGGCGGGCGAGCGGACGGATCAGTCGAAGCAGGCTGACCAGGAAAAAGCCGCCCCCGCGGGCGCGACGCTGCTCGACAAGATTTTGGTTATCAGCCGTACCGGCGAAACGGCTATCGAATCACTGGCCTCGGCAAGCCATGTCGACCAGGAGCAACTCGACCGCCGCATGGCGACGACGCCGAACGAGATGCTGTTGGGTGTGCCCGGCGTCGCGACACAGGCCGACGCCAGGCGCGTCAGCACCAGCATCAACATCCGCGGCCTGCAGGATTTCGGCCGCGTCGCGGTCATTGTGGACGGCGCGCGCCAGGATTTCCAGCGTTCAGACCATGGCACCCAGTCGACCTTTTACATCGACCCCGAGCTCGTCAAATCCGTCGATGTGATCCGCGGTCCGGTCGCCAACACCTATGGTTCGGGCGCCATCGGCGGCGTCGTCTTCTTCGACACCAAGGACGCCGCGGACTTCCTCAAGCCTGAGGAAGCATGGGGCGCTTCGGTAACCGGACGCTATGAGAGCAACGGCAAGGGCTGGACCACCAGCGCCACCGGCGCCTACCGTTTCAACGAGAACTGGGACGCGCTCGCCAACATCGTCTACCGCAACTACGGCGACTACAAGGATGGCGACGGCGACACCGTCAACGGCACCGGATTCGACGTCCTGAGCGGCCTGCTCAAGACCAGCATACGGCCGACGGAGAACAGCGAGTTGAAGCTGGGCTGGGTCGGCTCAAGCGACAGCTGGGACGAAACCAGCGGCGGCGTGCCGGTCAACGATGTCGACCTGAAGTCGAACACTTTCACCGCCCGTTACAACATCACGGATGAGGACAAGAGCTGGCTCGATCTCCACATCAACACCTCCTACAACAAGACCAATCTCGACCTGACCAGCCTCGTTCCGCAAAAACGGTTTGATCCCGTAACGGGTCTTCCCACTGTCCTGCCGGCGGGGTCGCAATCGACTTTCGACGCCGGCACCACGGGTATCGACATCTGGAACACATCGCGCTTCGAAACAGGCGGGATCGCCCACGAATTGACCTATGGCGGCGATTGGGTCGGCGACAATGTGAAGACCGGCGGTACGGCCGGCGGCGACAGTTTCTACACGCCCTCGGGCAAGCGCAACGGGTCCGGCGCCTATGTCCAGGACAAGCTCACCTGGGACTGGCTCGAGTTCATCGCCGGGCTGCGCTACGACAATTACAGCCTCAAGGACAGCACGCGCGAGACATCGGGCGACCGGCTGTCGCCGCGCATCACCGTCGGCGTCTCGCCGTTCGAGACCGCCGGCCTTGCGGGCCTGCAATTCTACGGTACCTACGCCGAAGGCTATCGCTCGCCGTCGCTGACGGAAACGCTGATCAGCGGCAACCATCCGGCCGGCGTCACCTTCCCGTTCCTGCCCAATCCCAATCTGCGGCCCGAGACCGGCAAGACGACGGAATTCGGCATCAACTACAAGCAGAACGACATCTTCGAACCCGGCGACGCGCTTCGCGTCAAGGCGGCCTACTTCCACAACAATGTCGACGATTACATCGATGGCGTGACCCTGTCGCCGTTCGCTCCAGGCAGCGGCTGCCCGTTCGGGCCTGGCATTCCGATCTGCTTCCAGTATCAGAATTTCGCCCAGGCCAAGATCGACGGCTTTGAACTGGAAGGCGTTTACGACGCCGGATGGGGCTATGCCGGGCTTTCGGCCTCGATCACCAATGGCCACACCATTTCCTACAAGGGTGTAGAAGCCGATCTCGCCACCATCCCCTCCTCGCAGGTCACCGCCCAGCTCGGGCTGCGCTTCCTCGAGGACAAGCTGACCGTTGGTGGTGAGGTCCAGTACAACGGCAAACCAAAGGGCAACGCGGTGGCCGAGGACTATACGCTGGTCAATGCCTTCGCCAGCTATCAGGCGACCGACAATCTGAAGGTCGATTTCCGCGCCGACAATCTGTTCGACGTCAAATACGCCAACCCACTGAACGGCAGCACGACGGTTGCGGTCTATGAGCCGGGCATAACGCTGAAACTGGCGGCAACCATGCGGTTTGGAGGCTGATGGCATGACAAGCTTGACGACATCGCTTCGTCTGCTGACCTCGACGCTGGCGATGTCGCTTGCGATGGTTCCGGCGCGGGCTGAAGGGTCCGCGCCGGCCCCCGCGCTGACCCTGGAGCTCAATGCCGCGCGGCCTTCCGACAAGGGCTGCCGGCTGACCTTCCTGGTCAACAACAATCTCGGTGCCGACCTCTCCAAGACAGCGTTCGAGATTGCGCTGTTCAATGAGGCCGGCATCGTCGACCGGCTGACCGTGCTCGATTTCAAGGATCTGCCAGCTGGCAAGACCAAGGTGACCCGCTTTGATCTCGCCGGCACCGACTGCACCAAGGTCAGCCGCGTGCTGATCAACAGCGCGACCGAATGCGCAGGCGCGGGCGTCGAACCGGCCGCCTGCATGCACAAGCTGAAGACGGACACCAAGACCGGCATCGCTTTCGGCGTCTGAGAATGGCGTTGGGACTGCATCCCGCATTCACGCGAGACACCATGGCCTGGTCGCTGGCTGGCCATGGATCAGTGACGCCACGGGCAAACGATCTTGATTTGACTTTTGCCCGCCGGCCGCTGCAATTTCCGGCCCGCGAGATGCAAGAAATCAGCCCCCTCCCCGACGCTGGCAACGAGCTGGCGATAGCGCCGGCAGAGCCGTTTGCAGTCGCGCGGCCGGTGGCCCGATGGCCCGTTGCCATAGTCGTCTCCGGCCTGCTTCACGCCGCTGTCGCGGCATTCTTTCTGATCTCGCCCGCCGGCACATTCGATTTCCCGAATGCGGAGCAACCGGAAGGCAGCGATCACACAGGCGACAAGGTGGCAGGCAGCGCCCTGGACAAGGACCCGGCGGCGATCAATGTCACGCTGGAGCCGAAACCGCAGCCGCCCAAGCCGGAGCCGGCAGTCAGACCGGTGCCGTCGACAAAACCCTCGCAGCCTGAGCAGCAAACCGTGAAGCGAGCTTCTCAGCCCACACAGGAACCAGCCGAACCGCTTCCCAAACCTTTGCCGGAAGTTGTCAAACAGCCAGCAGTCACGCCGGACATACTGGTGGCGGCGACCCCGCGCCCTGACAACCAGAGTGTGGCTGCCAGGACCGAAACACCGGCACAGCCGAGCGTCCAGGCCGAGAGCGCTGAGATGCCTGTCGCCGTTCCGGACCAACCGCCGATCCCCAGCACTCGGCCCACTCCGGCGATCGCTCCTTCAAAGGCAGCGGACGAGAAGCGCGGCACGGCAGACGGCCAGGACCGGCTGGCGCAGGCCGCCAGCAAGGGCAAAAGGCAGAACGAGGCAGGCTCCGACGCTGAATCCAGCTACCGAAGCGACGTCATCGGCAAACTTGGCCGCGTGTATCGAGCAGTGCCGCCTTCGTTGCAAGCGACGGCGCGCACCAACACCGTTGTCACCTTCGTCATCGGCAGGCAGGGCAACATCGATGAGCTGCGTGTCGTCGAAAGCTCGGGCTCGGCAACTTTCGACCAGATCGTGCTTGGTTTCGTTCGCAAGGCGGCCCCTTTCCCTCCGATCCCGGCAAAGGTTGGCAACAGTCTGGAATTCACCGGCGCGATCGGTCCGTTCTGAGAGCCGACGCCTCGCCGCATCCTTCAATCGCAGCAGTCCACCAATTCAGAAAGGAACGCCATGTACATCGCCATGAACCGCTTCAAGGTGCAGAACGGCTCGGAAGCCGATTTCGAAGCGGTGTGGAAGAACCGCGATTCCAGCCTAGCCGAGATGAAGGGTTTTCGGGAATTCCATCTGCTGCGCGGCCCGGTGAACGAGACCGAAGGCTACACGCTGTTTGCCTCGCACACGGTGTGGGCGAGCCAGGACGATTTCGTCGCCTGGACCAGGTCGGAGAATTTTCGCGCCGCGCACAGGAATGTCGGCACGACGAAGGTCCACTATCTCGGCCATCCGCAATTCGAGGGGTTTTCGGTCGTCGAAGGCGCCTGAGAATGGGCTGAACTAGGCCGCAGCTAGCAGGCTGGCATTGCCGCCCGCGGCCGTGGTGTCGACGCAGACCGCACGCTCATGCGCATAGGCCGCCGGGTTGAGCACCTCGCTGACCAGCGGGACGATCGGACCCGTTCTGTCAGCGATGACCTTGCGCACGATGCGCGCCGCCTCCGGTGTGCCTGAGAAAGCGACGACATCGACGCGCAGCGAACGCGCTTCGACCGGATCGGGGCGGCCATCTATTGCCGCCAGCGGCAAACCCTTGCCGGTCAACGCCGACAATGCAGCCGGCGCCCCAGGCGCCACGGCCAGTACCGCATTGCCGGCGGCGAGCGCCTGGATCGTCTGGGCCAGCAGCGTCGCGGCATCCGGCCCCAGGCACAGCACCCGCCCGCGCGGCGACAGCGACAGCGTGTTGGCCTCGCCCGTCGGTCCGGGCAGGTCGACCTGGCCGAAATCGATGCCTGCGGCGGCGCCGATGGCGGCCGCGCCCTTGCCGCGCAGATGCTTCCTCAGGATGGCGATCCGGTCCGGGCGCGTCGACCAGCCGCCAAGGGTCGGATCGGGTAGATTGTCTGCCAGTTCGGTCGCCGTCACCTTGTGGCCATCGCCAACTGCCGTACCGGCTTCCGGCCCCTTGCGGAAGCGGCGCAGATAATGCGGCCCGCCGGCCTTTGGACCGGTGCCTGACAAGCCCTCGCCGCCAAAGGGTTGCGAACCGACGACGGCGCCGATCTGGTTGCGGTTGACGTAGATGTTGCCGGCATGGATACCGTCGACAAAATGCTGGACGCGACCTTCGATGCGGGTGTGCAGCCCGAAGGTCAGGCCATAGCCCTTGCGGTTGATGGCGGCGATGACAGCATCGATCTCATCGGCGTCGAAGCTGGCGACATGCAGCACCGGCCCGAACACCTCACGGTCCATCTCCTCGATGCCCTTGACCCGGAAGACATGCGGCGCGACGAAGCGCCCGTCCTTCGGCGCCTCGAGCTTGGCGATCAGCCGGCCCTCGATACCCTTCTTCGTGCAATAGTCGCGGATCGCACCTTGCGCCTCATCATCGATGACCGGGCCGACATCGGTCGAAATCCGCCAGGGATCACCGATGTTGAGCGCCTCCATGGCGCCTTTCAGCATCTCCAGCATCTTCTTCTCGACGTCCTTCTGCACGTAGAGCACGCGCAGCGCCGAACAGCGCTGCCCGGCACTCTGGAAGGCCGAGGCCAGTATGTCGCGCACCGCCTGCTCGGGCAGCGCGGTGGAATCGACGATCATGGCGTTCAAACCGCCGGTCTCGGCGATCAGCATGGCGTCTGGAGCGGCGGTCTCGGCGAGCTGTTTTTCGATCAGCTTGGCGACATCGGTCGACCCGGTGAAGCAGACGCCGGCAATACGCGGGTCGGCGGTCAGCGGCGCGCCCACCGACGGGCCGTCGCCGGGCAGCAGTTGGATGATGTCTTCCGGCACGCCGGCCTCGCGCAGCAATTCGACGGCACGGAAAGCGATCAGCGGCGTCTGTTCGGCCGGCTTGGCGATGACCGAATTGCCGGTAACCAGCGCTGCCGCGATCTGGCCGGTGAAGATCGCCAGCGGGAAGTTCCACGGCGAAATGCAGACGATAGCGCCACGCGCCTGCGTGCCCGCCTCGGCATTGGCTGCCTCGGCGGCGTAGTAGCGCAGGAAGTCGACGGCCTCCCGCACTTCCGCCACACCGTCGGCCAGCGATTTGCCGGCCTCGCGAGTGGCAAGCGCGAAGAACTCGACCGCATTGGCCTCATAGAGGTCAGCGGCGCGGTTGAGGATGGCAGCGCGTTCGGCAACGGGGCGCTTTGCCCAGGCCGGCTGCGCTTCCACGGCAATGCGCACGGCGATCGTGACCTGCTTGGCAGCGGCCTCGTGAACCGTTCCGACCACTTCACCGGGCTTGGCCGGATTGACGACCGGGCGTGGCTTGCCATAACCGGCAGCCCGCGTGATCGGCTTGGCGTGCCAGCGGTCCGGCCCGGCGAACGCCGCCCTGGCTTTGTCGATGACCGCCAGCGTCACCGTGTCGGTGATGTCGAATCCCCTTGAATTGCGGCGGCCCGCGCCAAAAATCTGCGACGGCCTGGCAATCGCCGGATTGGCGGCGGGGCCTTGGCTTTCGACCGTTTCGAGCGGATCGCGCGCGATGTCTTCCGGCTCGACATCCTCGTCGGTCAGTTGGTGCACGAAGGAGGAGTTGGCGCCGTTTTCCAGCAGGCGACGCACCAGATAGGCCAGCAGGTCCGAATGCGCGCCGACCGGCGCATAGATGCGGCAGCGCGTGCCTTCGGCCTGGCGCACGGTCTCGTGCAGGGCCTCGCCCATGCCATGCAGGCGCTGGAACTCAAAGGAATCGCGGTTCGTGGCCATCGACAGGATGGCGGCGACGGTATGGGCGTTGTGGGTGGCGAATTGCGGATAGATGCGGTCGGTCATGCCAAGCAGTTTCTTCGCGCAAGCCATGTAGGAGACGTCGGTGTTGGCCTTGCGGGTGAAGACGGGATAGCCGGCCAGTCCGAGCGTCTGCGCCCGCTTGATCTCGGTGTCCCAATAGGCGCCCTTGACCAGCCGCACCATGATGGTGCGGTCGTATTTCCTGGCCAGCGCATAGAGCCAGTCGATGACGAAGGCCGCGCGCGGCCCATATGCTTGCACCACCACGCCAAAGCCGTTCCAGCCGGCGAGTTCCGGCTCGGCCAGCACGCGCTCGATGATATCGAGCGACAGATCGAGGCGGTCGGCCTCCTCGGCGTCGATGTTGAGGCCCATGCGCGAATGTCTGGCCGCAAGCGCCAGCGACAGCAGCCGCTCGGCCATGACAGGCAGCATCGCGTCCTTCTGCGCCACCTCGTAGCGTGGGTGCAGTGCCGAGAGCTTCACCGAGATGCCGTGGTTCTGCCTGATGTCAGGTCCGTTGGAACCGCTATCGAGCGAGGAAATCGCGGCGGCATAGGCCTTGTGGTAGCGCAGTGCGTCGGCCTCGGTGCGGGCCGCCTCGCCCAGCATGTCGAAGGAATAGAGGTAGCCCTTCTGGGTCATCTGCCGGCCGCGCTTGACGGCTTCCGCGATGGTGCGGCCGAGCACGAACTGTTCGCCCATCTCGCGCATGGCGGCGGCCACCGCCTTGCGGATGACCGGCTCGCCCAGCCTGCGCACCATCGAGCGCAGCGTGCCTTCGATGCCGCCCTCACCCTCGTCCAGCACACGGCCGGTCAGCATCAGCGCCCAGGTCGAGGCATTGACGAAGATCGAGCTCGAACCGCCGGAATGCGCCGACCAGTCATGCGGCGCGATCTTGTCGGCGATCAGATCGTCCATCGTCTCGGTGTCGGGCACCCGCAGCAGCGCCTCGGCCAGGCACATCAGCGCCACGCCCTCCTTGGTGGAAAGGCCGTAGGCGGAGAGGAAAACTTCCATCAGCCGGGGATCGGAGGAGCCGCGCACCGCCCGCACCAGATCGGCCGCCCGCGCCGAGATCGCATCGCGATCCGCAGCCGAAAGCCCTGTCGCCTCGGCCAGCCGCTTCACGGCCTCGTCTTCGTCGGGAAGATAATTGGCACGGATCTGCTGGCGGATGGTGTCGAGCGGCATGGCGGATCCCGTGGAGCGAGCATCAGGGAGCGGGCCGGTTGTCACCGGACCGAATGGCGCAAGCTAGCACAGGCGCGGATTCCAGTCGGTCCAAAGAAATCGACAGGACAGACCGATCGATCTATCATCGTGTCAATTCCTCAGAGTTTGGGCTGTAATTTTTATGACAGAAGACCAATTGGACCGCATCGACCGCAACATCCTGTCGGCGCTGGCCAGCAATGGCCGCCTTTCCATGTCGGAACTCGCGGCCAAGGTCGGTCTCTCCAAGACACCGGTGCAGGCGCGGGTCAAGCGGCTGGAGAAGGACGGCTACATCAGGGGCTACCAGGCGATCATCGACCGTGAGCGCATGGGCGAAGGCCATGTCGCCTTCGTCCAGGTGAAATTGTCCGATACCCGTTCCGCCGCGCTCGACGCTTTCAATCGCTCGGTGCAGGCGGTGCCGGAGATCGAGCAGTGCCACATGATGGCGTCGAGCTTCGATTACCTGCTGAAGGTCCGCACCCGGGACATCGCCGCCTACCGCCGCGTATTGGGCGAACGCATCTCGGCGCTCCCCCACGTCGCCCAGACCTCGACCTTCGTGGCGATGGAGACGGTGAAGGATCGCTGACCATGATCCCGAAAAATGGATGCCGGTTTTCGGACAAGATCATGGTCAAACAACAGCTTACTCCGACAGCGTCTTCAAAAACGCCACCAGCGCCGCGCGTTCGCGGTCCGACAGTTGCAGCGGATGGATCTCGGTTGTCCCCCTCACGCTCGCCGCCGCCTTGGCGTAATGCGCCACCACCTCGTCGAGCGACGAAAACTGCCCGGCATGCATATAGGGCGGCCGCGTGGCCGCGCCGCGCAGCGACGGCGTCTTGTAGGCGCGCACCAGTTCCGGCGCATCCTTGACCATGAAGCGCAGCTCGCCGCAGGCGCTGACGTCGCCGTCACGATACGCGCCGAAACAGTTGAACGGATCGGCCTCGACCTGTGCAACCGCGTCGACCCGGCCGCGATCCGGCGGCAGGTCCGCGACGGGCGGTACGCCGGTGTTGTGAAAACCGTTGTCGCTGAAGCGCGGGCCATTGTGGCAGGTCACGCAATTGGCCTTGCCGATGAACAGTTTCAGCCCAAGGATTTCTTCCCGCGTAAAGACGGCATCGCCCTTAGGTTCGGCGCCGGTGGCAAGGTCCAGGGCAAACCGGTCGAAGCGCGTCTGCGCCGGCTCGATCGAGCGTTCGAAGGCCGCGATCGCCTTGCCGATATTGGCAAAGACGCGGTTGATGGCGTCGCGCTGCGCATCGCTCATCGCGTTCCAGGCAGCCCTTTCGGCATCGTTGCCAAGCGGGCTCGCATTCAACGGAATGCCGGCAAAATCGGGCAACGGCCCGAAAATGCGCTCATAGCGCTCGCCGAAGCGTGCCTTGATGTAGTGCGCGTAGGCAGTACGGTTTCCTGCTTGCTCCAGCGGATTTTCCAGCGGCGTCAGCGCTTGCGCCCACAGGCTGTCGCGGCGGCCGTCCCAGAAGAACCAGGGATCGCGAGCCACGCCGGCCAGCGGCATGGTGCGCCGGTTGGTGCGGCCGACGCCCAGGGCTTGCGGCAGGTCGTCCTGGAACTGGCGGTCGATCTTGTGGCAGGTCGAGCATGACACCGTGCCATCGCGGCTCATGCCCAGATCGAAGAACAGCGTCGAGCCAAGGGCCGCGGCGGCCGGCACGTCGGCGAAGCGATTGGTGGTGTCGGGTTTCAGCGACGGCAGCGTGTTCAGGGCCAGCGAGGCGATGGTTTTCCTCTCGGCGTCGGAAAAATCCGGCTTGCCGCAGCCCACGAGGATGACGGCGACCATCAGCGCCAGAAAGCAGAAAAGGCGCTTCATCGATCGCTCACAGCACCACGTTGAACAGCACCGTATCTGAGCCGGCGCCGGACGAGATGGCGAACCGAACTTGCCACCAGCCGCTCATGGTGAATTTCAGCCCCTCGATGCGGTAACGGCCATCGCCGAGATAGTCGGTCACCTGCGGGCTGGTCGGCAGGCCGTGATTGTGTTGCGGCATGCCGCCGGAGATGGCGATCGCAGCTCGCTCCACCGAAGCCCCGGTCTTTGTTTTCAGCGTCAGCAGCCAGGATTCCAGTTCGCCCTGCCGCACCACGCCCCGTTCCGGTACGAAGCTCGCCATGTAAAGCCCGTTGTCGGTTTTCTTCGTCCGCGAGAGATCCGGGCCAGCAAGCTGCGCGCTTTGCGGCGCCGTTAGATAGACGACCGCGAGCACGCCGACCAGCAGAGCAGCCAGACCAAGACCCGCCAAAAGATAACGCCATATCGATGCCAAACCGGTTCCTCTTCTGCGGATAACGCTCGGCCGGGTGGATCGCGTCCCGCCAGCCTGTGGGAAAACGCTGTGGCGCAAAAAAGCCTGCTTGCCAAGCATGGCGCTGCCGCCGGCAAAAAGCTACAGCACCGAAATCAATGGAGGATTGCAGATGGCGGGAAACGGCGTCGCCTCGATCGGCGAATGCATGCTCGAACTGTCGGGCCAGACCGGGCCGAACTGGCGCCTGGGTTTTGCCGGCGACACGTTCAACACGCTATGGGCGCTGCACGCGTTGAGCAAGGACCGGCCGGCGACCTATGTCTCGGCCTTCGGCGACGACCCCTTTTCGCAAGGCCAGATCGGCTTCTTCGCCGAAAACGGCATCGGCATCGGTTCCAGTCCGATAATACCGGGCGCGCGGCCCGGCCTCTATGCGATCACCCTGACAGGTGCCGAGCGCTCCTTCACCTACTGGCGCGGCGACGCCGCCGCCCGGCAGCTTGCCTCGGATCCCGCCGCACTGTCGAAAAATCTTGAAAATCAGGCGCTTGTGTACTTTTCCGGAATCACTTTGGCAATTCTGGACGATGCCGCACGCAAAACACTGCTGGAAGCCGTCGCCAAGGCACGCGCCGCTGGCTCGCTGATCGCCTTCGATCCCAATTATCGGCCACGGCTTTGGCGCAACCGCGAAAGCGCGCAGGCAGCGATCGTCGAGGCACTCGGCGTCACCGACATCACCCTGCCAACCTTCCCCGATGAACAGATGCTGTTTGAGGATGCAACGCCGCTGGCGACCGCCGAGCGGCTCAGGCAATGGGTCGGCGAGGTCGTCGTCAAGAACGGCGAACAGCCGGCGCTGATCGCCGAGAGCGGAACATTGCATGACGTGCCGGCGATCCATGTCGCGGCCGCCGTCGACACCACCGGCGCCGGCGATTCCTTCAATGGCGGCTACCTGGCGGCGCGTCTTGCCGGCCATGGCCCGCGCGAAGCGGCAAGCCGGGCGCATCGCGTCGCCGCCGCCGTGGTCCAGGTTCGCGGCGCCCTGGCGCCATTCGAGACGCTGCGGGCAGCGTTCGAAAACTAGCCGCCCGGAGACCTATGGAAGGCGGAAACGGTATTCCGTCACGTGGTGATAAATCGCACCTGGCCAGAGCGTTGCCTGCGGGAAATACGGCCGGTTCGGCGCATCCGGCCAGATTTGCGGCTCCAGGCAGAAGGCGGAAAAAGCCTGGTAGTCGCGGCCTTCCAACCCCTTGCGCGGCGTCACATACTGGCCGGTGTAGAGCTGAACGCCTGGCTCGGTGGTCCAGACCTCCATCTCGACGCCGGAGCTCGCCCCTTGCGTCCATGCCGCTTGCCGCAACGGCCCGCGTGCCGAGGCAAGGCAGAAATTCTGGTCGTAGGGGAGCTGCTCGCCCTCGGTCTCCATGCGCAGCGGCCGCGCCTGACGGAAATCGAAGGGCGTGCCGTCGACCGGCTTGACCACGCCGGTCGGGATCATGTCGCCGTCGACAGGCAGATAGGCGCCGGCGTTCAGCATCATCCTGTGGTCGAGAATGTCACCGGCGCCGCCATCATCCAGGTTGAAATAGGAATGCTGGGTGAGATTGCACAGCGTCGGCTCCTCGCAGGTCGCCGTCAGCTCGACGCTGAGCGTGCCGGGGATCTTCAGCCGGTAGGTGCAGGTGACGTCGAGCGCACCGGGAAAACCCATCGCGCCGTCGGGATCGTGCAGCGTCAGCGTGACGAAGTCCCTGCCGTGCAGCGAAACCGCCCACGGCCGATGCGCATAGCCCTGTGAGCCGCCATGCAGCGTATGCTTGCCGAGGAAGTTTTGCTCGGTCTGGTAGCGGTTGCCACCGATGGTGAAGCGGCCGTCGCGGATGCGGTTGGCATAGCGGCCGACCACCGCACCGAAGAAGGCGTTGTCGGCCTCATAGGCTTCCAGCGTGTCGTAGCCGAGCACCAGCGGCGCATCATGGCCTGTCAGGCGCAAATCCTGGATGATGGCGCCGAGCCCGATGACGTTGGCGGTGAGGCCGCCGCCCCTGATGGTGAAGCGGCGTACCGGCTCACCCGCCTGCGTCGTGCCGAAAACCTCGCCGTCCTTCATTGCCATGCCCGCAAACGTCAGTTGATCCAAAGGATTTCGGCTGGTTTTCTCGACCCAAGGCGGCGGGCCAGGCCCGCCGACTTCAGGGACAAGGTATCAGAGGCCGAGGCCGCCGATACAGACATATTTGGTATCGAGGTAATCCTCGATGCCCTGATGTCCGCCTTCCTTGCCGAGGCCCGATTCCTTGACACCGCCGAACGGCGCCTCCGGCGTGGTGATCAGGCCTTCATTGACGCCGACCATGCCGTATTTCAGCCCCTCCATGACGCGAAAGGCGCGGCCGAGATCGCCGGTGTAGAAATAGCAGGCAAGGCCGAATTCGGTGTCGTTGGCGAGCGCTATTGCTTCCGCTTCGCTCTCGAACTTGAACACCGGAGCGACCGGCCCAAAAATCTCTTCCTTCATGAAGCGCATCTTGGGCGTCGCGTTGGCGATCACCGTCGGCTGGAAGAACGAACCGCCGAGCGCATGACGCTTGCCGCCGGCGACAATCTTGCCGCCCTTCGAGGTCGCGTCTGCGATCAGTTCCTCGACCTTCTCGACCGCCTTCTCGTCGATCAGCGGCCCCTGCTGCACGCCTTCCTCGAGGCCGGAACCGACCTTCAGCCCGTTGCTGGCGGCGGCCAGTTTCTCGACGAACTTGTCATAGACGCCGGCCTGGACGAGGAAGCGGTTGGTGCAGACGCAGGTCTGGCCGGAATTGCGGTATTTGGCGGTGATCGCGCCGGCGACGGCACGGTCGATATCGGCGTCGTCGAAGACGATGAACGGCGCGTTGCCGCCAAGCTCCATCGACACCTTCTTCACGGTAACCGACGACTTCTGGATGAGGAGCTTGCCGACTTCGGTCGATCCGGTGAAAGTGATCTTCGACACCAGCGGATTGGCGCAGATCTCGTCGCCGATCTCGCTGGCCGAACCGGTCAGGATGTTGACGACGCCCTTGGGGAAGCCGACTTCCTCGGCAAGCGCGCCCCAGGCAAGACCCGAATAAGGCGTCTGCGAGGCCGGCTTGACGACGGCGGTGCAGCCGGCAGCGAGCGCGGGACCGAGCTTGCGGGCCAGCATCGAGGACGGGAAATTCCACGGCGTGATAGCGGCGATGACGCCGACCGGTTCCTTGGTCACCAGGATGCGACGATCGGCCCATGGTGAGGGCACGACGTCGCCATAGGTGCGGCGGCCTTCCTCGGCGAACCACAGAATGTAGGCCGCGGCCGAACCGATCTCGCCCTTCGATTCGAACAGTGACTTGCCCTGCTCGATGGTCAAGAGCTCGGCCAGCACGTCCTGATTGTCCATCATCGCGTCATGCAGCCTGCGCAAGAGCTTCGAACGCTCGAGCGCGGTCGTCTTGCGCCAGGTCTTGAAGGCGGCGTCCGCGGCCTCGATGGCGCGGCGGGTCTCGGCCTTGCCCGATTTCGGCACGGTGCCGATCTTGAGGCCGGTGGCGGGGTTGTTGACGTCGACCGTCTGGCCACTATCGGCCTGCACCCATTCGCCATTGATGAGATTGGCCTGCCGCATGAAATGGCTGGTTTTCTGAAGCATGGTCTATCCTCCGTTCGGCGCACTGACGGGCCGGTCTGTGAAATCTTCGGTGAGCGTGCGCCATGATTTGAAGCCGGCACGCCGGAGCCACTGCTCTTTACCTAGGGCAAGGCCCGCAAGCAATCGCAAGATGGCATATAGGGGTTGGGCCAGCCCGGGACGAGAGCAAGCTTTACCGCCTCGCCTGGATTTGCGCATCGCCTAGCCAAAGACATGCAGGACAATCGTCAGCCAGAAAGCCGTGGTGACGGCGGCGCAGGCGGTGGCGATGGTCATCTGGTTCGATGCAAGCGCCTGGCCGGTGTTGAACTGCACGGCGATCAGGTAGGAGTTGATGCCGGACGGCAGCGCCGCCACCACGACCGCCACCTTGGCGGTCATCGGCGGCAGGCTGAGCAGCCAGACGAAGGCAAGAACCAGCGCCGGCATCAGGAACAGTTTCAGCGCCGAAAGCGCCAGTGCCGGCCGGACATTGCCGGAGATGCCGAAGCGGCGCAGGCTGAGCCCCATGGCAAACAGCGCCACCGGCCCTGCCGTGTTGGCCAGCGCATCGACCAGCCGCATGACGAGCCTGGGCAGCGGCACGCCGCTCAGCCGCCATGCCAGGCCAAGCAGGATGCCGATGATCAGCGGATTGATGAACAGCCGCCGCAGGAAGCTTCGCAGCACCCGCAGCGGATGCACATGTTCGTCACCGCCTCGGCCGAACATCTCGAACAGCACGATCGAGGCCATCATCATGACCGGCAGATGCACGGAGACCAGCAGCGACAGCACCTCGAAGCCGCTCGGGCCGAAGATGCCGAGAATGAAGGGAGCGCCGAGCAGCACGACATTGGAATAGGCCGACGATACGCCCCCGACGACCCCGGCGCGCGCGTCGCGCCCGAAGATCCGCGTGGTGACGAGATGGCCGGCGGCCCAGGTGATCGCCGCCGCCGCGAAATAGGCTCCCCACAACGGCCACGGCGCAACGCCGTGGAAATCGGCCTTCACCATTGTCTGGAACAGAAGCAGCGGCATCGCCACCGAGACCGCGAAATCCGATATCCTCTCGCCGCTCGCCGGTCTGAGATAGCCGGTCAACCCGGCGAAATAGCCGAGCGCCACGAGACTGAAGACGAAAAGCACGGTTTCTGTAAGCGGAGACATTTTTTCAGGGATAGGCGAGCCATGCGCGCGGCGCAATCGCGCCCGAATTTGATCATGGTATGCTGGCAACGTTATAGAGGGTTTGGAGCATCAGGGCGGACACGAACGGCAAATGACCTTTGTCGAAACCTCAGGACGCAATCTTCTTGCACGGATGTGGCTGACGGCTTTCGTCGCCGCCCTGTTTTGTCTTGCCGCGACGGCGCTTGCATTTGCCGAGGCGAAAAGCCTCAAGGGCGTGGCGCTGATCATCGGCCAGTCGAACTACCTGCACATCGCCGCCCTGCCCAACCCGGCCAATGACGCCCGCGACATGGCCAAGATGCTGACCGACCTCGGCTTCGACGCCCGCAACGTCACCGATCGCGATGCCGCCAAGCTGAATCGCGATCTCGAACGCTTCGTCGAGGACGCCGAAGGCGCCGACGTCGCTTTCATCTATTACTCCGGCCACGGCATCGAAGCCGGCGGCGAGAACTATCTGGTTCCGGTCGATGCCGATGTCACGTCGCTCAAGGACGCGGGCCAGGAGCTGGTGCCGATTTCCGCCGTCATGGACGAGTTGAAGAAGACCGTGCCGGTGACGATCATGCTGCTCGATGCCTGCCGCACCAATCCGTTTCCGGCCGACGCCGTGGTGCGCCGGGCGCCGACCGCTTCCGCCGAGCCGATCGGCGCCGGCGGGCTGGAACCGGTGCGCGGCGCTAAGGCGCTCGCCAACGCGTCGGCGCGAGATGCGAGCCTGGGCACGGTGGTCGGCTTCGCCGCCGAACCGGGCCGACCGGCGCTCGACGGTGCGGCCGGCGAAAACAGCCCCTATGCCGCCGCCCTGCTGCGCCACCTCGCGGCGATGAAAGGCACGGAGTTCGGCTCCGTCATGCGCATGGTGACGGAGGAAGTCTATCTCGACACCAAGGCCAAGCAGCGCCCCTGGGTCAATGAAAGCCTGCGCCGCCTGCTGTATTTCGGCGTCGCGCCACCGGAACCGACCGGCGACGACGGGCTGATCACCGGCGAGAGGCGGCAGTTGCTCTTGACCATTTCCGACCTGCCCGACCCGAAGCGGGCGCAGGTGGAACTGGCCTCGCTGCAGGAGGGCGTGCCGCTCGACGCGCTCTATGGCGTGCTGAGGGCGCTGGGAACGGACAAGATCCCCGAGGATCCGACCGACCTGCAGAAGCTGCTCGACGCGCAAGCCGAGCGCCTGAAGAAGATGATGTCCGAGCGTGCTGCACTGCGCACCGACGATCCCGAGATCAAGCGGCTGGTCGCCTCCGCCGACAAGGCCATTGGCCAGGGCGCCATGGTGACGGCGCGCAAATTCCTCGACGACGCCGTCAGCAGGGTCGAGCAGAACAGCGGTGCCGTCGACGAGGCCGAAGAACTGGTCAGGCAGAAACGCATCGCCGACGCCGCCATCTATGCCAAACGCGCCGACGCCGCCGCACTGGTCTTCGAATACAAATCCGCCGCCAACGACTATGCCAAGGCCTTCTCGCTGGTCGAGAAATGGGACGACAAGCTGCGCTGGAACTACAAGAACCAGGAAGCCGAGGCGCTCAACGCCCACGGTTACGCCACCGGCGATCTCGAAGCATTGCAGCACGCGATCGAGGCCTATCGCGTCATCCTGAACTTCATTCCCAATGGCGAGCAGAACAGGGATTGGGCCATCACCCGCAACAACATGGCTGTGGTGCTGCAGACCATCGGCGAGCGCGAGACCGAGACCGCACATTTGGAAGAAGCCGCGCAGATCTTCCGCGCTTCGCTCGTCGTCTTCGAGCGCGACAAGGACGATCGCAACTGGGCGGCCGCGCAGAATAACCTTGCCAATGTCCTCTTGAAGATCGGCGAGCGCGAGAGCGATCCGAAGCGTCTAAACGAGGCAGTGGCCGCGATGCGCGCCACGTTGGAAAAGCGCCCGCGCGACAAGCTGCCGCTCGACTGGGCAGCTTCGCAGAACAATCTCGGCCTGGCGCTCTATGCGCTTTCCGAACGCGAACCAGCCGGCGAGCACCTGAAGGACGCGGAAGCCGCCTACCGGCTGGCGCTCGAGGAATACACGCGCGAGAAAGCCCCCGTGGAATGGGCGATGGTCGAGAACAATCTCGGCAACACGCTGGTGACGCTCGGCATCCAGCTGAACGACAAGGCCAAGATCAACGAAGCGGCCGATGCCTTCCGCGCCGCGCTGAAGGTGCGAACCCGCGAGACCTTCCCGGTCTCGTGGGCGACCAGCCGGCTCAACCTCGGCAACGCGCTGAGCGGTGTTGCCCGCTTCGACATGGGCACGGGCACGCTTGAAGAGGCAGCCGCGGCCTATGACGATGCGCTGACGGTGTTTACCCGGCAGCGCTTCCCGATGGACTGGGCGTCCGCCCAGAACAATCTCGGCTCGATCTACCAGACGCTTGGCCAGCGGACCCGCGACGCGGCCAGGCTCGAACAGTCGGTGGCAGCGTTCCAGGCAGCCGGGCAGGTCTATGTCAGGCGGAAATTCCCGCAGGATTGGGCCATGAGCCACTACAATCTCGGCAACACGCTGCAACTGCTTGGCGGCGTGACGGACAAGCCCGAGCACTACAGCGAGGCGGTCGACGCCTACAGCAATGCGTTGCGCGAGTACAAGCGCGAGACCAACCCGCGGCAATGGGCGCTCGCCCAGGCCGGCCTCGGCTCGACGCTGCACTGGCTGAGCATGAGCAATGCCGATCCCAAAACCCTGCGGGATTCGATCGCCGCCTGGCGGGCGGCACTCGAAGTGCTGACCATCGAGACGGCACCGGTCGACTGGGCCAACGCCCAGAACGGCATCGGCATGAGCCTGCTCAATCTCGGCAATATCGAACGGACCGGAAAATATCTCGACGAGGCCGAGGTGGCCTTCACGGCGACGCTGAAAGTCTTCACCAGGGAAAGCCAGCCCATGCAGTGGGCCTTTGAGCAGAACAATCTCGGCGACATCCACTGGAACCGCGCCAGCTATGGCGGCGGCAAGGCCGAGTATGTCAGGGCTATCGCGTTCTTCGAGAATGCCAAGCAGGGCTTTACCGAAGCCGGCTACACCATTCCCATCCCGCTTACCGACCAGAAGATCGATCTGGTGAAAAAGCAAATCGCCAAAAAGTGAGGCTGGGACATCTGCGACGCCCGCTTGTCTTTGTGCCGGCGTTCCGATCCCTATATGCGAATGGCCGGAACCCGATGTCGGGCCCCTGGAAGGACTGCGATGATCCGATTTGCCCTGGCCCTGTTGCTGCTCGTCGTTCCCGTCGCGGCCCATGCCACGGATGCCGGCTGGGCGTTGCTGCGCGATGGCGGCCATGTGGTGCTGCTGCGCCATGCCATGGTCACCGGCACCACCGATCCGGCCAATTTCGACATCGACAGCTGTGCCACCCAGATCAATCTGTCGGCGCGCGGCAAGCAGCAGGCAAGCAAGATCGGCGCCTTGTTTGCCGCTCGCGCCGCGCCGATCGAACGCGTGCTGTCCAGCCGTTACTGCCGCTGTCTCGACACCGCGCGTATCGCCTTCGAGGCCGAGCCGGCGCCTTTTGCCCCGCTCGATCTCCCGAAGGGCGACGATGCGCAGAAGGCAGCACAGATCGCCGCCATCATGAAGGAAATCCGCGCCTATTCCGGCTCCGACAATCTGGTCATGGTCACCCATTTGGAAGACATCGTGGCGCTGACCGGTGTTTCCCCGCGCGAGGGCGAGGCCGTGGTCGTCGAGCCGCAGGGCGACGGTCTGCGCGTGCTCGGCCGCGTCACCTTCTGAGGCCACTGCGTTCCATCCCGGGCGCGGCAGACAGTGTTGCCGAAATACCACCGCCGAAAGAAGCCGTAAATTCGCCGCGACAATGCCGCTTGCGACAACCCGTCGCAGGGGCTATAGGCGCGCACCCGGTCACGAAAACCGAAGTGAGCACAACGGTTGGAGCTTTCGTCTCCGCCCGTGCAGGCGGCTTTGCCGCGCTGTATACGGTGCCGCTTTGGGGATTGGGATCGCGGACGTAGCTCAGCGGAAGAGCGCCGGATTTGGGTCCGGAGGTCGCAGGTTCGATTCCTGCTGTCTGCATCACGGATAGCTCAGTTTGGTTAGAGCATCAGATTGTTAATCTGACTGTCGAAGGTTCGATTCCTTCTCCAACGGCCTGATAAGCCGACACCTTTGGGTGGTGTTATCCAAAAACGGTCCGGGGACCGGAATGCTGAAGACCTGACGAACGGCCGAAGCCTGCGGGCCAGGGCCGTATCGAAAGGTCCGACGCCATCGGTTCGCGGCCAGGTCCGCGGTGACGATCAAGGCGCAGTGTCGCCGGCAAGGGAGGCTTCGACCTCCGGCGCCCGCTTCGCTGCCCCGCGATCCGCTCCCGAAGGCCCGCCACGGATCGATGCCACCGGTCTCCGGATCATTCGTGCCCGGAAGATGATGTGAAACGAGAAACGAAGGGAAGATCGACGCATGAGTTGACGCCTCGCATGGGGCCATGCCCGACAGGAGTAAGACAATGACTGTTCTCGATAAGGTTCTTGGACGCGAGCGCGTCCTCGTAAGGGAAAACGAACGTGCCCTCACCCTCTACAAGGGTAAGATCAAGGCCGTCCTGATGCCGGGCGAGCACTGGCTAGCCAACCGGCGCGGGAGCCTGGAAGTGTCACGGCACGATCTGAAGAACCCGGAATTCGTTTCGGCATACGAGAAGGCGTTGTTCGACAAGCTCCCGGATGTGACCGCGCGTCATTTCACCGTCGTTCGCACCGGGCGCACGGATGTCGCCATCATCGAGCGTGACGGAAACCTGCATGCCGTTCTGGCGCCGGACCGCAAGCTGGTTCTGTGGACCGATGCCGGGCCGTGGACGGTGACGACGGTCGATACTTCGGCCGATCTGGCCATCGATCCGGCGGTCATGCGCCGGCTCGGCCAGGCCCGGAAGGCGGAGTTGATGTCCGTCCATCCGGTCGTCGATGGCCAGGCCGGCCTGCTGTTCGTCGATGGTGTCCTGGTCCGGACGCTAGCCGCGGGCGTGCACGGCTTCTGGAATGTCGGACGCCTGCTGCAGGTGAAGGTCGTCGACCTCAAGCGCCAGTCGCTCGATGTCGCCGGGCAGGAAGTGCTGACCAAGGATCGCGTAACGATCCGCGTCAACATCGCCGCCGAATACCGGGTCGTCGACCCGGTCAAGGCGGTGAGCGCCGTGAAGGACTTCTCCGAGGCCCTTTATCGCGCCCTGCAATACGCCTTCCGCAAGACGCTGGGCGCGCTGACGCTCGACCAGATTCTTGAAAAGAAGGTGACAGTCGACGAGGAAGCCGCGGCCAAGGTCCGTGCCGACATGGCCGATATCGGCCTCGAGGTCAGCGATATCGTCCTCAAGGATGTGATCCTGCCGGGCGAGATGCGCGAGATCCTCAACCAGGTGGTTTCGGCCGAAAAGCAGGCCGAGGCCAACGTCATCCGCCGCCGCGAGGAGACGAACGCCACGCGTTCCCTGCTCAACACGGCCAGGGTGATGGCGGAGAACCCGGTGATGCTGCGGCTGAAGGAGCTCGAGGCTCTGGAAACCATCGCCGGCAAGGTCGAGCGGCTGACTGTCCACAACGGAACGGGCGGGCTGCTGAACGACCTGGTCAAGCTCCGTGACAACAACTAACCTGACGTAATGGGAAGGGGGGG
>NZ_VFTA01000080.1:0-2366 GCF_007003935.1 Mesorhizobium sp. WSM4310
CGCTTTGACGTGCAAATGGTGGAGTAGAGATGAAGCGCTACTTCCCCTTTCGGAGACAAGTTTCTCCATCCCTCTCCCCGAACCGGACAGGCAAGTTTCCCTGCATCCGGCTCTCCGTGCATGAGCGAGAGATCGCTCATGGGTGTGCCTCAGTCCGATGTGAGGCGGTAGAACGCGTCCCAGAAGTCGCCCACGCTCTCGCGCTGACGGTGCCGGGATTGGGCGTTCCATCCGTTCGGTTTCTCGATGCTTTGGTGAGGGTAACGCATGGTTCCGCCGTCGCGGAGGAGCCTCAGGCGCTTCGTGCCTTCGACCCATCGATGCCGTTGTCCCGTGACGTTGACGGTGAAGCGGCGACGCAGCTCTCGCCACGTTGCCTTTCGATGCTTCTTACGCAGCCAACGTCCAACGCGCTCCCAAATCCATTTGTCGAGATGGCTGAAGTCCCGACACGCCTGCGTGGCATATCGGTAATAGTTCCGCCACCCGAGCAGGATCGGGTTGAGGGTGCCGACGACTTTGGTGAGCGGCCATCCGGTAGGAGTGCTCTTCACCAGGACCTTGATCCTGTGGCGCAGGTCGTTGAGCTTGCTCCTCGGGATGAAGAGGTTGCCGACCAGTCGCCCCGTGCGGAGCGCTTTGGTGCGCACCACCCGATAGCCGAGGAAGTCGAAGCCTTCCTTGGTCTCGGTGATCCGGGTCTTTTCCATCGACAGTTCCATACGAAGTTCCGTCTTCAGGAACTCCGCCAGCGCCTGCCTTTCAGCTTCCGCTTGCTCCCTCGTGCCTTCCACGAGGACGACGAAGTCGTCCGCATAGCGCACCATGTAGAATGTCGGCTTGCCGTTCTTGCGGTCCAGAGTCCGCCGGCCTGCCGCCCTGCTACTCGGTTCACGGGGGCGCATGGACCATCGTCCGTACCGTTCGTCGATGGCTGTCAAGTAGATGTTCGACAGCATCGGCGAGATGATCCCGCCTTGTGGCGAGCCGGTGACGGGATGTCGGATGGTCCCCTCGATCATCACGCCCGCCTTCAGGAATGCGAAGATCAGCCTCAGCACCTTACGGTCGCCGATACGCCGTCGCACGCCTTCCATCATGACGTGATGGTCGATTGCGTCGAAGCAGCCCTTGATATCGCCTTCAATGGCGTAGTCGTAGACCGAAGGTCCACGAACCGACGGGTGAAGACACTTCTGGATTCGCTCCAGAGCATCATGGGTGCTCCGTCCTTTCCGGAATCCATACGAGGTCGGATAGAAATCCGTCTCGAAGATGGGTTCGATGATCAGCTTCATGGCCATTTGCACCAAGCGATCGGTCAGCGTGGGGATTCCGAGTGGCCGGAATGCTCCCGGTTTGCCAGGCTTTGGGATGAGCCGTTGTCTGACGGGTTCCGGGTCATATGTTCCGTTGCGAAGTGCCTCGCGTATTTCGTCGAGGAACCTTGCTGCGCCACCGGCACGCTGTTCGACCGTACGACGCGTCATCCCGTCCGTTCCCGGTGTTCGGCTGCCGCGGTTGCGGGCGAGCCGTCGCCAAGCTTCGGCAAGGGTTCTGCGGTCGCATATGAGATTGAACAGATCAGCAAAGACCTTGTCAGGTTCGTCGCTGCTCCACCGATACAGTTTGCGCTGCATGTCGAGGACAAACGGGATATTCATCCCGCCGGACATGTGCCCGCCTCCTGCTTGCAAGCCGTATCCACTGCCTCCCTTCGCCATGTGAACGGCTTTCCCGTCCTCGGACTACTACGAAGGCTCCGTCCCTCGGCACCACGGTCACTGGCCGCTTCAGTCGTCCGGCGTCCGAAACCGCCGGAAATGGTGACAAGGTTCTTGGGTTCCGCGACTGATCTCTTGCTCGCTTTAGGCGCCGACTCTACCCCGTGTGGAATCCGGCCTCGGCGCCACGCAAACTCATGCCGAGGCTGGCGCACAGCAAGCTGCGCGCCTCCAATCCGCGTACTGATAGCGCGGACCAACACTCCACCGATCCGAAGATCGACCCACCCACTTCCGAGTCGGCAGGCTCCATCTCTAAACGGGGCGTCCACCATCGGTTCGGTTTCCCTCGCCATGGCAAGCTCGCTGGCCGAACCGCTCACGGGGTCGGAAGTCCCCGCCCGTTCGGCTTTGATGGGTTCTGCTAATTTACGGTTCCCCGGAAGCGCCCGGTTCTCCTCACCCATCTGCTTATCGCCGTATGTTGCGTCATACAGCGTGCGGGGTCCTCCACCCCGCGAGATCCATTGCAGCATGAAGGCTGAATCCCTTCTTCCTTTCAACTCCCAACGCACATCCTGTCGCGATGGCGATCTATCATCTTCACGTCAAGGTCATTGGCCGCAAGGCTGGGAGCAGTGC
>NZ_VFTA01000081.1:0-1542 GCF_007003935.1 Mesorhizobium sp. WSM4310
CGCAACCGGTATGTCGTCGTCGACTGTCACGGTCAGCGTGCCGGTCGCGGCCGTTGCAGCCGTGTCGTCGGCGTCATAGACCTTGTAGCTCAGATTGAAGGCGAGATTGTCCTCGGTGCCCGCGATCGGATGCTGGACCGGCGACAGCAGCGTTACCGTATAGGTGCCGGTGACCGCATTGGTCAGGTCGACCTGGAACACATTGACGCCGCCGGCCGACGCGATGATCTGCGTGCCCGCCCCATTCGCCGTGTAGGTGTAGGTGGTGCCGTTCACCGTCTCCGATCCGGACACCAGCGCGATGTGGCCCGCGCCGTCCGCGCCATAATTGTGCGTCAGCGTCCCGGGCTGTGCGCTCGGTGTGTCGTCACCCAGGGCTGTGTCATGGTTGCCCGTGGCCAGGTCGTCCTCGTCGACCAGGGTTGCGGACACGCCCGCCGTCGCATGGTTGTTGTCGCCCGAGAAGGTGAACGACAGGACCGCCTGCGAGGTGTCCCCGTCCGCGTCCTTCATCGTGTAGGTGAAGTTGTCCACTGTCCCGTCCGGCACCGACGCCTTCGGGGTATAGACATAGGAGCCGTCGCTGTTCAGCGTCAGCGTGCCATAAGCCGTCGCGATCGGGTTGCCGACCGTACCGCCCGTCACCGCCGTCACCGTGCCGGGCTGGTCCGCACCGACATGGTCGTTCGCCAGAACGCCATTGGCCGCGTTCGCCACGATCGCCGCGCCGCCTTCCGTCGCGGACTGACCGTCATTCACCGCAACCGGGATGTCGTCGTCGACTGTCACGGTCAGCGTGCCGGTCGCGGCCGTTGCAGCCGTGTCGTCGGCGTCATAGACCTTGTAGCTCAGATTGAAGGCGAGATTGTCCTCGGTGCCCGCGATCGGATGCTGGACCGGCGACAGCAGCGTTACCGTATAGGTGCCGGTGACCGCATTGGTCAGGTCGACCTGGAACACATTGACGCCGCCGGCCGACGCGATGATCTGCGTGCCCGCCCCATTCGCCGTGTAGGTGTAGGTGGTGCCGTTCACCGTCTCCGATCCGGACACCAGCGCGATGTGGCCCGCGCCGTCCGCGCCATAATTGTGCGTCAGCGTCCCGGGCTGTGCGCTCGGTGTGTCGTCACCCAGGGCTGTGTCATGGTTGCCCGTGGCCAGGTCGTCCTCGTCGACCAGGGTTGCGGACACGCCCGCCGTCGCATGGTTGTTGTCGCCCGAGAAGGTGAACGACAGGACCGCCTGCGAGGTGTCCCCGTCCGCGTCCTTCATCGTGTAGGTGAAGTTGTCCACTGTCCCGTCCGGCACCGACGCCTTCGGGGTATAGACATAGGAGCCGTCGCTGTTCAGCGTCAGCGTGCCATAAGCCGTCGCGATCGGGTTGCCGACCGTACCGCCCGTCACCGCCGTCACCGTGCCGGGCTGGTCCGCACCGACATGGTCGTTCGCCAGAACGCCATTGGCCGCGTTCGCCACGATCGCCGCGCCGCCTTCCGTCGCGGACTGACCGTCATTCACCGCAACCGGTATGTCGTCGTCGAC
>NZ_VFTA01000082.1:0-1490 GCF_007003935.1 Mesorhizobium sp. WSM4310
GCTGTTCAAATTCGCCTTGCCGGCATGGGACCCCATCGCTGTCATCACAGGAAGCAGTACGTGGGAGGGGAACTGCTCGCAGTGATGAATCGTGTTCCGAGCCACTACCCATTCAGTTTCGTCCCAGTTGTTACCTCCCGTATTCAGGTTGCGGTCGAACCGCGGGAAGGCCGAACTAGTGATTTCCAGGCGAATTTGATGGCCGGCCGGAAACCAATTACTTGTGGCGTCGAGATCAATCTCGATTTTGCATATAACGCTCGGTTCCATGAAAACAGCCCGATCAAAGCCCTCGCGATAGCGGACGCGCAGTATCCCGTCCACCACGTCAATCGCACGGCCATCGGGATGTACGTCCAACAGTCTGGCCACGAAGTCCGTGTCCGGGGCCGAAGAAGAGACGAAGAGGACCGCCCGGACAAATCCGGTAACCTCCATGCCCTCTGTGAGGGGCGGTGAAGTGAAGCAGAGGACGTCTGGACGAAGCTGGACGTCCTGGTAATCGCGGGGTCCTATAGTAGTTCCACTTGACTTCCCGCCGTCCATCCCCAAGAACGGCGCCGGATCCCCAGGGTCGTAGGTAAACGTGTCAGCCGGCTCGTCGGCACTCGGAGGCTCTACATCAAGAGTCCCGTCGCCTAGACGGGTCGCGGCATTCCCGCCGCTGCGGAGGAACCAGTGCTGCAGTTCCACACCAAGAGGGGGCCATTCTGACGCGGCACGCCACTCGTTGCGACCCATCACGTAGTACTGGACGCGGGGCATTCCCTCGATCCGGTCGGGCTTGTCGTTCAGCCAGCAGTCGAACCAGTCCAGGTAGATCTGCCAGCAATCCAGGCGCGCGTCGCCCAGCTCGCGCTCGCCGATAACCGTCGGGGCTTTGAGACTCTCGGTGCCACAATGCGTGGCTGGCGACAGAATGATATGTTGGTGATCGCGTGCCGCCGGGCTCAATCCGCGAGCACTAAAAACGCGCTGCTGGTGAAGCGCGTCGGCAGCCCCCACGTCGTACCACGAGTTCACGAACAGGGCTGGGACGTCGATGGTCGAGTCCTCGCTAAGCATCCCATTCCGATCCCCCCAGGGATCGCCTGGGTCACGCGAGACCCAGTCCTCCCAGTCAGTCGGCGGTCCCCCAAGGCTCTTAAGCATGTTGACGAGCGGCAGCGACGCGAAAGCCCGCTGATACTCCTCATCGCTTTTCGGTTGCACTCGGGACCGGTCCTTCGCTGCGGTTTGGTGGAACCAGGGGACAAACGCGGCAACCTCCACCGCACCGCCGAGACGGAGATCCCCGTTGCGATATCGCCCTCCGGCAGAGCCGTTCGCGCCGCCCGATCCCTGCGCAATTGCGCATCGGTGGGCTGGATGGCACAACTGCGCCAGCAAAACCTGCGCGATACCAAGCGCCGAGCACCCATATGTGCCCACGCGTCCATTCGACCATGGCTGCTGCGAAATCCAGGACAGCGTGTCATAACCGTCGTCCC
>NZ_VFTA01000083.1:0-1338 GCF_007003935.1 Mesorhizobium sp. WSM4310
CGGCGCACCGCCCTCGTTCGTGAGGCGTATATAGTCGCCACCAATCCAAACTGTCAACACACTTCACCAAAGTTTTTTCGATTTCTCGTCGGCATATCCACAAGGCCGAAATTCGTGAGTTGGCTTGGCTGAATCTAGACCGGACGTCCGCTGCCGATCATTCCTGCCGGGCTCACCATTACCTCGAGGCCAGACCCCGACATCGGCTTGAAAATCGCCTGTCTCCCGGTGGATGTCGAGCGCCGCGCCAGCGTGGGCAACGCTTCAGGGCCGGTCTTCCAGCAGTTCCGGCGTGATGTTCCGCCCAGCGTAAAAGACGCCCAGGATCAACACCCGTTCGCTCTCGACCGCGAAAGCGATGCTGACGGCGCGCCGATAACCAACGATCCGCAGCCCGGGCATGATCTCGACCCGCTCCGTGCCGCGCTGTGGAAAAGTCGATAGGCCCAGGCAATGGTCGCGGATGCCGACGACGAAATTCCAGGCGATCGCCGGCGACCCGCGCTCGGCTATGTCGTCATAGAGTTGTTCGAGTTCAGCTTCCGCCATGGGATGGAAGACGATCCGGTAGTCCATCCCCTACCTGGCCTTCGCCAGCTTCGCGCGATGGCGCGCCTCCAGCCGAGAGAACACCGTATCGGCAGGAATCCCCCTTGCCGGATCCTGCTGGAGCTCAGTCAGGCGCCCTGGGATTTCCTCGCGCAGCCATCTCTCCCGCTCCGCCTCGAAATCCTCGAGCATACGTAGGCCGGCGCGGACAACCTCACTGGCATTGTTGTAACGACCTGATTCGAGCTGCTTCCTGATGAAGCTCTCATAATGGTCGTTCAGGGCGTAATTGGGCATGGCAAACCTCTGCAAAGAATGTCCGGCCATGGGAAACATAGCAATAGATGTCACCTATTGCCAGAACTAGCCGGTGCGGCGGCACTCCGCCTTTGATTCGGATTATTCCGCAGGGCTTGATTCGCCGATTCTGCACAACCGCGACATCGGCCCCAGCTCCGCTGACGCCGGCGCGATCGAGGAAACGGGTCTGCAATTGACGGCTCCGACGATCTGCTCTCCGTCATACAGGCGAGACGACGGGCACCGAAGCCGGTCGAGAAAGAGGCCCCGCCTGCAGAATTCATTTCGCATTTGGTTGCGGTCGCCGCTCCGATTCGGCTTTCGCTGTTCGCTTCGGTCGTTGCTGCGCGTTCTTCCATTGGCCCCTAAAAACAAAAACGGCCCGCTGGTTTGAGCCAGGCGGGCCGTTTTTTGATTTGGTTGCGGGGACAGGATTTGAACCTGTGACCTTCAGGTTATGAGCCTGACGAGCTACCGGGCTGCTCCACC
>NZ_VFTA01000084.1:0-1253 GCF_007003935.1 Mesorhizobium sp. WSM4310
TGGAGTGCGCCCCTCGGAGCGGACAGCTTGACTAAGCAGAATTGACTTGGAAGCCGGGCTTTCGAAGGATGGAAGCCATGACTGCACATCGCGCGCACAGCATCGAGTTCAAACGTCAGGTAGTGCAAGAGTTCCTCTCCGGCGAGACGCTTCATGGTCTGGCCAGGCGGCACGAACTAGCGCGTAACCTGATCCGTATCTGGGTCCAGAAATACGAGGCCGGCGCCTTCGACGAGGATGTAGCGGCGGCCGAGACGATGCAGACCTATGAGGCTCGGATCGCCGCGCTGGAGCGGCTGGTAGGCCGGCAAGCCTTGGAAATCGAGTTTCTAAAGGGGGCTCTGAAAAGCGCACCACGTCCCAGAAGCGGGCCTACATCCGTGATCACCGGCCCCGCGGTGTCTCTATCGCTGAAGGATGCCGGCTGATGGGGATCGCGCGGTCAACCTACTACGATCAGCCCGAAACCGCCGTGGATGACACAGCGCTCGTCGAGACGATGGGTGAGATCTCCGACAGCTTCGAAGCCTACGGCTATCGCCGCATGCAGGCGGCGCTGCGGCAGAGCGGCATTGTCGTGAACCACAAGAAGATCAGACGATTGATGCGCGAGCATGATCTGCAGCCCAGGATCAGGCGACGCTTCATCGCCACCACGGACAGCAATCATGAATTGCCGATCTTCCCGAACCTGGCGAAGGACGTGACACTCGATGGCCCGAACCGGCTTTGGGTAAGCGACATAACCTACGTGGCGATTGCGGCAGGCTTCGTCTACGTCGCGGTCATCTTGGATGCCTGGTCCCGCAAGGTCGTTGGTTACGCCATCGGCCGGTCGATCGACGCGCGCTTGACCGTTGCAGCATTGAAGGCGGCAATCGAACGGCGAAAGCCGCCGCCGGGCTGCGTCCATCACTCGGATCGAGGGGCGCAATATGCCGCGCTCCTCTATCGCAATCTTCTCGCCGAGCACGATCTTATTGGATCGATGGGTCGGCGCGGCAATCCCTACGATAATGCCAAAGCGGAAAGCTTCATGAAGACGATGAAGGTCGAAGCCATCTATCCGATGGCCTATGAAACCTTCACCGACGTCGCTGAGGACCTTCCCCGCTTCATTGATGAGGTCTACAACACCCGCCGATTGCATTCAGCGCTCGGCTATCTCAGCCCGCAACAGTTCGAAGACCAACACGCCCGGAAGATGGTCAAAACTGCCGCTTGATCCTGTCCGCTCCGAGGGGCGCACTCCA
>NZ_VFTA01000008.1:0-213776 GCF_007003935.1 Mesorhizobium sp. WSM4310
GGGGGGGGGGCGGGCGGCCCCCCCCCACGCCGGCGAGGCCGACCACGGTGTTGGCCACAACCGGCAGCAGCGAATAGAGGAACAGGGCGACGAAGGCCGGCGCCGTGCCGATGCCTCTGATGCCGAGCGCGGCCGCTCCCGGCACATGCGTGGCGACCCAGCCGAGCGGCGCGATCAGCAGGCCAAACAGCGCGATCGAAGGAATGGTCTGGATGATGTTGAGCACGTTGAGCACACCGGCCCGCAGCCTTTCGACACGATGACAGAGTATGCCGAGCGGCAGGCCGACGACGACCGCCGCAAGCAGCGAGCCAAGCGCCAGCGTCACATGCTTGGAACCTTCGACCCAGAAACTGTCGGCGCGGTTGGCGTATTCCTTGAGGATGGAAAGGTCGTTCCAGGCCCCCGACACCAAGAGCAGCCCAATGGCCCCGGCGGCGGCAACCAGCACACCGACACGGGCCCATGGCGACAGGTTCAGCCTCGTCAGCACGTCCGCCAGCAAAAGCGTGAAGGCAAAGATGAGTACCCAGAAACCGGAGGCCGGCGATACCCTGGCAAGGGTATTGCCAGCCGGCGTCAAGAATGTGCCAGCGACGCCGACGAGCAGCGCGAGCGCGGCAAGCGCCACGACACTGGACGCAAGGCGCAGCATAAGCGGTGTCCTGAAGAGCGCTGTGAGCGCCGCGACGATCACGATAGCCATCAGCAATGGCCCGGCGGTTGCCGGCAGCGCCTCGAGAATCGAGCGCGCCTGGCCCGGAACGATCCGATTGGCGCGGAACGTGGCGAAGGGAGCGAGGAACGCCGCATAGGCCGCGATCGCGGCAATGACCACGCCGAGCTTGTCGAAACGGATGTTCACGCCCTCCCCCGTCGGTCGTTCCGGCGCGCCACGCGAGCGGCGCGCCGGAATCGTCCTACTTCAGAAAGCCGTTCTTCTTCAGGAAGTCCTCGGCGACGCCCTTGACCGGCTCGCCGCCAACCTGCACACGGCCGTTCAGTTCCTGCAGCGTGACCAGGTCGAGCTTGGCAAAGACCGGCTTCAGCAGCGTCTCGATTTCGGGATGTTGCTTGAGCACGGATTCGCGGATGATGGGCGCCGGCTGGTAGACCGGCTGCACGGCCTTGTCGTCCTCGAGCACGACAAGGCCCGACGGCGCGATGCCGCCATCGGTGCCGTAGACCATGGCGGCGTTGGCGCCACTGGTCTGGTTGGCGGCCGCGGCGATGGTCGCCGCGGTGTCACCGCCCGAAAGCGTGATCAGTTGGTCCGGCTTCAGCGTGAAGCCGTAGGTGGTCTGGAAGGCCGGAAGGGCGGCCGCCGAATTGACGAACTCGGCGGAAGCCGCGAGCACCACCTTGCCGCCGCCGGCGACGTATTTGCCGAAGTCCGACAGCGTCACGAGCTTGTTCTGGTCCGTCACTTCCTTGCGCAGGGCGATCGCCCAGGTGTTGTTGGCCGGCGCTGGCGACAGCCAGACGATCTTGTTGGCGTCGTAGTCGAGCTTCTTGGCCGTCTCATAGGCCTTGGCGGCGTCCTTCCAGACCGGGTCGTCGGCCTTCTCGAAGAAGAAGGCGGCGTTGCCGGTGTATTCGGGATAGATGTCGATCTCGCCGGCGGTGATCGCCTTGCGCACCACCGGCGTGCCGCCGAGCTGGATGCGGTCCGATGTCTTGATGTTGTTGGCATTGAGAACGAGCTGGATGATGTTACCGAGCACGCCACCCTCGGTGTCAATCTTCGAGGAGACCACCACCTGAGCACTGGCGGAAGCTGCCGTGATGGCCAGCGCCAATGCCGCGCCGGCGAAAACCTTGACTGAAAACATCGTGAAAACCCTTTGCTGTGAACCGGAATGCGGCGGCCGCATATGAGCATGGGTTCAACGGCCAGTCGGGGCACACGGTTTCATAACAATAGGCACAGGCGCAATAATTTTGTTTCAGATCGGCAAATTCAACCGAAGCAATCCTGACAGCATCATGCCAGTTCGACAGCAGTTTTGGGATCAGGTGCGCGCGTTGCGCGGAGCCGTCAACTTGAGTGCGCCGAGGGCCACGAAGCACAGAACGGTGACCGGAAAGATCATCCAGTTCAGCATCTCCCAGCCCCAGGCGTTGTAGACCATGCCCGACAGCAGCGACGCGCAGGCGACGGAGCCGAACAGGACGAAGTCGTGGAACCCCTGCACCTTGCCCTTTTCCGACGGCCGGTAGCTGGCCGCGACCATGGCGGTGGCGCCGATGAAGCCGAAATTCCAACCAAGGCCGAGCAGGATCAGCGACGTCCAGAATTGCCACAGCGCCAGCCCCGACAAGGCAACGGCAGCACAGCCGATGAGCATGATCAGGCCGATGGCGACAATGCGCTCGGCGCCGAAGCGGTGGATCAGCGAGCCGGTGAAGAAGCTCGGCGCGAACATCGCCATGACGTGCCATGAAATGCCCAGCGTCGCATCGTCCTCCGACAGGCCGCAACCGACCATGGCCAGCGGCGCGCCGGTCATGACGAAGCTCATCAGCGCGTAACTGCCGACGGCGCAGAACAGCGCGGCGACGAAGCGCGGCCTGGTGACGATTTCGGACAGGGGCCTGGCATCGCCGCCGGAAACGTCAACCTTGCTCGCCGCCTTCGCCGGCAGGCGCAGAAACGACAGGATCATCGCGCCGACGGCTGCCAGCGGCAGGATGGAGGCGAACGATCCGGCAAACATCACCGGTGCGAACAGTTCCCGGGTGAAGATGACGATCTGCGGCCCGAGGATGGCGGTGACAATGCCGCCGGCCAGCACGAAGGAGATGGCGCGCGCCTTGAACTGCGGAGGCGCATTGTCGGCGGCTGCGAAGCGGAATTGCTGGACGAAGGCGCCACCGATGCCGATCACCAGCAGCGCGAACGCGAACAACCAGAAACTGCCGTGGAAAAGCGCCAGTGTGGCAATCAGGCCGCCAAGCGCGGTGACGACGGTTCCGGTCATGAAGCCGCCGCGCTGGCCCAGCTGGCGGATAATGGCCGCGGCGGGCAAGGCGCCGAGCGCGACGCCGATGTTGAAGCCGGTGATCGGCGCCGTGGCCAGCGATTTGTCGGCACCGAGCAGGTATTGGCCGGCCAGCGCGCCCATCGAAATGGCGATGGGTGCCGCCGAGCCGATAATCGCCTGCGAGGCGGCGAGGATCAGCGCGGTGCGCCGCGCCTCCCTGCCCGTCTCGATGGCGATGGCCGTCACGATGCGTCCTTGCCCCGCCCCTCGCCGCGCACCCGGCGTGACACGCGGTCGAGCACGGCATTGACGAGTTTCGGCTCGTCTTCCTCGTAGAAGGCCTTGGCAATGTCGACATATTCCGAAACGATGACCGCCACCGGCACGTCCTCGCGCTTCATCAATTCATAGACGCCCGCGCGCATAATGGCGCGCAGCGTCGAATCGAGCCTCGACAGCGGCCAATCATCGGTCAATGCCTGGCGGATGACTGGATCGATGGTCTTCTGGTTCTCGACGACGCCGGTCAGGATGGCGCGGAACCATTGCGCATCCGCCTCGCGATAGAGCGCGCCGTCGACTTCCTTGCCAAGCCGGAACGCCTCATATTCGGCGGTGATCTCGAAGACACCGCTGCCGGCGACATCCATCTGATAGAGCGCCTGCACAGCGGCCAGACGGGCCGCGCCACGCTTGTTGGCATGGCGCACAGCGGGCTGTCCGGGCGAAGCGGGTTCGCTCACGATCGCGCTCCCAATTGTTCCTTGAGCGCGATCATGGTCAGCGCCGCACGCGCGGCAAAGCCACCCTTGTCGCCTTCCGAGCGCTTGGCCCGCGTCCATGCCTGGGCGTCGTTCTCGGTGGTCAGGATGCCGTTGCCGACACAGACCGAGTCCTGCACGGACAGGTCCATCAGCGCGCGGCTGGATTCATTGGCGACGATATCGAAGTGATAGGTGTCGCCACGGACGATCGTGCCGAGGGCGACAAACCCATCGTAATTGGTGCCGCCTTCCGCCGCGCCGTCCAGCGCGAAGGTGATCACTGCGGGAATTTCGAGCGAACCTGGAACGGTGACGACGTCGTAAGTCGCGCCCGCTTCATCGAGCGCGCTCGTCGCGCCGTCGAGCAGCGCGTCGGCAAGGTCGTCGTGAAAGCGCGCTTCGACAATCAGCAGATGCGCCTTCGCCTTCGGACGAATGAAGGCTTTGCCGTGTTGGGATGTACCAGCCATAAAAGTCTCCGGGGGGTTGCCGGTGACTTAGGCCGAAGCCGGATTGATCGCAAGCGGAAGATTGCTGGAGTGTGTCTGACGCATTGGACCGGCCGGTCCGGCAGACTTTCTAGAGCCCCTCTTTCGCCGCCTCCGCCAGTCGTGCCGCATAGCGGGCCATGGTGTCGATCTCGAGATTGACGCGGTCGCCGACCTTGCGCTCGCCCCACGTGGTCACGGTCAGCGAGTGGTGGATCAACAGCACGTCGAAGCGGGTGCCCTCGACCTTGTTGACGGTGAGCGAGGTGCCGTCGAGCGCGACGGAGCCCTTTGGCGCGATGAATTTGGCCAGATGACGCGGTGCCTCAAGCGTGAAGCGCACCGCGTCGCCCTCGTCCTTGCGCTCGACGATCTCGGCGGCGCCGTCGACATGGCCCGATACGATGTGGCCGCCGAGTTCGTCGCCTATCTTCAGCGCCCGTTCGAGATTGACCTTGGTGCCGGATTTCCAGCTCGACGCCGTGGTAAGCCGCAAGGCCTCTTCCCAGGCCTCGACCTCGAACCAGCGCGCGTTCGAGCCATGTTCGGGCAGCGCCGTGACCGTCAGGCAGACGCCGCCACAAGAAATCGAGGCGCCAATGGCGATGGTTTCGGGGTCATAGGCGGTATCGATGCGCAAGCCGACGCCTTCGCTGAGCGGCTTGATGGCCGCGACGGTGCCGATATCGGTGACAATTCCGGTAAACATCGATGCTGATCCCTAGAGGTCCCTTACCCACTCGGCGTAGCTGTCCTCGCCGAAGCGCATCTCGCGCAACTTGCGGAAGCCTGCCGGGATATGGTCGGCATCGACCGGCGATGCAATGCCATCCTCGCCAATAGCCTCCGGCCCCTGGAACAACACGATGCGATCGACCAGATCTTCGTCGAGGAATGCCTTGGCGACCTGGGCGCCGCCCTCGACCAGCACGCTTGCCATGCCGAGCGCCGCCAGGTCTTCGAGCAGTTCCGGCAAGGCGACGACGCCGTCATGGGTTTCGGTGCCGATGAAGCGTACGCCGGCGCGTTCGAGCGCGGCGCGACGGTGCGGATCGGCTTCAAGACAGGCAGCGACATAAAGCGGCACGCGGTCGACACCGGAAACCAGCTTCGAGGCTTCCGGGAGCCGTATCTGGCGATCGAGGATGATGCGCGCCGGCGAACGGTTCTCCAGCCCCGGCAGGCGCACGGTCAGCGCCGGATCGTCTTCCAGCGCCGTGCCGATGCCAATCAGTATGGCGTCGGACTCCGCGCGCATCAGATAGACGTCGCGGCGCGCGATCTCGCCGGTGATCGCGACCTGGCCGGCGCCTTTCCTGCCGATCTGGCCATCGCTCGAAAGCGCAAGCTTCAGCGTCACTTCCGGACGTTTTCGCAGAGATCGAATCAAATAACCCGCCATCTGCTCGGCGGCTTCCGTGGCCAGGACCTTCTCCACCACCTCGATGCCGGCGGCGCGCAGGATGGCATAGCCCTTGCCGGAGACACGCGGATCCGGGTCGCTGGCGGCCCCCACGACGCGCGCAATGCCGGCATTGACCAGCGCGATGGCGCAAGGCGGGGTGCGGCCGTGATGCGCGCAAGGTTCTAGCGTGACATAGGCGGTGGCACCACGCGCGAGCGCGCCGGCCTCGGCCAGCGCCTCGGTCTCGGCATGCGGCCGGCCGCCGACCGCGGTGACACCGGTGCCGACGATCATCGGCCCCGCGCCGTCATCTCGCACGATCAGCGTGCCGACGGAAGGATTGGTGGAGGTGCGGCCGGCATTCCTGCGCGAAAGCCGCAAGGCGGCGGCCATGAAACGACGATCAAGGGCCGCTTGTTCGGCCTCGCTCAGTTGCGATGCTGCCATGCTCAGCCGGCGTCCTCTTCACTCTTGTCTTCGTCGCCCTTCAGCTCGCCCAGGAGTTCATGAAAATCCTTGGCCTCGCGGAAATTGCGGTAGACCGAGGCAAAACGCACATAGGCGACGTCGTCGAGCGACTTCAGCGCCTCCATGACCAGCCGGCCGACCTCGCCGGAGGCCACTTCCGTCTCGCCGGAGCTTTCGAGCTGGCGCACGATGCCGGTCACGGCGCGGTCGATGCGTTCGGGATCGACATTGCGCTTGCGCACCGCGATCTCGACCGAGCGCAGCAGCTTGTCGCGGTCGAACGGCACTTTACGGCCCGACTTCTTGACCACGACCAGATCGCGCAACTGGACGCGTTCGAAGGTGGTGAACCGGCCGCCGCAATCGGGGCAGACACGCCGCCTGCGGATCGCCGCGCCATCCTCGGCGGGGCGCGAATCCTTCACCTGCGTATCTTCGGACTGGCAATAGGGACAGCGCATGGAGAGCCTTGGGTTCGAGAATCTGGTGAGGCGAAAGGCTTAGAGCCTTTCCGACCGGGATTGAAGCCGTTCCGTCTCTTCAACGGACTGCAGCATCAGAGATAGCGAGGCGCGAGGAAGATTGCCAGCGCGGCAACCAGCCAGACGGCGATGCCGCCGGCAACAGCCAGGCGATAGTCGACCTTGTCGATGAACAACCAGCAGGCGCCGAGGAAGGCAAGATAGGCGGGAATTGTCTTCATTCCGGCAAGGCAGGCATCGCGGAAACCGCCCGGATCGCCCTTGGCGCCGACGGCGAGCAAGGCAATGACGGCAAAGGTCGGCGCCAGCGGCAGGATACCTGGCAGGACATTGCCCCGCTTGGACGCCCAGACGATCAGCGCCGTCACCAGCCCGCCGACCACACCCTTCCAGACAATGTCCATCCGCGGTCCCTACTGCGACCGAGCCGTCACGGCGCGACATCCTTGGTCGGGAAGCCGCAAGACGTTCCGAGGTTGCGGTAGGCCTTGGTGAAGCCGTCCATCGGGATGCTGGCGAAGGCCTGCTTGCCGAAAGTCACGTCGAGCGAGACGACCTGACGCATGGCTCGCAGCAGCGCGAGACTGGTCTTGGCCTGGTTGTCGACCGTCCAGCTCGGACGGCCGATGCCGGCATCGTTGGAATAGACCGTTGCCGAAACCTTGACGCCGGGATCGCCGAACGTCGCCGCGATCTTCTTGCCGGTCGGCAGTTGCTTGTTGTCGACGGTGAGCATGATGGCGGGATAGGCATCAGGCGGCAGCGCATCGCCGGTCGAGATCGACAAGGTCAGCGTGCCTGAATTGCCATTCGCGTCGAAGAACGCCGTCGAAGCCGCACAGGTCTTGTGCGCATCCTGGCCGGTATCGAGTGTATCGACCATGGTTGTCCATCGGCCGAAGGTGCTCGTGGCAGGCATGTCCGGAGCGGGCTGTGTCTGCGCCGAAGCGGGCCCACAGACGGCCAGCCAGCCGATAGCGCCGAGTAACGCGATACGAAAATTGCCCATCATCGTTTCTCCAGTTCCATGCGCCACCCGATCAGGGTGGCCCACCGCCGGCGGATAAAAGATGACGCTTCGCGCCTGGTCAATCGATAAGGATGGTCAGCCGAGATACGGATAGAGCGGAAAACGATCGGTCAACGCCACGACCTTGGCCTTGACCGCCGCCTCGACCGCGGCATTGCCCTCGTCCGAATTGGCGACCTTGAGACCATCCAGCACTTCGGCGATCAGCTTGCCGATCTCTCGGAATTCGGCCTGGCCGAAGCCGCGCGTGGTGCCGGCCGGCGTGCCCAGGCGCACGCCCGAGGTGACGAAAGGCTTTTCCGGATCGAAGGGAATGCCGTTCTTGTTGCAAGTGATGTTGGCGCGGCCAAGGGCTGCCTCGGCGCGCTTGCCGGTGGCGTTCTTGGGGCGCAAATCGACCAGCATCAAATGGTTGTCGGTGCCGCCGGAGACGATGTCGAGGCCCGTCTCCTTGAGGCTCGAAGCCAGCGCCTTGGCGTTGGCGGCCACACTCTCGGCATAGACCTTGAAGCTTGGCTTAAGCGCCTCGCCGAAGGCCACCGCCTTGGCGGCGATGACATGCATCAGCGGGCCGCCCTGCAGGCCGGGGAACACCGCCGAGTTCATCTTCTTGGCAATCTCTTCGTCGTTGCACAGGATCATGCCGCCGCGCGGGCCGCGCAGCGACTTGTGCGTCGTGGTCGTCACCACATGGGCGTGCGGCAATGGCGAGGGATGCACGCCGCCCGCCACCAGGCCAGCGATGTGCGCCATGTCGACCATCAGATACGCGCCGACCGCATCGGCGATCTCGCGAAAGCGCTTCCAGTCCCAGATGCGCGAATAGGCGGTGCCACCGGCCAGGATCAGCTTCGGCTTGGTCTCATGCGCGGTCTTCTCGATCGCGTCCATGTCGAGCAGATGGTCTTCCTTGCGCACGCCATAGGAGACGACCTTGAACCACTTGCCGCTCATGTTGACCGGCGAGCCATGAGTGAGATGGCCGCCGGAATTGAGGTCGAGGCCCATGAAGGTGTCGCCGGGTTGCAGCAGCGCCAGGAACACCGCCTGGTTCATCTGGCTGCCGGAGTTCGGCTGGACGTTGGCGAAATTGCAGCCGAACAGCTTCTTCGCCCGCTCGATGGCCAGTTCCTCGGCCACGTCGACGAACTGGCAGCCGCCATAGTAGCGCTTGCCCGGATAGCCCTCGGCATATTTGTTGGTCATGATCGACCCCTGCGCCTCGAGCACCGCGCGCGAAACGATGTTTTCCGAGGCGATCAGCTCGATCTCGTGGCGCTGGCGACCGAGTTCATTGCGGATGGCACCGAAAATCTCCGGATCGGCGTCTTCCAGCGTGGTTTCGAAGAAGGATTCGAATTTGTTCGACGCTGCCGCTGCTGTTGCCATGGCCTGAAATCCTCCGGTTCGGGGCAATTTGTTTATGCTTATCGTTGCCCCAAAACCGCTGCACACTTTTGGGCGACACGCATTGCCGCGCCATTAACACAGTTGTTTTCGACCCGCCACGTTTGCGGCGCGAAATTTGGTGGCCGGTTTGCGGCAGAGACTGCAAATCCGCAGCCGCCGAGCACCGCCGGTGCTATTTCCGTGTCTGCCTGCCGTTCAAAAGGGCTTCCGTCAGGGTGATCTCGGTGAACAGCGCCCGCGCTGTGTGGTCGTTGATCTCGCCGCGGCGAAGCATGGCGCGCAAGGCGCCACGCTCGGCGGCGATGCCGGCGAGCCTCAGATCGATCTCCAGCCTTCCCGCCTCCCGCACTTCGGCGCGCGCCTCATCGGCCTCGTCGGACGCCGCGATGCGGCGCCGATAGGCCGCGACAATGCCGTTGGCGGCGGCGAGCTTGAGGCCGGGCACATCGCCCTCCTCTTCATCCGTCTGGGCGATGCTTTCGAGGTGGGCGATCGCCGCCTTCGCAGCGCCAACGCGAGCCATGCGTTCCTCGGCGGCGCCGGCGTCTTCGCCGGGCTCGACCAGCCCGCGCGCGATCACCGGCAAGGCCAGGCTGGCGATCACAAGGGAGCAGATGATGACGCCGGCGGCGAAGAAGATGACCAGGTCGCGCGCGGGGAATGGCGAACCGTCCTGGAGGGCCAGCGGCAGCGACAATATGCCGGCCAGCGTGATGGCGCCGCGCACGCCCGAGACCGAACCGGCGAGCCGCACGCGCAGGCCGAACGGTTCGGTCTTACGCTTGCCGAGCCGCGCCGCAAAACCCGCCGTGATGTCGCCGATCCAAATCCAGACGAAGCGGAGCGCGATCAGGCAAAGGGTCAGCAGAAGGACCGTCAGCACCGGCTCGAGCAGCCAATGGCGGCTGGACAGCTCCGGCGGCACCTTGCGGATGATTTCGGGAAGCTGCAGGCCGAGCACTATGAACAGCGCGCCGTTGAAGACGAAGGAAAACGTCGTCCACAGCGAGATCGTCTGCATGCGCGCCGAGACGCCGAGAAAGCGGAATATACCGGTGCTTCCGGTCAAGAGACCGGCGGTCACCGCGGCCAGGATGCCCGAGGCCCCGAAATGCTCGGCGCCGAGATAGGCGACGAAGGGAAGCAGGACGGTGATCAGCACCTGCGCCTCGGCGGGCACGCCGCCTATGCGGTTCAGGAGTTGCAGCGCCTTGGCGGCGACGAACAAGGCCGCCACGCCGGCCAGGATACCGACCGCCACTGCGTAGACAAAACTCAGCGAAGCGGCGGCAAAGGAAAAACTGCCGGTCAATGCCGCCGCGACGGCAAAGCGAAACATGACCAGGCCCGACGCATCGTTGAGCAGGGACTCGCCTTCCAGAATGTGCATCAGCCGCGCCGGGACGACGTTCCTGTCGACGATCGAGGAGACGGCCACCGAATCGGTCGGCGACAGCACGGCCGCGAGCGCGAAGGCCACGACCAGTGGAATGCTCGGCACCAGCCAGTGCAAGGCATAGCCGAAACCGACAATGGTGAAAAAGACGAGGCCGATGGCAAGGTCGAGGATCGGCCCGCGCAGTGCCATCAGCTCGCGCTTGGGCGCGCCGAAGGCATCGCTGAACAGCAGCGGCGGAATGAACACCAGCAGGAACAGCTCCGGATCGATCTCGACATGAATGCCGCGCACCGGCCAGGCAAGGGCAGCACCTATGGCGATCTGCAGGACCGGCAGCGGCACCCGCACCAGCCGCACCAGCGCGCCGGAAACAGCGACGAAGACCAGCACGACGAGGACGAAGATAGCGGCTTGCATGGCACGATTCCGGCTGTTTTGCGAACCATGCGCAATCGTCGTCCTCGCGTCCAGACAGCGCCGGAACGGCGATGGCCGAGGCCGGCCTATGTTTGCGGTATAGAAAAAGCGGACCGCGCGGACGGCAGGCCGTCCATGCAAAAGGCGTTGCCCAAGCGACCGTCCGCTTCCGCGTCGACAATGTTGCAAACTCGGCGCCGTCAACCGCGCGCAAGCGATGGCGCGGTTGGTCAACCAACGGCTGATCTAACCACCCTGCAAACGAAAGGCCGCCCCTTCGAACGGCCTTTCGTCAAAATTGTCAGTCTCTTAGAGTGAAGAGGTAATCTGCAGTTCGCTGGCGCCGTCGAGCGCGTAGACGTCGTCGCGGAACTGCACGACCCCCGGGGCCGTCGACCAGGCCGAGAGATAGAGGAAGTGGACCGGAACCGGGTTGGTGACCTGGATCGGCGTGTTTTCGCCGGTCTTGATCGCCGCCTCGAAATGCTGACGGTCCCAGCCCGGCGTGTCGCGCAGGATCCAGGTGACGAGGTCGCGCACATTCTGCACGCGCACGCAGCCCGAGGAATCGAAACGCATCATCTTGCCGAAAAGGCTCTGCTGCGGCGTATCGTGCATGTAGACGCCGTCGGGGCTGGGGAAATTGATCTTGACCGAGGCCATCGCGTTGCCCGCGCCAGGATCCTGGCGGAAGCGATACTTGGCGGCGTCGTCGGTCGACCAGTCGACAGTGAGCGGATCGACCTCGCTGCCGTCCGGCGCGAACAGGCGGATATGGCTGTCCTTCAGATAATCGGGATTCTTGCGCATCAGCGGAATGATGTCCTTGCGCACAATCGAGACCGGCGCGTTCCAGTACGGATTGACGATGATCTCGTTGATCTTGGAATTGACGATCGGCGTCTGCCGATCGATCTTGCCGACGATCGCGGTGTGGCGGAGCACGACACGGTCGTTCTCGACCGCTTCGATCTGCGCGGCCGGAATGTCGACCAGCACGTAGCGGCTGCCGAGCGTCCCGGCCTTCTCCTTGAGCCGCTGCAGGTTGGTTTGCAACTGGCCGAGCCGGATCTGCGCCGAAACGTTCATCGCCGCATAGGTGTATTTGCCCATGGAGCCGTCGGCCGGCAGGCCATGGCGCAACTGGAAGCGCTTGACCGCGGAGTCGACATAGGAATCGAAGGCGGTCGAGATGCCGGCGCTCTGCGACAGATCGCCCGCGGCCATCAGACGCTTGCGCAGCGGCACGACATCGGGATCATCGACACCGAGCTGCAGTTTCTTGGTCGCGGGGACCTCTGCCCAGCCGCCCTGCCCGACGATGTTTTGGTACTGCGCGACCGCCTGCTCGGTGAAGGCGACGGTCTGCGGGCTGAAGATCGGCAGCGTCGAGGCCACTTTGCCGCCTTCGCTGGCGCGAGCGTCGAACTGGTCGTCCCAATTGCCGCGGGCCGAGGATTTCAGGATATCCCCGATCACATCCTGCGCGCTCGCACGGCCGGCCACCATGGCGGCGGCGAGCAACGAGGCTCCGGAAAGGAAAAAGCGGCGGCTGGTTCTCATGGACGTTCCAGACATTCTTGTAGCATTCGATCAGGGGCGATTTTGCCCGCACTCTAAAGTTGGCAATCTTAACAATTAGCCAACCATGTCCGCATCGGTTCGGCCACAAACGCGTGACGCACCGTCCGGTTCCAGGTGAACGCACAGCCTTGACCGCAGCTTCACCGGCATCCTCGGTTCCATTGGAATATGGCGGCAACGTGGCCTTGGCCCGCGATTTGCATCGGGCGACGCAGCGAAATGAAGAGCCCGTGCCTTTTCGGTACCGACGCGCGATCGGCGGCCGCGACATCGACCGATGAACCGCAGGCCGATGATGATACACTGACAAGCCAGTCCAAAGCGAGGAATGAGACCATGCCTGGTGTCCTTTCAGTCGTCGCGGCCTTCGCTTTGGCCGGAGGTCCAAACGGCAGCAGTCCAACGCCGGAGGAGACGGTCGCCTATTTCGTGCACGGCCTGGAACAGGGCGCGATCCCCAAATACGGGCAGCAGGCCGACGAACCGATGAAGCAGGTGTCCCGATCGCCGGCTATCTTCACCAGCACGGGCCCGAACGAGGTCGGCGACAAAACCGAAACGATCAGGTTCATCGTCACCAGGCTGGACGATTGCACCTACAAGGCAGAACAGCAGTTCGAGGAGGACGGCGACATCTACTACCGCCTGACCTACGAAGTTCGGCTTGGTAACGTGACCGCCCTGTCGTTCGACAGTCCGCCTTTTGCCATCTCGCTCAAGGGACTGGTGAAATCCTGCTCAACCGACACCGAGGGCAGCTGCGACCTGACGCGAGAACCCGAAACAATCGGCCCGTTCTTCGGCGAACCAGGCCCGGCCGAACAGGCGCTTACCTATTTCCACGAGAAATTCTGTCCGCTGAAGCCGTGATCCTGTCTGGCTGACTGTCGCACGATCCCTCAGCGTGGAGTTGCAACATTTGGGTCCGGACTTGGCTGCGCCCTCAATTCCGAACATCTTTGCAACACCTCATGCTGAGGATAGCGCAGGACCTTGTTATCCTCCAGTTTGAGCAACAGTTCCCGTCTCTCATCCGTGCTTTCACCATCCGTACACGACATGTCCAGGATGACGACATCCAGGCGGTTGATCTTCTGCACCTTGTCCAACGTGCAGCCCACCTCCCACATCTCCACTGCCTTGTCGGTATACGTCACGATCGAGTCATTGTGGTCACATGGGGAACTGCCTTCCGCTGCGAAAGAACCCTTCCACCACTCCTCGGCGAAGGCCGTTTGCGGGACCAGCAAAAGCACTGCGGCAACCGAGCAAGTCCTCGAGCGTTTTCCCAGACCCATCATGCGCGCGCTTCCCAGCCGTGACATTAGGCACTGCTGCAGCGAAAGCAAACCTGGCGGGATAGTGCCGACCGGGCGCCTGGGCTTCGGGATCAGGAAAAGAAAAAGGGCCGATGCCTTTCGGCACCAGCCTTGACCAGAGGTCGACATTTCGGCCGCGCTTCTGTGGCGCGGGCCAGATCTGATGTGGATGGCTTACATCCGGTAGGCGATGGTGTCGTTCCAGAAGCGGTCGAGGCGCTGCAAGGCGCGGTTCATCTGCTTGAACTCGTCGGTGTTGATGCCGCCGACCTGCTCGATCGAGCCGACATGGCGCTCATAGAGACCGGCGACGACCTCGGCCACCTCATTGCCCTTCGGGGTCAGCGAAACGCGGACCGAACGGCGGTCGATGCGCGAGCGTTGGTGGTTGATGAAGCCGAGATCGACCAGCTTCTTCAGATTGTAGGAGACATTCGAGCCGAGATAGTAGCCACGCGAGCGCAGTTCGCCGGCGGTCAGCTCGGAGTTGCCTATGTTGAAGAGCAGCAGCGCCTGGATGGCATTGATGTCGGAACGGCCGTTGCGGTCGAATTCGTCCTTGATGACATCAAGCAGACGGCGGTGCAGCCGCTCGACGAGCTGCAGCGATTCCATGTACAGCGAGCGGATAGCCTCGCGGCGGTCGTCGGAAACGTTGGCGGTCTTCGCCGCCGGACGCGAATTGATCACTGTCTTTGCCTCTCGTTTGTCGCCCTGGTGATTTTTTGTTTTTCACCTTGATCGCGACACTATCGAATACTCATAAAATTCGACTTAAACGCTAGGGCTAACAAGAGCTTACCGGTAAGAGGTTTCGGAAGAGGCTTAACGAACGGTCACCCGAGTAAGGATAATTAACCTAAAGGCTTAGGCACTTATCGCAGGGCTCAATCCGGGCGTTTGCCAAGTCGTCAACGGCCTCAACGGCTTAGTGCCGGACGGGGCGTTTCTGCAGCCAGATGACGACGCGAAAGACGATGTAGAGCAGCGCCACCGCCGCATGCGAGACCACGATCAGCGGCCGATGGCCAAAAAGCTCGGGAAACCCGGCATACATGACGGTCTCGGTGACCGCGCAGATGAACCAGATCACCGGGCCCCACGAGGCCAGCATCCACAACCCCGCCGCGGCAAAGGGGAAAAACACGGCGAGCATCACCGCCGCCACCTGCCAATGCACCGGCATCAGGTCGAAGCGCCACAGCGGGCCCGGATAGAAGCCGATCAGCTTGATCCAGTACAGGATGCCGAACAGCAGGCAGTAGCCTGATATGACGCGCTGGAACCAGGCGAAGATCACCTCGACCGTCGAGGGCTGCAGGACGACGCGTCTCGACGTCACCTCGTTCATAGCGGGAGTTCCCGTTCGCCGAGCGGGGCGAAATAGGCCTCGACATCCGCCTCGCCGACCGCATCGAGCGTTGCCGGCCGCCATTGCGGCTTCGATCCCTTGTCGATGATGGCGGTGCGGATGCCTTCGTAGAAATCGTGGCCGGCAAGCATGCGGTTGAGGATGCGGAACTCCATCTTCATGCACTCGTCCATCGACAAGGTCTGCCCGGCGCTGATCTGCCGCCAGGCGACGCGAAGGCTGGTGGGCGAGCGCGTGCGCATCGTCGCCAGCGTCTTTGCCGCGAATTCGTCGGTGCCCGCCGCGCGGTCCAGGCTATCGATGATATCCTGCAGCGACGGTTGGGCGAAATGGCGGGAGATCGCTTCCAGCGTCGGCCTGTCGGTCTCCCGCTTTGCCGGGACGAAGAAACCGCGCAGCACCGATTCCGGATCGCCGGTAAGCACCAGCCGATCGAGAAAGCTGGCCTGGTCCTCGGCCTTGATGGTGTGGGTGGCCAGCCCCGACCACAGCGCATCGCCATGGCGGATGCGGTTGCCGGTCAGGGCCAGATACATGCCGAACGAGCCGCCAAGGTCGGGCAACAGATGGCTGGCGCCGACATCCGGGAAAAAGCCGATGCCGACCTCCGGCATGGCGAACTGGGCATTCTCGGTCATCACCCGGTGCGAGCCGTGAAAGGAAACGCCGACGCCGCCGCCCATGACGATGCCGTCGATGAGCGCCACATAGGGTTTCTTGAAGCTGTTGATGCGGGCGTTGAGCCTATACTCGTCGGCGAAGAACTCGACCGGCAGCTTTCCAGCCCGGCCGGCTTCATAAATGTGCAGGATGTCGCCTCCAGCCGAAAACGCCCTGCCCTCGGCCTTGACCAGGACGACGTCCACGCCGTCGTCGCGCTCCCAGGCATGCAGGGCCTTGCCCAGCGCCCTGACCATGCGATGGGTGACGGCATTGAGCGCCTGCGGTCGCGTCAGCGTGACGACACCGGCCCTGCCCAAGCGCTCGAAGCGAATTTCGTCGCCTCCATCAAAATCCATCGCCAGAGAATCCCTCCCCCGCGCCTGCGGGACTGAAGTGCTAAAGGCGGCGCATGGGTGCGTCAATGGCAGCAGTCTCCGCGCCGTGGTCTTGGCGACCGGCGGCGGGCGGTGCTACGAAGATCGCCGCCGTTGCAAGCGACGCGCCGATATCGCGCACAGACGGCGTCGGGGAACAGCTGGCCATGCCCGGATTTCTTCGTGCCGTGCTTTTGACGATCGGGGTCATGATCGCTGGCCTGGCGCCTCGTGCCGCATTGGCCATCACGACCGACGATCTCTACCAGTCGCGGACCATCGTCACCGGCCAGGGCGAGGTGAACCGCCGGATAGGCTTCAAGGATTGCCTGGACCGGGTTCTGGTCAGGGTTTCAGGCGATCAACGCCTGCTGGAGAAACCCGAAATGGCGGCTCTGCGCGACAAGGCAGGCGATTTTGTCGACTCCTTCCGCTACCATGACCGGCTGGAGGGCATTCCGATCCATGACGAGCAAGGCACGCATGACCGGCCGCATGATCTGACCTGTCTCTACAAGCCCGCCACGGTCAACAAGCTGCTCGCGCAGCTTGGCAGCAAGCCCTGGCTTGGCGAACGGCCAACGCTCGCCGTCTTTCTCACCGTCGAACAGGGCGCGAGGCATTTCGCGCTCAGCGCCGAGGAGGAGCGTGGCAAGACGATGCGCGAGTCTTTCGCCAATGCCACCGATCCGCTGTTGATGCATGTCGTATTTCCGAAGGCGGTACAGCTGGCCGAGCTGGGCGAAAAAGGGCTGCGCACCGACGACATGGCAAGGCTGGATCTGCTGGCCAAACAGGCCGGTGGCGCGCAAGCGCTCGCCGGCAGCATCGTCTGGAGCGACAAGAATCTCGGGTGGATCGCCGATTGGCGCCTGGCCGATCACGGCAAGACCTATCGCTGGCGGGTGCGTGGCGTCAGCTTCGACGAGGCGTTCCGCGTGGCAATTGGCGGCGCCGCGCAGGTTCTTTCGGGTAATGGGCAGCCCTGACCGGATAGATATGGCGGGACGCGCCCATCTCGGCTTTACCGAGCATCTGCCCACAAGGCGGAGATTGGCGGCTTCGGCCTGGCACAATCGTGTCGCATTGGTCAGCGGCAAGGGCTCGTGATAAAACCTGCTGATCCGGAGTATTGGCCATGAACAAATTCACCCCGACAAAGCCAGCCGGCGCGCGCAGCGTCGACGACGTGACCGGCAGCCGCCGCCTGCGCCGCATGCGCAAGGCCGACTGGTCGCGCCGCCTGGTCCAGGAGAACCGGCTTTCGGTCGACGACCTGATCTGGCCGATCTTCGTTGTCGAGGGCAGGAATGTGCGCGAGCCGATCGCCGCCATGCCTGGCGTCTTCCGCCTGTCGGTCGATCTTGCCATCAAGGAGGCCGAACGCGCGGCCAGGCTCGGAATTCCGGCACTCGCCACCTTCCCCAATGTCGAACTGGCCTTGCGCGACCAGACCGGCTCGCACATTCTCGACCCGGAAAACATCATCAACCGCGCCACTCGCGCGATCAAGGACGCGGTGCCCGGGATCGGCATCATCACCGACGCGGCGCTCGACCCGTTCACCAGCCACGGCCATGACGGCATCCTGCGCGACGGCATCATCGTCAACGACGAAACGGTCGAACAGGTCGCGGCGGCGGCCGTCATCCAGGCAGCGGCCGGCGCCGACATCATCGCGCCATCCGACATGATGGACGGCCGGATCGGCGCCATACGCGACGCGCTCGACGCCAACGGTTTTCAGGACGTCGCGATCATGTCCTATGCGACGAAGTTCGCCTCGGCCTTCTACGGCCCCTATCGCGAGGCCGTCGGCACCGCAGGCCTGCTCAAGGGCGACAAGAAGACCTATTACATCGACCACGCCAATTCGGATGAGGCGGTGCGCGAGGCCGAGCAGGACATCGCCGAGGGCGCGGACATGCTGATGGTCAAGCCCGGCCTGCCCTATCTCGACATCATCCGCCGGCTCAAGGACGAATTCCAGATGCCGACCTTCGCCTACCAGGTGTCGGGCGAATATTCGATGATCAAGGCGGCGGGCGCCAATGGCTGGATCGACGGCGAGAAGGCGATGCTGGAATCGCTGCTCGCCTTCAAGCGCGCCGGCTGCGACGGCATCTTGACCTATTTCGCGCCCGAAGTGGCCGAAATGCTGAAGGGGTAGTCCGGCCTGGCCGGCAAAGCCTTTCAGTAGACGTCACCAATCTTTCGACCGGTCGGCATTTCTTTCGAATTCTCGCAGACAAAAACCGGCAGCCCCGGCTATGATAGCCGCACGGCCGGAGACGGCCGGCAGCCCGCACGTCGCCAGGAGGCATGGCGAACGCCTCCAGGATACGTCCTGACCCGCTTCACCCGTCGGGCGATCGGCGGCCGTCCCAGCGGCCGGTTGTGATCCGAATCGATCGTCACGAAACGATAGGGACATCGCTTGGAGGCGAGATCCGGGTATGTGTCTTTTTCCCCTTAGAAAATAGCGCTTGCAATTTGCAATTGGTTTGCTAAACAACAACCGATTGCAAAACGCAACTGGTTATCGAGGAGGCTTTCATGTCCATGCTGCGTGTCAACGCATTCACCCTATCGCTCGACGGCTATGGCGCCGGCCCCGATCAGGATCTGCAAAATCCGCTCGGCATCGGCGGGGAATCCTTGCACAAGTGGTTTATCGACACCCGCACCTTCCGTGAGATGGTGCTCGGGCAAGAGGGCGGCACCACCGATATCAACGAGGCGTTCGCGGCGCGCAGTTTCGAAAATGTCGGCGCCTGGATCCTCGGCCGCAACATGTTCGGGCCGATCCGCGGCGAATGGCCTGACGACAGCTGGAAGGGCTGGTGGGGCGACAACCCGCCCTACCATGTGCCGGTGTTCGTGCTGACGCACCACGCGCGGGCACCCATCACGATGGAAGGCGGCACGACCTTTTATTTTGTGACCGACGGCATCCATTCGGCGCTCGAGCAGGCGAAGGCCGCGGCGGGCGGCAAGGATGTGCGGATCGGCGGCGGGGTCGCCACCATCCGGCAATATCTGCAGGAGAGCTTGATCGACCAGATGCATCTGGCAATCTCGCCGGTGTTGCTTGGCAAGGGCGAGCACCTCTTCGCCGGCCTGGATATGTTGAGGCTTGGCTATCAATGCACCGAGCAGGTGGCGACGGCGCTTGCCACGCATGTGGTGATCAAGCGGGCGTAGTTACAGCGCTTTCTCCCCGCCAGCGGCAATTTCATCAGAACAGGTTTGGCTGCGCAACGCCAACGATCGAAGTCAGCGCCGCCCCTCATCCGCCCTTCGGGCACCTTCTCCCCGTGAAACGGGGAGAAGGAAAAGGTGCTCAATACTTCTCCGGCACGTAGAGCTCGCGCGGCAGCGTCTGGCGCTCGTATTCTGGGTTGAAGACGCGTTCCGGCAGCGTGATCTCCTCGTGCGGCACCTCTTCATACGGCATCTGCTTGAGCAGATGATCGATGCAGTTCAGCCGCGCCCGCTTTTTGTCATTGCCCTCGACGATGAACCAGGGCGCCTCGGGAATGTTGGTGCGGGCGAAGGTCTCTTCCTTGGCCTTGGTGTACTGCTCCCAGCGCACGCGCGACTGCAGATCCATCGGCGACAGTTTCCACTGCTTCATCGGGTCATGGATGCGCATCAGGAAGCGCATCTGCTGCTCCTCGTCGGTGATCGAGAACCAGTATTTGACCACGGTGATGCCGGAGCGCACCAGCATCCGCTCGAACTCGGGAACGTCGCGGAAGAATTCCTCGACCTGGCCGGCATCGGCAAAGCCCATCACCCGCTCGACGCCGGAGCGGTTGTACCAGGAGCGGTCGAACAGCACGATCTCGCCGCCCGCCGGCAGATGCGGGACATAGCGCTGGAAATACCATTGCGACTTCTCGCGCTCGGTCGGCGCCGGCAGCGCCACGACACGGCAGATGCGCGGGTTGAGCCGCTGGGTTATGCGCTTGATGACGCCACCCTTGCCCGCGGAGTCACGGCCCTCGAAAATCACCACCAGCTTCTTCTTATAATAGGCGACCCAGGACTGCAGCTTGATCAGTTCGGACTGCAAGGTGATCAGGTCGCGAAAATATTGCATGCGGTCGATCGAAGGCGGATGCGCGTTCTTGTAGATCTTGGCGATCTCCATCGACAGCGCCGGCTCCGACATTTCGAGCTCATAGTCTTCGTCGAGCGTGTCGGCGAGCTCGGCTTCGAGCCAATCCTTGGCGGGAGAATTCTGTCTTTGCTCAGTCATTTGCACTGCTCCGCTTGCAAGCCCTGTCGGTTCCCATACGGCGCCCCAAATTGCTGGCTAGCGGCCTGGAAGGGAAACACCTGAGCCGACTTCAATATAGAGCGGCAGTGACGGTTTTATTGCAGCCGGACGCTATAGCGGCCGCAGCGGTGTCCGCCATGTCCAATCGATCCATCGCCATGGCATGGCGACAAGCCGGCCGAATTGTCTTACAAATCCTCTGTCGCATTCCGGGCTGCCCTTTGGCCCCGCCCCCATTTAACGCAATCGCGAGGACTGACATGGAATACCGCATCCTTGGCCGTTCCGGCCTGAAGGTTTCGACACTGACTTTGGGCACCATGACCTTCGGCGGCACCGGGCCCTTCGCCGCGGTCGGCAACAGCGATCTTGGCGAAGCCAAGCGCATGATCGACATGTGCATCGATGCCGGCATCAATCTCATCGACACGGCCAATGTCTACTCCAACGGCCTGTCGGAGGAGATCATCGGCGAGGCACTCGGCGGCAAGCGCAGGAACGACGTGCTGATTGCCTCCAAGGCGCGCATGCGGATCGGCAGTGGACCGAACGACGAAGGCCTGTCGCGCCACCACCTGATTCGCGAATGCGAGAAGAGCCTGAAGCGGCTGAAGACCGATGTCATCGACATCTATTTCGTCCACCAGTGGGACGGGCTTACCCCGGTCGAGGAAACGGTCGCGGCGCTCGACACTTTGGTCAACCAGGGCAAGGTGCGCTATATCGGCTGCTCCAACTGGTCCGGCTGGCAGGTGATGAAGGCGCTGTCCGTCAGCGACAGCCGTCACCAGCAGCGCTTCGTCACCCAGCAAATCCACTACACGCTGGAGGCACGCGAGGCGGAATATGAACTGCTGCCGATCTCGGTCGACCAGGGGCTGGGCGTGCTGGTCTGGAGCCCGCTCGCCGGCGGCCTGCTGTCCGGCAAATACCACCGCGACAGCCCGACCGCACGGCAACTCGCCGGCTGGTCCGAGCCGCCGATCCGCGACGAGGACCGGCTCTGGCGGATCGTCGATGTGCTGGTCGAGATCGGCAAGGCTCGCGGCGTATCGGCCGCGCAGGTGGCGCTGGCCTGGCTACTCGGCCGTCCCGCTGTCTCCTCGCTGGTGATCGGCGCCCGCAACGATGCCCAGCTCAAGGACAATCTCGCGGCCGCAAGCCTGGCGCTCAGCCCTGAGGAACGCCAGCGCCTCGACGCGGTCAGCCGGCCGCCCGTGCTCTACCCCTATTGGCACCAGCAATTGACGGCCAAGGATCGCTTCGGCCCTGCCGACACGGTTCTCGACCGCAGCGTCATCTGACCATCAGGCGGAGGCGCGCTTGCCCTCGATGAAGCGCCAGAGCTCGGGATCGGGCTCGATCTGGCCGCTGAGCACGAAGTATTTGTAGAGCACGAGCAGGGAGATCGCCTGCTCGTCTCGCTCATTGGAGAATTTCCGGCAATAGGCATTGGCCGCGGCAATGATGCGCTCTGCCTGCGCCGGATGTCGTTCGAAATGGCGCACCTTTTCGTCGAGATCGGCGAAATCCGGATCGAGCGGCACATAGTGGACATTGGCCTCGAGCTGGCGCTCCGCGAACCATGTCTCGTATGTCGGCGGCGGCATCAGGCAAAGCGACTTCGAGCTCAAGATCCATTTGAGGTTGGTCGCCACGTCATTGCCCTCGAGCGAGACGATGTAGCGGTAGCGCTGGTGCTGGCTGATGCTGAGAAAGGGCTTGGCGTATTCGGCCGGTGCGTTCGGCTTGTGCGAGCCGGCATCGCAGAATGGCAGGTCGCGCACCGCTTGCAGAAACCGTGTCCTGATCGGATTGTTGAGATCACCGCGCCAGACCACCATAGGCAACTTGTCGGCGAACGAGATGGTGTCAGCCGGCATCTGGAAGTGACGGAATTTGTCGAGCTTCATGATGACCGCGTTCTGGTCGTCATCACGAATCGGCCTATCCTTGACGATCGTCGGCACCTTCGGCACGTCCCTGACGTCGCCGAATTCGACGTCGATGAGCAATCCGGGATCGAAATAGCGGGCGAATTCCTTCAGGTCGTAATAGTACATGGTCGGCGTGAACGGCAGTTTGCTGATGCGCACCGCATTGGCGCTTGGCGCGAAACCGTCCTGCAGCTTGTTGTAGTAGTTCAACCGCCGCCGCGCCGCCTCGTCGGAACGCATGGCCTGTTCTAGACGAATTGCCAGCCTGCGGCGGAACAGGGCTTGGGGAATGACATCGCGCACGACGTTTCGCGCATAGTAGAAAACCCGTGCCGACGTCCGCGCAATTGTAGCCATGATTCACTTGGTCAAAACAAACGGGCAGCACTCAAATACGCTGGCGCCCCGCGTTTCCTACATCATTATGGCGCCGATCTGGCAAGCCCCTCGATCTCCGGGGCCGCGCCCGTGCACTGTCGTTTCAGCTGTTGTGTTTGACGGCTAATGCTCCTAGGCAGGGTCGGAGCCGCAAGGCAGGTCAAAAGGAGCCGATATGGCACGAGCACCAAACTACGATCAGGAACGCAAGGAACGCGACCGGCAGAAGGCGGCGAAGAAAGCCGAAAAGCTGGCGGCCAAGGTTGCCGCGCGCGAACGTTCCAAGCCCGAGGCAGAGATCGAAAACGAAACGGCGGAATGACGGCAAAAGGCCCGCATATGCGGGCCTCGCGTCAATCCAGGCTGTGGTCCTGCGTCAGGCAGGAGCCTTGTCGCTGACAAAAACGTCCACTTCGCGCGCCGCGGCGATAAAGGCGCGCCGCGCGTTCATCGCCGGCTTGTCGCCGGCCAGTGCGTCGTGGCAGGCCTGCAGCGCCGCGCGATGCTTGGGACTGCGCTTGCCTGGCCAGCTGTTGAGTAGATATTCGGATGCCTCGCGGGCCGTTCGCAAGAGCTGGGTGCTTCCCGCCGTGACGGACTTGACGGTCACTGGTGTTTCAAATCGGTTGTTTTCCATCGCCGCTCTTACGCCATCGGCGTCCGTGAAGCGAGGCCGAAAGTGCGCTTGGCGCGAGGCGTCGCCTGTTTTTGCCGGCGAGCGCCCTGCCCCATAGCGGTGCTAAGCAGCGACGACGGCAAATCCCCTGGCGCGAAGGCCGCGCCGGTCGTTGGCGAGCGACGTCACCAGCCGGTCGCGGCTGCCGACGATGTGCGCAGAAAGCAGGCGGGCCGCTTCATCGGCATCGCCGAGGCGTGCCGCGGCCAGAATGGCGCGGTGTTCGGCCCAGGCGCGACCAAGGGCCGCTTCGTCACGCACTTCCAGCCAGCGAGCGCGCGACAGGCGCGTCATGGCATCGCGCACCGCCCTGAACAGAAATTCGTTGCCGGACAGGCGCGCCAGCTCGATGTGAAAATCCATGCCGACACGATGCCACTCCTCGCGCGGCGTATTGTCGTCGCAGGAATCGAGCATCGCCTCGATCACGTCGATGGTGCTGCTTTCGGCATGCGTGCATGTCAGCCGGACAGCCGCGACCTCGACTGCTTCGCGATAGACCGCGATCTGCTCGAGCTCGGCAAGGTTGATGGGCGATACCGTCCAGCCGCGGCCATCCCTGCCGACCAGCCCCTCGGTCTCCAGCCGCAGAAGTGCTGCCCTGACCGGCGTGCGCGAGGCGCCGAAGCGGCCTTCGATCCAACGCTCGGTCAATTTCTCGCCTGGACCGATCTCAAGCCCCAGGATCATCTCGCGCAACTGCCGTTCGACATTCTGCATCTGCGACATAGCGCTTCCTTGTTCCGAAGCCGCATTGACAGCAGCCGGGTTGGAGTTCATGACGGATACCAGTTTGGTATCCCAAAATGGTATCCGCAACAAGCGCTGATATCGGGCAGGCAGGACATGACACAGGAAGACACGCAACAGAGCGGCTACAACATCCACTGGCGGCGCAATCTCGCCGTCTGTTTCGGTGGCTCGTTCAGCACGCTCATCGCCATGACCCTGCTGTTGCCCTTCCTGCCGCTTTACGTCGAACAGCTCGGCGCGCAAGGCCATGCCGCCATCGTGCAATGGTCCGGCATCGCCTATGGCGCCACCTTCTTCGCCGCGGCCTTGGTCGCGCCCTTGTGGGGACGGCTGGGCGACCGCTACGGCCGCAAGGTGATGCTGGTGCGCGCCAGCTTCGGCATGGCGATCTGCATGTCGCTGACAGGCATGGTCGAGACGGTCTGGCAACTGGTGCTGCTGCGCCTGCTGATCGGCTTTGCCGGCGGCTATTCCTCGGGGTCGACCATATTGGTGGCCATGCAGACGCCCAAGGACCGTTCCGGCTGGGCGCTGGGCGTGCTGTCTGCGGGAATAACGGCGGGCTCGCTGGTCGGGCCCCTGCTTGGCGGTGCGCTGCCGCCAGTGATCGGCATTCGCGCCACCTTCCTTCTGTCCGGCGGCGTCATCTTCCTTGCCTTCCTGGCAACGACCTTCCTCATCAAGGAGACCCCGCGCCCGAAGCCGGTAAAGGCGGGATCTGGCGCCAGGCCGAAAAGCGGCTGGTCACGGATTCCAGACAAGCGCCCGGTCGTGGCCATGCTGATAACCGGTATGCTGCTGGCCCTCGCCAACATGTCGCTCGAGCCGATCATCACCGTCTATGTGCAGCAGCTCATCGAGGATCAGAGCCGGGTGACGATGGTCGCCGGCGTGGTGATGTCGGCGGCGGCGCTGGGCACCATCCTGTCGGCGTCCTGGCTCGGCAAGCTCGCTGACCGCGTCGGTCACTGGAACGTCGTCGTCGGGGCGCTGACCGTCTCGGCCCTGCTGCTGATACCGCAAGCCTTCGTCACCAATGGCTGGCAACTGATCGGCCTGCGCCTCCTGATGGGTCTGGCGCTCGGCGGCTTGCTGCCTTGCATCACCAGCGTCATCCGCCACAACATCCCGGACGGCGTCGGCGGCAATGTGCTTGGCCTGGCGATCTCGGCGCAGTATGTCGGGCAGGTTGCGGGACCATTGACCGGCGGCTTCGTCGGCGGTCATTTCGGCATGCGGGCGGTGTTTCTCGGCACATCGGCGCTGATGGCCGGCGGCGCCGTCTACAACTGGATCGTCCAGTCGCGGCGCATACGGCATATGGCGCTGGAAGCAAGTGAGTCCTGAGAGCGTTAGAGGGAGCTGGCCGACATGAATTCCGCCGAACCGAGCGCCAGCCGTCTCCTCGTGCTTGCCGGCGGTCTCTCCGGCGCGGCGGGCGTGGCGCTGTCGGCAGCGGCCGCGCACCGCGGCGGCGCCTTTACCGGCACGGCCGCGTCGTTCTTCTTGATGCACGCGCCTGTCTTCCTCGCCGTCGGCCTCATCGGCGCGAATCGCTGCCTGCGGATCGCGAGCCTCGTCCTGCTTGCCGGGCTCCTGCTTTTCGCGGGCGATCTCCTCGCCCGCGATTTCCTCGGATCGAGACTGTTTCCGATGTCGGCGCCAATCGGAGGCACCCTGCTCATCGCCGGCTGGCTGGGGATCGCGATCTCCGCCCTGGTGCGTCCGCGTTCCTGAGACCGACTACGCGGGTATCAATCCTTGGGACGTTCGATACGTACCCAAAGATCGCGATTGCGCGCGGCCGGCTTCGTCAGGCGCCGCACCCTCGGCCGCTCGGCGGCCGGGGCGATGCCCCAGTAGTTGCGATAGATGTCCTCGAACAAATGCTTGATGGGATGCATGGTTCTTCTCCCTTTGAATTGAATCGATCCAATCAGTGAGCAAAAAATGCGTCGGTTAGCTGCACTTGCGCTCCACAAGGAAGCGAAGATCGCGAATCCAAGGGCCGGTCCTGCCCCGGCGCCTGGAGCTGTTGGCGGATCCGATCCGCCAGCCGTTGCGGTAGATGTCTTGATAATTGACGGGATGCATGGCTACCTCCTCCTTGTCACTCAGCAGAGGCAAATCTGCAGTTTGGATCGATTCAAACATAGACTTCAAGGCATCTTCGGTCAAGCAAAATTTGAATCGATCCAACGAAAATGCTAGATGCAAATCCGGAACGTGCTAAATGCATGTCAGGAGGCACGCACAATGGCGTCACTCACCGCAGGCAATCGAAGACCCGTCCGGCTGGCCGACATCGCCAAGGCCGCCGGTGTTTCGCACGGCACCGCATCCAATGTCTTCAGCCGCCCGGAGATCGTGCGCGAGGAAGTCCGCGAAAGGGTAAAGGCGGCGGCCGAGGCGATGGGCTATGGCGGGCCGGATCCCAAGGGCCGCCTGTTGCGGGCGGGCAAGGTCAACGCCATCGGCGTTGCCACGGCCGAACCCCTCTCCTACTTCTTCGACGATCCCTTCGCGCGCGTCATGATGGCGAGCATCTCGCAGGCCTGCGACGCTACGGGAGCCGGCATCTCCCTGGTCTCGGCCGCCAACAATGAACAACTGGCCTGGAACATCCAGAGCGCCTTGGTCGACGGCTTCATCGTCTTCTGCATCGAAGGCGGCTCGCGCCTCGTGGAACTGGCACGCGAGCGCAAATTGCCCTTCGTGGCGCTCGACCTGGACTCCGAGGATGGGGCGGTTGCGGCGATCGGCGTCGACAACATCGCCGGCGCCAGCCTGGCGGCTCGCCATCTGACGGATCTCGGACATCGCCGCTTCGCCGTCCTGGCACTGCCTTTTGCCGACGGCAGGACAGGGCTCGTTTCACCCGAGCAGGTTCGATCCGCGACCTATGCGGGAACGCGCGACCGCCTCACCGGCTATCTCCAGGAACTCTCGCGGGTCGGCATCGACACATCCAAGGTGCCCGTCTACGAGACCGCCAACGATGCGGCCAGCACGAAAGCGGCGCTCGAAACCATCTTCGCCGTCAAGGAGCCGCCCACGGCCATCCTGGCGATGTCGGACAAGATAGCCCTGGTGACGCTCGAATGGCTGAGCGCACGCAAGCTCAACGTCCCAAACGATGTTTCCATCGTCGGGTTCGACGGTGTTCCGGAAGCCGCCATGTCGGAGCCGCCCTTGACCACGATCGCCCAGCCGATCGCCGAAATGGGCCGCCTTGCCGTCAAGGCGATCCTGGAGAGCGACGGCAAGGTCAGCCGGCAATTGCTGCCGGTCGAGCTGATCGTGCGCGCCTCGTCGGCTCCCCCGCGCGGCTGAAACGCCCCTCAGCGATTGGCCCTTGCTACCGCCGAGATGCCGAAAGACGCACGCACCGGCGTGATGTCCTTTTGCGGCGCGCGAACCTTGCCCAAGCCACCGATGGCCGACAGCCATTCGAGATAGAAGGCCAGCGCGAACTGCATGGCGATGCCGGCCGACAGCAGCAGGGTGTCATAGGCAAGCCCGCCCGGATTGATCAGTTTCATCACCTGCGCGACCATGGCGATCACCGTGCCGGCGATGAAGACCGGCAGAGAGCGCTTGCCGAGTATCGCCAGCGGGTGATCAGGGCTGGTGCGGAACAGGTTCGACAGCGCCGGCAAGGCGACGATGAGGTAGCTGACCGCCAGTATATGCAACAGCCGCGGCAGCGACAGGAACGTCTTGTCGAAGCCACCGAGCACCACGGGAAGCTTGAACCAGGTTATCTGCCCCCAAAGCGGGCTGTGCACCCAGACCAGCGCCGTCGCCACATAGGCCGCGGCCGCGCCGACCAGCCAGCGGTTGACCGGAATGACTCCGCCGCGCCTGACATGCAGCATGGCCGCAAGGCCGATGTTGAACAGGAACTGCCAGGACAGCGGGTTCAGGAACCAGAAGCCGGGCTCGGGATAATTGGGCGGAGCGATCTGCCAGATGCCGGCGACGAGCCACAGCGCACCGGACGCGGCAAGTGCCGCGGCAGGCCGGTAGCTGATGAGCAGGACGAAGGCCGGAGCCATCAAGAGCAGCGCGGCGTAGACTGGCAGGATGTTGTTGTAGCCAAGCTGATGGCCGAGCGTGACGATGCCGACCAGCACCTCCGGCGTGTTCTTCATCAATGGCTCGATGTTGATCAGTTTCAGCAGCTCCGGGCGCCTGGCGAACACCGCCACGGTGCAGAACAAGCCGATCACCACCATCGTGGTGACGATGTGGGCGACGTAGAGCACGGCTGCGCGCCGCCACATCTTCAACGTGGCCAGAAGCCGACCACCCGGCCGGAACTTGGTGCCGTAGGCGAGCGCGACCGAGATGCCGGAAATCAGCACGAAAGCCTCGGCCGCGTCCGAAAAACCTAAATTCTTGTAGGTCAGGGTTTCGAAAGCCGTGCCGGGCACATGGTCGATGAAAATGATGATCAGGGCCAGCGCGCGCAGCACATCGATACGCGTATCGCGTTGGGGCGAAATAGGGGTAGTCATCGACAAAAGGCCTCAAAGCTGGTTGTTCATGTCCAGCAATGCGACCCCCGGCGCACCGCTTCGATTCCTCCCACGCGGAGTATATCGGCGCATAAACGGGCCGGAATGCGCCCGGTTCAATCAACTTTCGCGGAGCATGAAAATATTGCGTTTTGAAGCCGGCAAATTGAGCGGAACCTCATATAATCAAGAGGATGCGGGATGATCGGCGACGACCCCGAAAACGCCCCCCTGGTCACGGATATGGCCTTTGCCTATCGCCTCATGGCCGCTGGCAGAGACAGCCGTGAGTGCCTGTTCCTGCTGCATGGGTCGGGTGTCGACGAGACGACCCTGATACCGCTGGCAAGACGGATCGCGCCCCGCGTCACGCTGGTCGCGGCGCGTGGCCGCATCCCCCAGGAGGACGGTTTTCGCTGGTTCGAGCGGATAAACCCGACGCGCTTCGAACAGAAGAGCATCCTCGTAGAGACGGCGGCTTTCGCTTCATTCGCAAGCGAGGCAGCCAGACGCCATGGGCTCGATCCCGATCGCGCAACGTACCTCGGCTATTCGAACGGCGCCAATCTGGTTTCCAGCCTGATGCTGCTCCATCCAGGCATCGTCCGCCAGGCGGCACTGCTGCGACCGATGCCCGTCCTCGACCATGTGCCCGCGACGGACCTGGCGGGAACAAGGATGCTGATCATCGCCGGTGCCGCCGACGAGACCTACGGACCGTTCGCGCCGGCGCTGGTGACGCTGCTCGGCCGCCACGGCGCCGAGATCGACGCCCGGATCATTCCCTCGGGCCATGAAATCGGCGATCCGGACGCGGACATAGTCAGGCAATGGCTGGTGGGATCGGCTGCCGTGGCGTAGGCCCAATCGCAGGCCGCGACCCGTGCCTGCGCTCCGGCAATCGACAGAAGGACTGGAGCCTACCGCCCCATCCTGTTCCAGGCATCAAGCCCGGCTATCTTGTAGGCTTCCGCCAGCGTCGGATAGTTGAAGGTGTTGTTGACGAAGAAGTCGACGGTGCCGCCCAGATTGATGACGGCCTGGCCGATGTGAATGAGCTCTGTGGCGCCCTCGCCCACGATGTGCGCGCCGAGCAGGCGGCGCGTTTCGATCGAGAACAACAGCTTGAGGAAGCCGGTGTTGACGCCCATGATGTGGCCGCGCGAGGTCTCGCGGAAACGCGCCACGCCGACCTCATAGGCGGCCCCACTTTCACGCACCTGTTCCTCGGACTGGCCGACGGTCGAGATCTCCGGCACCGCATAGATGCCATAGGGGAAGGTTTCCGGCGGCGGCGGTAGCGTCACGCCGAAAGCGTGGCAGGCGGCCACCCGGCCCTGCTCCATCGAGGTCGAGGCTAGACTCGGAAAGCCGATGACGTCGCCGGCGGCGTAGATGTTGGGGACGCTGGTCTGGAAGGTCTGCGGATCGACCTTGATGCGGCCTCGGGAGTCTGCCTCGATTCCGACCACGTCGAGGCCCAGGCTGCCGACATTGCCGGTGCGGCCTGCGGCGTAGAGCACGACTTCCGAACGGATGGTGCGGCCATCGGCCAGTTCCACTTCGGCGGCTTCGGGCTTGGAGCGGATTTCCTTCACCGCGCTGCCAAGCCTTATCGTCATGCCGCGATCGCGCATCTGGTGGATGAAATCGTCGACGATCTCGCGGTCGACGAAATCGAGGATGGAATTGCGCGGCTCGACCAGCGTCACCGGCACGTCGAGCGCGGAAAAGATCGTGGCGTATTCGACGCCGATGACACCGCCTCCGATCACCGTCAGCGTGCGCGGCAGGCGGTCGAGTTCCAGCATCTCGTCACTGTCGAAGACGCGGGTCTTGTCGAAGGGCACATCGCGCGGCCGGTGCGGCCTGGTGCCGACCGCGACCAGGGCGTTGGCGAATCCGACTTCGCTGTAATCGCCATTGTCTGATGTCAGGCTGACCTTGTTGGGGCCGAGAAATTTCACCGCCGCGCGGGCGCTCTTGACGGTGTTGCGGATGAACTGGTGCTGCAGCACCTCGACCTCGTGATCGAGCGTCTTGTGCAGGCGTTCGATCAGATCGCCGACGGAAATGTCCTGCTTGACCCTGTAGCCGCGTCCATAAAAACCGCGCTCGCGCCAGCCCGAGAGATTAAGCACGGTTTCGCGCAGCGTCTTCGAGGGGATGGTGCCGGTGTGTACGGAGACCCCGCCGAGGCGCCGGCCGCGGTCGACCACCAGCACCGATTTGCCGAGCTTGGCCGATTGCACGGCGGCGCGGCGGCCGGAGGGGCCGCTGCCGATGACCAGCATGTCATAGTCCATAGTGCCCCGTCCCTCTGCCCCTGAGCGCATTTGTTGCGCCGCAGCAAGCTAATGCCATCCGCCCGGCAAATTCAACCGATTCGGATCGTGTCCTGTGTCGCTCGCGCCTTGCGCCCCCCGACGGGATCCCGACCTTGATTCCTACACAGGCCTTCACCATTTCATTGGCGTGCGGCCCGCACCCTATGTTGGGCCTTGTTACGAGGAAATGACATGAACGCGCGCGTTCTTGACGGCGAAATCATCAACACCCGGCTTGACGATGTCCGGGCCTATGAAGGCGTGCGCACACGGCGCATCCTGGCCTTCGTGCTCGACTACATCATCGTTGCTCTGCTCACCATTCCCTTCGCCATACTGGTGTTCTTCCTCGGGCTTTTGACCCTCGGTCTCGGCTGGATGCTGTTCGGCGTCCTGGTGCCGGCCGTCGCCATCCTCTACATCTGGAACACGCTGGGCAGCGCCGACCAGGCGACCACGGGCATGAAGATGATGGGTATCCGCCTCGATCGTCTCGACGGGCGGCCGATCGACGGCCTGACCGCGGTCGTCCATTCCGTGCTGTTCTGGGCGGGCAACGTCATCCTGTCGCCGCTGGTCCTGCTGGTGACCTTGTTCTCCGACCGCAAGCGCACGCTGCACGACCTTTTGCTTGGCACGGTGGTCAGCCGCACCGACCGTTAAGGGCGTTTTTCGGGAGCGCTTCTGCCTTGTCGGCGCAAATGTGAAGGCGTTCGCATGCCTGCGCCTTCACAATCCTGTTGAATTTTTCGCTTTCCGCGCCAAAGGTAGAGCGACTCGAAGGAGCGTTTCCAAGACGTAAATGACGCAGCATCCGACCCAGTCGCCGCAGTTCTTCCTGACAGCGCCGTCGCCGTGCCCCTATCTCGACGGCCAGTTCGAGCGCAAGGTGTTCACGCACCTGGTCGGCGACAAGGCGTCGGAGATGAACGACCTGTTGACGCAAGGCGGCTTCCGGCGCTCACAGAACATCGCCTACCGCCCGGCCTGCGAGACATGCCGCGCCTGCGTTTCGGTGCGCATCCTCGCCCAGGAATTCACCGCCAGCCGCAACATGAAGCGTGTGCTGCAGCACAATTCCGACCTCGTCGGCGCTATGCACAATGCCGAGCCCTCGACGGAACAATATTCGCTGTTCCGCAGCTATCTCGATGCCCGCCACCGTCGCGGCGGCATGTCCGACATGACGGTGCTCGACTATGCCATGATGGTCGAGGATACCCACGTCGACACCAAGGTGATCGAGTACCGGCGGCGTGGGCCCGACACCTTCATCACCGGCAAGGGTCAGGGCGAACTCATCGCGGTGGCGCTCACCGACAAAATGGCCGACGGCCTGTCGATGGTCTATTCCTACTTCAATCCCGATTTCGAGGAGCGTTCGCTCGGCACGTTCATGATCCTCGATCACATCGCCCGCGCCAGGGCGATGGGCCTGCCCCATGTCTACCTCGGCTACTGGGTCAACGGCTCTCGCAAGATGAATTATAAGATGCGCTTCATGCCGCAGGAGCATCTCGGCCCCAAGGGCTGGGAGCGCTACACCAACGAAGCGGTTTCACGCTGAGTTTATCCACGATCCGCGCTTAAACGGTTTCAAGGCAGGGGATGCTGGTCTTTCAGCCGGTCGGCTGGAGAGAGTGCGCCATTGCACCGGTCAGCCCTCGGCCTGCATTTCATTGCGAAAGTTCCTGCATGTCCTCTCACAACCACCACCAGAAGGGCCTCTTGATAACCGCCATTGGCGGGCTGACTCTGACCGTCGACATTCCGCTGATCCGCCTCGCCGATGGCGGCGCATGGACGATCCTCATGTTGCGCACCGGCACCACTTTCATGGCTGCCCTGGTCATCTGGGCAGTCTGGCGCTCGCTGCGCAAGAACGCGCCGCAACTCATTCCAGGCTGGACAGGACTCGTCGTCGCCGCGTTCTACGGGCTTGGCTCGATCGCCTTCATCACCGGCGTCTTCAATACCTCGACGGCCAATCTCGTCTTCATCCTGGCTTTCACCACCATGTTCTCCGCGCTGCTGTCATGGCTGTTCCTGAAGGAGCGGCCGCGGCCTGCGACGCTCGCCGCGCTGGCGTTGATGATCTTCGGCGTGGCCATCATCGTCGGCGATTCGATCGGCGCCGGACATCTGTTCGGTGACCTGATGGCGCTGTGTTCGGCCTTCTGCATCGCATCGGCCATCACCATCTCGCGAGCCAGCGGCAAGGACATGGGTTTCACGGCTCTGATCGGCGTCATCCTGCCGCTTATCGTTGCGGTGTGCATGGTCTCGAAGACCGGCTTTCACGTGAACGCGCCCTGGTGGATCATCTTCAACGGCGCCGTCATCATGCCGATCTCGTTCTTCTGCCTCGCCGCCGGGCCGAAATACATTTCGGGGCCGGAAGTGGCGATGTTCTATCTGCTCGAAACCGTGCTGGCGCCGGTCTGGGTGTGGATGATCTTTGCCGAGACACCGACCCGCAACAGTCTGATCGGTGGCGCGATCCTGATCGTCACGCTGGTCGCCCATTCGCTCTGGCAACTGCATGACGGCCGTAGGCAGCGGGGTGACCTTGCGGTGCACCATCCGGTCTGACTTGTAATTGATGGGCCTGGCGCAAGTCGCGTTTCGGGATCAGGCGCTGGCCTTCTTCGCCACGCCGGGTTCCGGCAGGATTTCAATCTGCGGCGGCCCGCCTTCGATTTCGGCCGCCGAGTCGGCGGTCAACTCGTCGACCAGTTCCACCTCGCGCAGCCACTCGCGCCAGATGGCGACCAGCAGCGCCATCAGCACCGGGCCGATGAACAGGCCGAGGAACCCCATCGTCTTGACGCCGCCGATCAGGCCGAAAAAGGTCGGCAGGAAGGGCAGCTTTATCGGCCCGCCGACGAGCTTCGGGCGCAGTGTCTTGTCGACGATGAACAGTTCGACCGCGCCCCACAGGAACAGCGCCAGACCGGCCATGGGCGAGCCGCTGGCGGCCAGATAAATCGAGACAAGGGTGAAGGACAAAGGCGCCCCGCCGGGGATGAGCGCCATGACGCCGGTCAGGGCGCCAAGCGTCACCGGCGACGGCACGCCAGCCAGCCAGTAGGCGATGCCCAGCACCAGCCCCTCGCCGATGGCGATCACGGTCATGCCGGTCACCGTCGAGGAAATGGTCGCCGGGACGACTCGCGAAATCCGCTCCCATCGCGTCGGCAGGATGCGTTCGCCCAGGCGATCGACCTGGCCGGCAAAATGCTCGCCGTCGCGATAGGCGAAGAACAGGGCGATCATCATGAACAGCAGCGTCAGGAGCAGCCCAAACGCACTGCCGCCGGCGGCGAGCGCGCCGCGATAGATGCTGCCTATGTTTGCGCCGCTGATCAGCTGGATCAGTTCACCAATGCCGCCGGGATGACCAAAATTGGTCGTCCATTGCTCGTTCAGCCAGTCGCCTACGACAGGCATGGTCGCGATCCAGTGCGGCGTCACGGCCCCATGCCGATTGGTCTCGATCGCCCAGCCGACCCACTCGCGCACCTCGTTGATGGCGTAGGTGCCGGCGAGCGCGATCGGTATCACCAGGAAGGCGAGGATGAACAGGATGGCCAGAGTGGCGGCGATAGTGCGGTTGCCGCCGACACCAGCCAGCAGCCGCTGGTAAAGCGGCCAGCTGGCGAAAGCGATGACAAGTGCCGCCAGCACCGGGAACAGGAAACCGTGGAAGAAATAGACGCCGGCGGCGACGATCAGCACCAGCAGCCAGCGCGCCGCCGACAGCGGCGGAATGACGGCCGACCGCAGCGGCGTCGACAGGCCGAACAGGCGCTGCTGCCGTTCCGGTTTCTGGATCCTGGATTCTTTCAAACGCCCGTCTCTCCCAAACACCTTTCCCCGTTATGCACTGATATAGTGCAGCAATCGTGACGATACTCCAAATGCCCTGGAATCGGCCCCCTTGAGGGAGGTGGCCGGCTGGCCAGAGGGGGGTTGCCGCGCGTAAAGCGCCAGCGTTCTCTGCTCAAAGTATCAGGTCGCGTCCGGTCGAAGCCGGAGGCCGGTCCGGTCGAACCGACCCTCTGTCGCCTTTGGCGACGTCTCCCCTCGAGGGGGAGAGCAGCTACCCGAACTTGCCCGTCCTCGGGAAACCCTTCGGCACCATGCGGCCGGCCGATGCCCGGGCGCCGATCCATTCGGCCAGTTCCTCGCGCGACCTCGTGAAAGTGCGGTCGGCCGAATCCTGCCAGGACAGGCCCGTCTCCAAGCTGAACGGCTTGAGATCGAGCAGGCCGCCATCCTTGTATTTCTGCAGCCGCACGCCCTTGCCGCGGCCCATCTCGGGAATTTCCGAAAGCGCGAACACCAGCATTTTCCGGTTCTCGCCGACGATGGCGAGGTGATCGCCGGTGACCGGCACGCAACGCTTGGCCTCGTCCGGCGCCTTGACGTTCATCACTTGCTTGCCCTTGCGGGTGTTGGCGACCACTTCCTCCTCCGGCACGATGAAGCCATTGGCGTCATATGAGGCCAGCAGCAGCTTGCGCTTCGGATCGTGGACGAAGGCGGTGACGATGTCCTGGTCATTGTCCATGTCGACGATGATGCGGATCGGCTCGCCATGGCCGCGCCCGCCGGGCAGCCGGTCGGCGCCGATTGTGTAGAACTTGCCGCCGGTGGTGAAGACCAGCACCTTGTCGGTGGTCTGCGCGTGGAAGGCGAGCTTGAGGCTGTCGCCTTCCTTGAAGGTCAGCGTCGAAAGGTCGGCCAGATGCCCCTTCATCGCCCGCAGCCAGCCTTTTTCCGAAACCACCACGGTGACCGGCTCGCGCTCGATCATGGCGTGCGCGATGTCGGTCAGGTCGTGCTCGGGTGCATCGGCGAACTGGGTGCGGCGCTTGCCGAGGTCGGTCTCCGGGCCGAACTTGTCACGGATGTTGGTGACTTCCCACTTGATCGTCGACCATTGCTTGGCATCGGACGCCAGCAGCGCCTCGATCTGCTTCTTCTCGGCGCTCAGGCCATCGAATTCCTTGCGGATCTCGAATTCTTCCAGCTTGCGCAAGGCGCGCAGGCGCATGTTGAGGATGGCCTCGGCCTGGTTGTCGGTGAGCGACCAGCGGGCCATCATCACCTGCTTGGGCTCATCCTCCTCGCGGATGATCTTGATCACCTCGTCGATGTTGAGATAGGCGATCAGGTAGCCGGCAAGGATCTCCAGCCGTCTTTCGATCTCGCCCAGGCGATGTTTCGAGCGGCGGATCAGAACGTCGCGGCGGTGGTCGAGCCATTCCTGCAGCACGCCCTTCAGCGACAGCACGTTGGGCACCTTGCCGCGCGACAGCACATTCATGTTGAGGGGGAAACGGCTTTCAAGCTCGGTGAGCTTGAACAGCGATTCCATCAGGATGCCCGGATCGACGGAACGGCTCTTCGGTACCAGCACGACGCGGATATCCTCGGCGCTTTCGTCCCTGATGTCCTCGAGCAGCGGCAGTTTGCGGGCCATCAGCAGTTCGGCGATCTTCTCGATCAGCCGCGCCTTCTGCACGCCATAGGGGATTTCGGTGACGACAATGCTCCAGGTGCCCCTGCCCTGGTCCTCCTGGCTCCATTTCGAGCGCACACGAAAACCGCCGCGGCCGGTCTCGTAGGCCTCGAGAATGGAGGCGCGGCTGTCGATGATGATGCCGCCGGTCGGGAAATCCGGACCCTGGACGAAATCCATCAGCTTCGACACCGGCGCATCGCGATGCTCGATCAGGTGCAATGCGGCGTCGCAAAGCTCGGCCGCATTGTGCGGCGGGATCGATGTCGCCATGCCGACCGCGATGCCGGACGAGCCGTTTGCCAAGAGGTTCGGGAAGGCGCCGGGGAGCACCACCGGCTCCTCGTCCTCTTCATTGTAGGTCGGCCGATAGTCGACGGCATCCTCGGTGATGCCGGACAACAGTTCGGTCGCCACATCGGTCATACGCGCTTCGGTGTAGCGCATGGCGGCGGCGTTATCGCCGTCGATGTTGCCGAAATTACCCTGCCCGTCGACCAAGGGATAGCGCATCGAAAAATCCTGCGCCAACCGCACCAGCGCGTCGTAGATCGACTGGTCGCCATGAGGGTGGAACTTACCCATGACCTCGCCGACGATGCGGGCGCATTTGGCAAAACCCTGGTCGGGGTTGAGCCTAAGCAGCCGCATGGCGTGCATAATGCGGCGATGGACCGGCTTCAGCCCGTCGCGGACGTCGGGCAGCGCCCGGTGCATGATGGTCGACAGCGCATAGGCCAGATAGCGCTCTTCCAGCGCCTTCTTCAGATCGACCGGTTCAATGTGATCGCCACCGCCATCTTGAGGCGGCAAAAGCCTTTTTCCCATGGGCTGGAACTAGCCGAGCGGGCGATTCGCGGCAAGAGGCCGACAGATATACCCGCCGTTCTGCAACATGAAACCGTATGCCTGGGGATGTCGACCAACATCAGCCTGTTACATCAGGCCTTTATGGCCAAGCGTGATGATATCGGGCAACCGGCTCTTCATGACAAATTCACCGGTTTGCGCCAAGACGGTGGGATCGAGTTTGCCTTTCACCGTGATTTTCGACCATGGTACCGGGACACGCCTTTTTCCCGTCCAGTTCGTCACGGAATGGTGATGGCGCGAAGAATTGAAAAACAATTTCAGGACACTCTCAGGGACCTTGCGATGACAATCAAACGCTCAACTCTCCGGAAATTCGCTCTTTCGACCTTCTTGTTCACACTGCCGCTGAACGCGGCCCTTGCCCAGGATGCCGCAGTTGCCGACCGGCTGAAGGCCGCGCTGGCTGCCCAGGGCGTCAACATCTCCTGGACCGGGGTGACCGGCGACAACACCAGCATGGTGCTGCAGGGCGTTGCGATCAAGCCGGCCGCGGAAAAGGAGGCCCTCACCATCGGCGACGTCAAACTCGAGAACGTGACCGCGGCCAATGGTGGATTCGATATCGGCACCGTCTCGACCTCGGCCTTCGAGCACGCCAAGGACGGCGTCACCCTCAACCTCAGCCCCTTCGTCATCCATGACATGGTGGTTCCGGCCGATGGCGCCACCGGCCCGCTGGGCTCGCTGATGATGTACAAATCCGCCGAACTCGCCAACATGACGGTCAAGGTCGCCGACAAGACCGCCTTCTCGATGGATGGGCTTGCCATCCAGATCACGCCGCCCGCGGACGGCAAGGCGATGGAATTCACCGGCAATACGGAAAAATTCACGGCCGATCTCTCTTTGGTCGACGACCCCAAGTCCAAGGAAGTCATCGATGCGCTGGGCTACCAGAACATTTCGGGCAATCTCGCAATGGCTGGCACCTGGCAGCCCTCGGACGGCAAGATGGAACTGTCGAAATACGACATCTCCGTCGAGAATGCCGGCACGCTCGGCATGACCTTCGACCTCGGCGGCTACACGATCGACTTCATCAAGTCGCTGCAGGAAATGCAGAAGAAGATGGCCGCGCAGCCTGAAGGCGCGGACAATTCGGCGCAAGGCATGGCCATGCTCGGCCTGTTGCAGCAGCTGTCGTTCAACGGCGCCTCGATCCGTTTCGACGACGATTCGCTGACCGGCAAGGTGCTGGAATATGTCGGCAAGCAGCAAGGCATGTCGGCCAAGGACATCGCCAACCAGGCCAAGGCGATCGTGCCCTTCGGCATGGCGCAGCTCAACAATCCGGAACTGACGGCGCAGGTGACCGCGGCGGTCAGCAAATATCTCGACGACCCGAAGAGCCTCGAAATCTCGGCCGAGCCGCCGGCCTCGGTGCCGTTCGCGCTGATCATGGCCGGCGCCATGTCCAACCCGCTCGACCTGCCGAAGACGCTCGGCATCAGCGTCAAGGCGAACGAAGACTGATCGAACGGCCTCAGAATACAAAAATAGCCCGGCAGCGATGCCGGGCTATTTTTTTGGATTATCGAGTCGAAAGAATCGGTTCTGGCGGGTTTTTAAAGTACTGCCCGAACCTCGCCATCAGGCGTCCTTCCTGGTCGGGGCGACACGCAGTGCTAGTTCGCGAAGCTGCTGCGGGCTTGCTTCCGACGGCGCGCTCATCAACAGGTCGTAGGCCTGCTGGTTCATCGGGAACATGGTGATCTCGCGCAGGTTCTTGGCGCCGACCAGCAGCATGACGACGCGGTCGACGCCGGCCGCCATGCCGCCATGCGGCGGCGCGCCATACTGGAAGGCGCGGTAGAGGCCGCCGAAGCGTTCCTCGACGGTGGCACGGTCCAGTCCGACCGTCTCGAAAGCCTTGACCATGGTTTCGGGCAGATGGTTGCGGATGCCGCCTGATGCAATCTCGAAACCGTTGCAGACCATGTCGTACTGGAAGGCCTTGATGCCGAGCAGGTCCTCGCCGTTCAGCGCATCGATACCGCCCTGCGGCATCGAGAACGGGTTGTGGGCGAAGTCGATCTTCTTCTCCTCCTCGTTCCGTTCGAAGAACGGGAAGTCGACGATCCAGCACAATTCGAAGCGCTCGCGGTCGACGAGATTCAGTTCCTCACCGGCGCGCGTGCGGGCCGCACCAGCGAAAGAAACGAACTTCTTGGGATCACCGGCAACGAAGAAGGCGGCATCGCCGTCGGCAAGGCCGAGCTGCTGGCGGATCGCCTCGGTGCGCTCCTCGCCGATGTTCTTGGCAAGCGGACCGGCGCCTTCGAGCTTGTCGCCCTCCTTGCGCCAGAAGATGTAGCCCAGCCCCGGCTGGCCCTCGCCTTGCGCCCAGGAATTCATGCGGTCGCAGAAGGCACGGCTGCCGCCGGTCTTGGCAGGAATGCCCCACACCTCGGCCTTCGGGTCGTTGGCCAGGATGTTGGCGAACACCTTGAAGCCGGAATCGCGGAAATGATCGGAGACGGCCTGCATTTCGATCGGGTTGCGCAGGTCTGGCTTGTCGGAGCCGTATTTGCGCATGGCGACATCGTAGGGAATGCGCTGGAACTTCTGCGTCACCGGCTTGCCGTTGGCGAAGGTCTCGAAGACGCCCCGCATCACCGGTTCCATGGTCGACAGCACGTCGTCCTGTTCGACAAAGCTCATTTCCAGGTCGAGCTGGTAGAATTCGCCCGGCAGACGGTCGGCGCGCGGGTCCTCGTCGCGGAAGCACGGCGCGATCTGGAAATAGCGGTCGAAGCCCGACACCATGATCAGCTGCTTGTACTGCTGCGGCGCCTGCGGCAGCGCGTAGAACGTGCCGGGATGGATGCGCGACGGCACGAGGAAGTCGCGCGCCCCCTCGGGCGATGAAGCCGTCAGGATCGGCGTCGAGAATTCGGTGAAGCCGACATCGTTCATGCGCTTGCGCATCTCGGCGATGATTTTTGTGCGCGCCACGATGTTCTTGTGCAGCGTGTCGCGGCGCAGGTCGAGGAAGCGGTACTTCAGCCTGATGTCCTCGGGATAGTCCGGCTCGCCGAACACCGGCAGCGGCAATTCCTTGGCCGCCGACAGCACCTCGATCTCGCGGGCGAAAATCTCGATCTCGCCGGTCGGCAGGTTGGCGTTGACCGTTTCCGGCAGGCGCGCCTTGACCTCGCCGTCGACGCGGATGACCCATTCGCCGCGCACGGTCTCGGCGACCTTGAAGGCTGGCGAATCGGGATCGGCGACGATCTGGGTCAGGCCATAGTGGTCGCGCAGGTCGATGAACAGCAGGCCGCCATGGTCGCGCACGCGATGCACCCAGCCCGACAGGCGAACGGAAGAGCCGACGTCGCTCTTTCTCAACTGGGCACAGGTATGGCTGCGGTAACGGTGCATTGTCATTGGTAAAGTCCGGGGTGCTGGGTGGCAGGCCAAAGCATCGAAGCCCGGCCCAAAATTTGCGCGAAAAGCGCATGGGAGGCCGGATTTGTCAAGGCAAGGAGACGTTGGGCCGTATCCAGGTTCGACCGTCAGGGCTCAAGTCTTTGCCGGCCTCCACGCATTGCCGCTGGACGTGTTTCCTGAGACAACGCATTTATCAAGCGATCTGGTATCAAGCGACCTGGAGACGCCCAGTGCCAAAACGCACTCTCCCGCCGGGCATTGGGCCACACAATGGCCGCGAGCTGGAACTGATGCTTCAGGGCGACAAGCCAATGGCCTTGTTCCAGGCCGAACCGGGCATGGACACCGAAGATATTGGCGACGCCGTCGCACATGCTGCATCGCTGAAACTGCTGAATTCTAGCATGGATTGAACGACTGCGTCCCAAGCCGGGACGAATTCGCCATGGAATGCAACGGCCTGCCCCCTCAATGCCGGCCTACATTTGCCGCTGGCATTGACGAGGGTAATGGTTCAAGAAGGGATCACCGATACGTGATCGCCTTTTCATGTCCTCCATCCGCCCGCTGATCCCGCTTCTTGTCGCCGCAGGCATCCTGCTCGGCGGCAATGGGCTGCAAAGCACGCTGATCGCACTGCGCGGCGCGCAGGAGGGGTTTTCCGCTTCCTCCATCGGCCTGATGGGCACCTTCTATTTCGCCGGCTTCCTGCTCGGCTGCCTGGCCATTACCCGAATCATGAAGGCGGTCGGCCATATCAGGGCGTTTTCGGCACTGGCCGCCATTGCATCGGTCGGCACTCTGCTGCTGGTTCTGGTGCTCGATCCTGTGATGTGGTGCGCCGTGCGCTTTGCCGGCGGCTTCTGCTTCGCCGGACTGTTCACGATCGTCGAAAGCTGGCTGAATTCCGGCGTCACCAACAAGGATCGCGCGCGGGTGCTGGCGATCTACCGGATGGTCGACACCGGCTCGGTGACATCGGCCCAGTTCCTGATCCCGGTCTTCGGCGCCGGCGGCTTCACCATCTTCGCCATCATGTCGATCATGATAACGCTGTCGCTGGTGCCGGTCTCGCTCGGCGACCGCTCCAACCCGACACCGCCGGAGGAGGTCAAGCTCGACCTGGCGCGCGTCTGGCGCATTTCGCCGCTCGGCTGCTTCGGCTGCATCGCCGTCGGCGTCACCAACAGCGCATTTCGCACGCTGTCGCCGGTCTATGCCGAACAGATCGGCATGTCGGTCGCCGATGTCGTAACCTTCGTCAGCGTCGGCATTTTCGGCGGCGCCATCATCCAGTATCCGCTCGGCTACCTCTCCGACCGCTGGGACCGGCGCCGGGTGCTGTTGCTGACGACCTGCTGCGCGATGCTTTCAGCCCTGGCGCTGGTGTTCATCGCCGGCAGCAATCCGCTGTTCAACTTCATCATCATCTTCATCTTCGGCTGTTTCGCCATGCCGCTTTATTCGCTGTCGGCGGCGCATTCCAACGACCGCGCCGGCACGGGCGAGTTCGTGCTGATCAATGCGGCGCTGATGCTGTTCTACTCCTTCGGCGCCATCGGCGGCCCTTTCGCCGCCTCGACAGTGATGCAGCATTTCGGGCCGAGCGCGCTGTTCGTTTTCAGCGCCACCGTCTATGCGATCTTCATCGCCGTCATCCTCTACCGGATGCAGGCACGCTCCGGCGTGCCCGTGGGCAAGCGCAGCCGCTTCATCGCGCTGTTGCGCACGTCGACCGTTTTCGCGCGGCTGGCCAGGCGCAATGGCGATACCGATGGCCCGGGAAGCGCATGATGGCGGCGCCAAAGCTTGACGAAAGCCTTCCCGGCTGAAATCTAGGAAGACCTTACTCCTGCCAAAAGCGATTTGATGCACGTCATCACCACACAGAAAGAACTCGAGACCGTTCTCGCCGCTTTCGAAAAGTCGGATTTCGTTACCGTCGACACCGAGTTCATCCGCGAAACGACCTTCTGGCCGATCCTGTGCCTGATCCAGATGGCGGCGCCCGGCGTCACCGCGCTGATCGACCCGCTGTCGCCCGACATCAACCTCGCCCCGTTCTTCCGGCTGATGGCCAACGAGGCCGTGGTCAAGGTCTTCCATGCGGCGCGCCAGGACATCGAAATCATCGTCCATCTCGGCGATCTCGTGCCGCACCCGGTGTTCGACACGCAGGTCGCGGCCATGGTCTGCGGCTTCGGCGACAGCGTTTCCTACGATCAGCTCGTGCAGCGCATCACCGGCGCGCGGCTCGACAAGTCGTCGCGCTTCACCGACTGGCGCCACCGGCCGCTGTCCGAGAAGCAGCTCGATTACGCGCTCGCCGACGTCACCCATCTGATCGAGGTCTATCAGCATTTGAGCGCCGAACTGGCGCGGGAGAACCGTGCCCACTGGCTGAACGAAGAGATGGACGTCCTGACCTCGCGCGAGACCTACGATCCGCATCCCGAAGACGCCTGGAAGCGGCTGAAGATGCGGCTGCGCAAGCCGCAGGAACTGGCGATCGTGCAAGCCGTGGCGGCATGGCGCGAACGTGAGGCGCGCGAGCGCGACGTGCCGCGCGGCCGCGTGCTCAAGGACGACGCGATCTACGAGGTGGCGCAGCAGGCGCCGCGCGACACGGCTGCCCTCGCCAAGCTGCGCACGACGCCCAAGGGCTGGGAGCGCTCCTCGACGGCGACGGCCCTGCTTGGGGCGGTCAATACCGCGCTGGCCTTGCCCAAGGAGCAGATGCCGAAACTGCCGAAGAATTTCCAGCCGCCGGAAGGCTCGAGCGCCGCCGCGGAATTGTTGAAAGTGCTGCTCAGGATCGTCGCCGAAAAGCAGGGCGTGGCCTCGAAGGTGCTGGCCTCCAGCGACGACATCGACCGCATCGCCGCCGAAGGCGAGGACGCCGATGTGCCGGCACTGCAGGGCTGGCGGCGCGCCGTGTTCGGCGAAGCGGCGCTGAAGCTGGTGCGCGGCGAGATCGGGATAAAGTTCGACAAGCGTAAAATAGCGGTGTTCGACCTCTAGAGGCTTTCTAGCCGATGCGTTCGGATCAGGACGAGAACCGGCGATACGAAGCGATCGACGCATTGCGTGCGATTGCCGTGATGCTGGTTCTGATCTTCCACTATACGTCCCGCTTTCCCACCGACTACATCGGGTTCGACCACCAGATGACGCTGCCATGGCAAGGGATAGTTGGCGTCTTTCTCTTTTTCATTATCAGCGGCTACTGCATCGCGATGACAGCAGAGCGGTCTGGAACCGTGTGGATGTTCTGGCTGCAGAGATTTACGCGGCTGGAGCCCGCGCTCATCGCCTGTATCTCGATCACGCTTGTCGTGGTTGCGGCTCTGGGTCTTCCGGGTAGGGAGGTTTCAGCGCTCGACGGACTGAAAAACGCAAGCTGGGTAACCCTGTTCGCTCCAACGCCGCTTGTCGACGGCGCCTACTGGTCACTGCTTGCGGAAGCAAAATTCTACTTCGTGTTCGGCCTCATCTTCTATCTCTGGCCAAATCGCGTCCTCGTCCTTTTCACCGGCTTTACCGTTCTGGGCGCAATTGCACAGTTTTCAGGGTTGTGGAGAGACCATCAGGCTCTGATTTACCCCTTCAAGGGCGTCGCCATGCCGTATTTTCTGTTCCCCTACAGCCTCTTCTTCTTGATGGGCATCGCGGCGAGGCGATCGACCCGAACTGTGCAGACGGTCGTGACAGCCGGATGCCTGGTGGTTGTTGTCAAGCTGTGGGGCGGTTCAGCATTCAGTGCCTGGGTGATCGCGCTTTCAATTCTTGGGGTCATCGGCCTCCAGCTGCGCGATATCAAGATCTGGCGAAGCGTTAGTTACATCGGCTTGATCAGCTATCCTCTGTATCTTCTGCACCAGAATGTCGGTGTCGCGATCATACGATGGCTGGCTCCGTGGATCGCCTCCCCGTATCTTCGGATCGGCATAGCGTTCTGCACCGTGGTCGCCCTTGCAGCATTCGTCGCGTGGGCGGTCGAGCATAGATTTCGGCGGAGGATCGAAATCCATGCGGCGCGCTTGATGTCGAGGGCCGCAACCCCCGCATGACCCTGCCTCAGACGATGTCGAGCAAATGCAGCGCAAACCAGATCCAGGCCAGCGCCAGCACCACCGCACCGGCGAAGAAAGAGCGGCTGCGCAGCCGCAGATTGTTGCTGGTCAGGTGAACCCAGGCATGAAAATAACGCGTCAGGACGAAAATCCACGCCAGCGCCAAGGTCAGATAGTTGACCCCGTTGGTGACGTGGAGCGTCAGGCACAGCACATAGAAAAGCACCGGCAGTTCGAACTGATTGCAGAGATTGGCGGCAACGGTGATGCTGGACGCCGGCTCGGTCGAGCGGGCCTTGTACTGTCCGACCTCGGCCTCACCTGATCTGATTGCGCCATTTCTGCGGCGCCCCAATACGCCGTAGACGATGTAGACCAGAGCCACATGCGCCAGAACGGGCCAGAAGATCGTCGTCTGGTTCATGGATATTTCCCCTGCTCTGTCCGGCTTCAGGCCTGGCGTCTTTGGCCCACCAGCCAGAAAGCGGCGATGACGACCACCGGGATGGCGAGAAGCGCGAATTTGGTGACGATCAGAGCAGAAGCGAAAGACAGTGAATCCGGGTTGGCCGACAGGAAATCGGACAGAAGCCGCGCCACGGCGATGTTCTGGGCATAGTCGGCCAGCGTGTAGGGCAGCACCAGAACCAGGGCGAAGATCGACTGCACCTGCCCGGGAAGCTCGCGGAAGTTCTGCAGGCGCCGGCCGCTGGCCAGGACCAGGCTCACCAAGGTCAGCGACAGCAGCGCCGGGAACAACAGATCGAAGGTCAGATAGTGCCAGACCAGAATGATCTCGCCGCCGCGCCGTCCGAGCGCCGTCAGCCAGGCCATGCCTTCGTCGGGCGTGAAGCCGAAATAGCGCATGTCGAGCGACGGCAGGCCGCCGCTCAACTGGCGGAAATAGAAGAATTCCATCACCGTCATGGCGATGAAAACCGCCGCCGACAGGAAACACAGTGCGGCCGCGTGGCGTGGCAGCCGCAGGACCGTCGCGGTCAGGCTCCGCCCGAGCCCGTATTGTTCAGGCTCCGCCGGGATAGTTCGGGCTTTCGCGGGTAATCGTGACGTCATGGGCGTGGCTTTCACGAAGTCCGGCGTTGGATATGCGCACAAAAGTGGCGCGCTCGCGGAAATCGGCAAGGTCGCGGCCACCGACATAACCCATAGCGGCTTTTAGCCCGCCCGCAAGCTGGTGCAGCACGCCAGACACAGGTCCTTTGTATGGAACCTGGCCCTCAATGCCTTCCGGGACCAGTTTGAGGGTATCGCGCACCTCGGCCTGGAAGTAGCGATCGGCCGAGCCGCGCGCCATGGCGCCGACCGAACCCATGCCGCGATAGGCCTTGAAGGAGCGACCCTGGTGCAGATAGACCTCGCCCGGGCTCTCATCGGTTCCGGCCAGCAGCGAGCCGATCATGGCGGCACTGGCGCCGGCGGCGAGCGCCTTGGCGAGATCGCCGGAATATTTGATGCCGCCGTCGGCAATCACCGAGACGCCCGACTTATGCGCCGTCTCGACGGCGGACATGATGGCTGAAAGCTGCGGCACGCCGACACCGGCGACGATGCGGGTAGTGCAGATGGAGCCCGGGCCGATGCCGACCTTGACGGCGTCGGCGCCGGCGTCGATCAGCGCCTGCGTGCCTTCGGCGGTGGCAACGTTGCCGGCCAGGATGCGCACCGAGTTGGAGAGTTTTTTCGCCCGGGTGACGGCGTCGAGCACGCGCTGCGAATGGCCGTGCGCGGTATCGATGACCAGAAGATCGACCCCGGCGTCGATCAGGCGCTCGGCGCGCTCGAAGCCATCGTCGCCGACGCTGGTGGCGGCCGCCGCGCGCAGGCGGCCCTGCGCATCCTTGGTGGCGTGCGGGTTGAGCTGCGACTTCTCGATGTCCTTGACGGTGATCAGGCCGACGCAATTGCCCTGCTTGTCGACGACGACGAGTTTTTCGATGCGGTGCTGGTGCAGAAGCCGCTTGGCTTCGTCCTGGTCGACATTCTCCTTGACCGTGATCAGGTTCTCACGGGTCATCAACTCATAGACCTTCTGCGCCGGGTCGGAGGCAAAGCGCACGTCGCGGTTGGTCAGGATGCCGACCAGCCTGCCAGTCTTGTGGCCGCCAGTGCCGCCATTCTCGACCACCGGAATGCCCGAGATCGAATAGGTTCGCATCAGCGACAGCGCATCGGCGAGCGTGGCGTCCGGACCGATGGTGACCGGATTGACCACCATGCCGGATTCGAATTTCTTCACCTGCCGCACCTGCTCGGCCTGTTCGGCCGGCGAGAAATTGCGGTGGATGACGCCGATGCCGCCGGCCTGGGCCATGGCGATGGCAAGACGCGCCTCGGTGACGGTGTCCATCGCGGCGGAGAGGATCGGCACGTTGAGATCGATGTCGCCCGCGATGCGGGTGCGGACATCGGTTTCGCCGGGCATGACCTCGGAGTGACCCGGCTGCAAAAGCACGTCGTCAAAGGTCAGCGCCAGTGCGCCTGTGGACGTTTCGATGATTTTTGCCATGGCCAGCCCTTTAGAATGCGGAAAAAGCGCTGGACCGGAATGGACAGCGCCGACTCTCATCTTCCCTTTCAGGATTGGCGCTGGCTGGTAACACGTCGCGACGCGGATGAAAAGCCGATCGTTGCATTGCACAACAGCCACCCACGGTTGCGGTCGCACAAAAGTGACAGCAATTTAACACGACATGGGTGTCCAGCCATGATAACCGCCCCCTGTATCGGTTCGCCCCCGGCCGAAGAGAAAATTTGAAACGGTCACGCTCGTGAATCGCACCATTCCGCTGATCCTGGCGGTCGCACTTTTCATGGAAAACATGGATTCGACCGTCATAGCGACATCGCTGCCGGCGATCGCCGTCGACATCCACACCAGCCCGATCGCGCTCAAGCTGGCGCTGACGGCCTATCTGGTGTCGCTGGCGATCTTCATTCCCATCAGCGGCTGGATGGCCGACCGCTTCGGCGCCAAGAACATTTTTCGCGCCGCGATTGCGGTGTTTATCGTCGGTTCGGTCGCTTGCGCCTTGTCCGGTTCGCTGCCGGCCTTCGTGGTGTCGCGCTTCCTGCAAGGTATTGGCGGCGCCATGATGACGCCGGTCGGGCGCCTGGTGCTGGTGCGGGCCACGCCCAAGAGCGACCTGGTCGCCGCCATGTCGTGGCTGACCGTTCCCGCGCTGGTCGGACCGCTTGTCGGCCCGCCGATCGGCGGCTTCATCACCACCTACTTCACCTGGCACTGGATCTTCCTGATCAATGTGCCGATCGGCCTGGTCGGCATCTGGCTGGCGACGCGCTTCCTGCCGGAAACCGAATCGATGGAGACGCCGCCGCTCGATTTCATCGGCTTCGTGCTGAGCGGGCTTGCGGCATCCGGCGTGGTCTTCGGCCTGTCGGTGGTCAGCCTGCCCTATCTGCCGCCTGCGACCGGATTCATCACCGTGGGGGTCGGGCTGCTGTCGGGCGCACTCTACCTCATGCATGCGCGGCGCGCCAAAAATCCACTGCTGGCGCTCGAACTGTTCCGCAACCAGGTGTTCCGCTCATCGGTGCTTGGCGGCTCGCTGTTTCGCATCGGCATCGGAGCAGTGCCGTTCCTGCTGCCGCTGATGTTCCAGATCGGTTTCGGGCTGACGCCGTTCCAGTCCGGCATGATCACCTTTGTCTCGGCGGTCGGCGCCATCGGCATGAAATTCGTCACCGCACTGATTTTTCGCCTCGCCGGATTCCGCCGCGTGCTGATCGTCGGCTCGCTGGTCGCCGCCGCATCGATCGCCATCTACGGCCTTTTCACCCCGGAAACGCCTTACGCACTGATGCTGGCCATATTGCTGGTCGGCGGCTTCATCCGCTCGATGTTTTTCACCGGGGTCAACGCGCTCTCCTATGCCGAAGCGTCGGCCGAAGACACCAGCAAGGCAACGCCGATCACGGCGGTGTTCCAGCAGCTGTCGATCGCGCTTGGCGTGGCGCTGGCCGGCGGCATCCTGGAAGTCGCGACCTCGATCCATGGCGGCCCGCTGACGCTGGGCGATTTCCACATCGCCTTCTTCATCGTGGCGGCCGTATCGGCGGCGGCGTCGCTGTTATTCATGCGGCTGGCGCCCGATGCCGGCAATGCCGTCTCCGGCCATGGCCGGCTGACGACACCCAAGACGCTGGAACCGGCGAGATCGCCGGGCGAGTGAGGGCCAGCTCAGCGGTCAGCGTCCCCCGGCCCTTCGCTATGGCTCCGGGCGCTCGAGTCCTTCGGAACGTCCACTGGACGTTCCGATCCGCCTGATGGCGGAACGGACTCTCGCCCTTTGAAGTCCTTTGCCAACAGATAAAGCTCGACCGATTCATCGCGCGAGGCCGGCGGCTTGACGTGGTGGACGGAGCGGAAATTCTTCTTGAGCATGGACAGCAGTTCGTTCTCGGCGCCGCCCTGAAAAGTCTTGGCGAGGAAATGGCCGCCCGGCTTCAGGACGGACAGCGCGAAATCGGCCGCCACTTCGCACAGATGCATGGTGCGGATGTGGTCGGTGCGCTTGTGGCCGGTGGTTGGTGCCGCCATGTCGGACAGCACGACATCCGGGTTCCCACCCAACGTCTCGGCGAGCTTGCGCGGCGCATCCGCATCCAGGAAATCCATCAAAAGCACCGGTGCGCCGGGCACGGCATCCATTTCCAGATAGTCGATGCCGACGACATGCGGATTTTCCGCCGTCGATTTCGTGCGCGCGGCCGCGACCTGGCACCAGCCGCCGGGGGCGGCACCGAGGTCGATCACCTTCATGCCGGGCTTCAGCAAATGGTGCTTGTCGTCGATCTCGATCAGCTTGTAGGCCGCGCGCGAGCGATAGCCGTCAGCCTTCGAGCGCTGGACATAGGGATCGTTGATGTGGCGCTGCAGCCAGCGCCGCGACGATTCCTTCAGGCCGCTCTTTTTCTTGATCCGCGTCTTCAGCACGCGAATGCCGGCCGATCCTGGATTTTCCGGTTTCTTGGTCATTGACGGCCACGCCCATCGTTGCGCCAGACGCCGTCATCGGCCATCAGCTCGCTCAATATGCCTTCGCGCAGGCCGCGGTCAGCGACGCGCAGCCGCTCCGAAGGCCAGACGGCGCGGATCGCTTCGAGGATGGCACAGCCGGCCAGCACCAGATCGGCGCGGTCGGCGCCAATGCAAGGGTTGGCGCAGCGCTGCTGGAAATCCCAGCCGACCAGTCGCTCCACCATGCGGTCGACGCTGTCGCGGTCCATCCACAGCCCGTCAACCCGACGACGGTCGTAACGCTCGAGATCGAGGTGGACGCCGGCCAACGTCGTCACCGTGCCGGACGTGCCCAGCAGATGGAAATTCGGGCTGGCCTTGAGGTGGCTCAGCCGGTCGCGGCCGTCGAAGCTCGCCAAACGGCTGGCGACGTCGTCGACCATGGCGTCGAAGATCCCGCGCGTCACGGTACGGCCACCAAAGCGCTCGGCCAGTGAGACGACGCCGACCGGCAGCGACGTCCACGAGACGATATGATTGGCGAGCCGCGGCGAACGGCGGCCAGTGAGATCGATCAGCGCGATCTCCGAAGAGCCGCCGCCGATGTCGAACAGGACGACGCCCTGCGTGTCGCGCTCGACCAGCGAGCCGCAGCCGGAAACCGCCAGCCGCGCCTCGGTCTGGCGGTCGATGATCTCGAGCTTCAGGCCGGCCTCGCGCTCGACGCGTTCGAGGAATTCGACGCCGTTCTCCGCCGAGCGGCAGGCTTCGGTGGCAATCAGCCTGGCCTTCCTGATCTTGCGGCCGCGCAATTTGTCGCCGCAGATCTTCAGCGCCTCGACGGCGCGATCCATCGCCGGCTGGCCGAGGCGGCCATTGGCGGTGAGCCCCTCGCCCAGCCTGACGATGCGTGAGAAGGCGTCGATGACGCGGAACTGGCCATGCCGTGTGGGAACGGCGACCAGCAGCCGGCAATTGTTGGTGCCGAGGTCAAGGGCCGCGAAGACCGGCAGCTCATGCACCGGCGGCCGGCGCGTGCCCTGTTCGGGGCGTGGCGCGGGAGCGGTGGGGGAGACTGCCGGCGCCGTCGGCAGCTTCGCTTCCAAAGCCGGAACAGCCTGGCCTGGCACCGGCGCTCGATTGCCCTGCGTTTCGTCGCGCGCAAAAACCTTGCGCCCGCGCCTTCGCTTGCGCCGCTTCTTGGGCTTGCCCTTCTGGTGATGGGTCGCGTCACCCGCCTGCCCACCGGCGGAGCGCGGTTCCGTCGGGCGGCGTTTCTGCCAACCGGCTGTCCCCGAGCCCGATGGCCCTGGGGAAGCGCTGGACGCGCCCACCTCCGACGCGCCTGCGCCGGTGTCGCGGTCTTCCACTGTCGTTCCTTCCGGCGCCGCGCGAACCGGTGAAGGACGCAGCAGGCGCTTTGGCATGTTTCAAGTTGCCGCCAGACTAACAGTGCCGTGGCCGATCACCAAGAGCCGCATGCCGAATTTTGCCGGCTGGGCGCGGACGGCCTTTTTAAGCTACCGCGTAATGTACCGGCAAGGCTGGACTGGTAGCGCGGATGCCGGCGAGGACAATGCTGGTCGAAGCCGATGCGTTATCCCCGCCGTTTGCGCCGCCTCGGTGCGAGCAGATCTTGCCGGCGGCCAGCGCGACGAGTGTTCGCGGTTGAATAGCCGGCTTCGATGAGGCATTTCTGAAATGAATGGAAGTCACCGGGCAGCCGGCCTCCCACCATCGAGCGAAAAGGACGCGGGCACGCAGCGCATGGCAGTCAGGCAATGAACTGGAAACGCTATTTCTGGCCGGTCGTCGGCATCGCCGCGGTGATCTTCTCGCTGCTGCTGCTCTGGCATGAACTGCGCGGCATTTCGCTCGACGATGTCTGGGATGGGCTCGCCGCCATCCCAACCCGCGGCTGGGTGCTGGCGGCGCTGAGTTCCGTCATCGCCTATGCCGCGCTCGCCGGCTACGACCACATCGCACTGCTGCATATCGGCAAGCGTGTGTCGTGGCTGTTCGTGACCCTTTGCTCCTTCACCACCTATGCGCTGTCGCACAATATCGGCGGATCGGTGTTTTCGGGCGCCGTCATCCGCTACCGCGCCTATGGCACCAGGGGGCTGACCGGTCAGGATGTCGGCGTGCTGGTGGCGATCTGCTGGATCACCTTCGTGCTGTCGACGATTCTCGCCTCCGGCCTCGTGCTGGTGTTCGAGCCTCAGATCATCGATCGCTTCTCTGGCATCGCCCATCATGGCCTGTCGGAAGCGGCGGGCATCGCGATGCTGCTCCTCGTCGCCGCCTACATCTTCGGCAGCTGGCTGCATTTGCGCCCGTTGAAGATCGCCAGATTCCAACTGCACTATCCGGCACTGCCGATCGTCGCCAGGCAATTGCTGATCGGCCCGATCGAACTGATTGCCGCCGCGGCGATCATCTTCTTCGCCCTGCCCGAGGCGCACAATCCCGGCTATTTCGTCGTGCTCGGCGTCTTCCTCGTCTCCTTCTCGGTCGCCCAGATCTCGCACGCGCCGGGCGGCCTTGGCGTGTTCGAGGTGGTGTTCCTCACCGGGCTTTCCGACATGGAGCCGGTCGGCGTGCTAGCGGCGCTGCTGGTGTTCCGGCTGTTTTACCTGATCATCCCGCTGATTCTGGGCCTGGGCGTGGTGCTGTTCTTCGAGCGTTCGCAGTTCAGCCGGACGGAGAGCTGAGGCGCGGATTGGATTTTGTGCCCGCCCCCGCGCACCTGAACCCCAGCGTATGAAACCCAGCTGTCAAAACGTAGCGATTGAACCGCAGAGCAGGCTTGACTATTTTCCGCTGGTGGCTACAAGGCAGCGCTCAAGCGGCTCAGCCGTTCGGCCCGCGCGGTTCATACCGCGCCTGCTGGGGAATAGGTTAACGGTAGACCCACGGACTCTGACTCCGTTAGTCCTGGTTCGAATCCAGGTTCCCCAGCCATATATCTTTAGGTCCGTTCCTGGCACGTGGATTACGGTTTTTACCGGAGGCATGGGTAACACTCTTGGCCCGAACGGGTTTGGAGTGGTTCGAGCCTGCATGCATCATCATCGAAGCCAGATACGGTCCTCAACCTGTTTGATGCCGATCTCGAAGCCGATCGTTCGCCGAAGTGCTTCGCCAGCACGCCTTTGATGCGCTCTGCCGACCAGTCCATGGCGCGCGCCGCCACGATCAGCGCCTTCGTGGAATCGAAGCCGCCCGACGCGCCCATGATTGCGTGCTCGAGGTTGGTGGCCGAAAGCCGCGTCGCCAGACCCTGGACTTGGATGTGATTGGCTTTGTCCCAATCTTCCTGGCCCCGTTTAGCTGGTTTCCTGGCACTTTGGTACGTTTCCTAGGCTTTGCCGCCTTCATATTCGTAACTTGCTGACAGAACCGTCTGCGCGCCTGCCAACTACTTTTGACACAGATCAACGTCCGGTCGCCGCATTCGGGCGAAGTTAAGTCTGGCTGATTGGATCGACGAATGCAAAACACCGATTTCATTGACGCAGGCAGTACCGAGTTGATCCCCCCGAAGGACCGTTCGGTGAGCCGAATGCTCGTGCCGAGTTTACCCGAGCCTACTTCTCTGCAACCTGTCGCTTCCGCCGTGAGACCGCGCCGCCGGCTTTGGCTTGGGTTGGCGCTGGGTTTAGCCGCGGCCGCGGCCGCGGCAGGCGGATATTGGTGGCAGCATGCCGAGCCTGGACTTCCAGCAGGCATCGCCTTCGGCAACGGCCGGGTCGAGGCCGACGAGATCGACATCGCAGCCAAGTTCGGCGGCCGCATCGCCGCGCTCCTTGCCGACGAGGGCGACGGCGTCCGCGCCGGCCAGGTAGTCGCTCGGATGGATACGCAAGACCTCGAAACGTCGCTCCACAAGGCCGAGGCACAGATGCTCGGAGCGAGCCGCATGCTCGACGAGGCGAGCGCCAGCGTCGAGCAGCAGAAGGCACAGGTGAAGCTCGCTGAGCAGCAGCTCGCCCGCGCAATCTACCTTGCCGACAAAGGCTATGCGACGACCGAGATCCTCGACCAGCGCCACCAACAGATGGACGCCGCCAACGCTGCATTTGCGGCAGCCAACGCGCGTGTCGGCGAGGCCGAACAGACACTGGCTGCGGCCAACCACGATGTCGACCTCTATCACATCAACATCGCTGACAATTCGCTCGTCGCGCCGCGCGCTGGTCGCATCCAATATCGCCTCGCGAATGTCGGCGAGGTGATCGGCGCCGGCGGCAAGGTCTTGACCATGCTCGACACCGGCTATGTCTATATGGATGTCTTCTTGCCCACGGCAGAAGCCGGTCGCGCGATGATGGGCAGCGACGCCCGTGTGGTGCTCGACGCCAGGCCTGATGCACCAATCCCGGCCAAGGTGGTCTTCGTCTCCGACCAAGCACAATTCACGCCGAAGGCGGTAGAGACCAAGGCGGAACGCGACAAGTTGATGTTTCGGGTCCGCGTGCGGGTGGACGCCGACTATCTGCGCGCCCACTCGGCAGAGGTCGGCTCCGGTCTTCCAGGCTTGGCTTATGTTCGACTCGATCCGGGCGCGGAATGGCCGATTTCGCTTGCAGGCCGGACCGATGAACAGTCCCGATGATCCCGTCATAGCCGTCGACGGGCTATCGCACCGCTATGGCCGGACACTGGCGCTTGACAATGTGACGCTCGCCCTCCCGGCCGGCGCACTCGTCGGGCTGATCGGCCCGGACGGTGTCGGGAAATCGACGCTGCTCGGCCTCATCGCCGGTGCAAAGCGCATCCAGAGCGGCTGTGTGGCGGTGCTTGGCGGCGATATGGCGGACCGCGGCCACCGCGTCGCCGCTTGCCCGCGCATCGCGTATATGCCGCAAGGCCTCGGCAAGAATCTTTATCCCGATCTCAGCGTGCGGGAGAACATCGACTTTTTCGGCCGCCTATTCAGCCAGCCGGCACTCGAGCGCCATCGACGTATCGACGCCCTTCTCGAGGCGACCGGCCTCGCCCCTTTTCCCAACCGTCCGGCCAAGAAGCTCTCCGGCGGCATGCGGCAAAAGCTCGGCCTCTGCTGCGCCCTCGTCCACGACCCAGATCTCCTCATCCTCGATGAGCCGACCACCGGCGTCGACCCTTTGTCGCGCAGGCAGTTCTGGGAACTGATCGAGCGCATGCGCGCCGCACGCCCTGGCATGAGCGTAGTTGTCGCCACCGCATATATGGAGGAGGCAGAGCGCTTCGACGAAATCATCGCCATGAATGCCGGCCGCATCCTCGCGATAGGCTCGCCGGCCGAGTTGAAGGCGCGCACAGGACAGCCTAACCTGGAAGAAAGCTTCATCGCGCTCCTGCCCGAGGCAGTCCGCGCCAGGCGGCGGACGCTCTCCGTCCCACCGCGTCCGTCCGGCGAGCGCGAGGCGGCGATAGTCGCCCGCAACCTGACCCGGCGCTTCAGCGACTTCGTCGCTGTTGACGGCGTGAACTTCACCATCGAGCGCGGCGAGATTTTCGGCTTCCTCGGTTCGAACGGCTGCGGCAAGACCACGACGATGAAGATGCTGACCGGGCTGCTGCCAGCATCCAGTGGCACGGCTTGGCTGTTCGGGCAACCGATCGACGGCACCGACATGCGCCTGCGCAGACGCGTCGGATATATGTCGCAATCCTTCTCGCTCTACACGGAGCTCACCGTGCGGCAGAACCTCGACCTGCACGCACGGCTCTTCCACCTGCCCGCCAACAAGGCGCGAGTCCGCATTGCGGAACTGGTCGAGCGCTTCGGCCTAGGACCCCATATCGATCAGCGGGCAGCGCAGTTGCCTCTTGGCATCCGCCAGAGGCTCTCGCTTGCTGTCGCAGTGGTTCATGAGCCGGAACTCCTTATTCTCGACGAGCCAACCTCGGGGGTCGACCCACTCGCTCGTGACGGCTTCTGGGAACTTCTCGTCGATCTGTCGCGCCGTCACGGTGTCACCATCTTCGTCTCCACCCATTTCATGAACGAAGCGGCGCGCTGCGATCGTCTCGCGCTCATGCAAGCGGGGCGTGTGCTGGCCACCGGAACGCCTGCCGAACTGGTCACCGCCACGAGTGCGGCCAATCTCGAGGACGCCTTCGTCGCCTATCTTGAAGCCGGTGAAAGAGAAACGCCCCGGCCCTCGCCGGCCCGCCATGCAGTCGGCCCCGCCGTTGGCCCGGTGCGCGCTACGCCACGGCGGGGCTTCAGCCTCGGGCGGCTCCTCGCCTATTCGCTACGCGAAGCGCTGGAGGTGTGGCGGGATCCTGTCCGGCTCGGCTTCGCACTCCTCGGCACGGCCTTCCTCATGATTGTGTTTGGGCTCGGCATCAACACCGACGTCAACCAACTGAGCTTCGCGGCGCTAGATCGCGACAACACGCCGGAGAGCCGCACCTATCTGCAAGAGTTCCGCGGCTCGCCTTATTTCACCGAGAAATCGGTGCTCGCCGACTACAGCGACCTGGAAAATCGCCTGAGGAGCGGCATTGTGACGGTGGCCATCGAAGTGCCACCCGGTTTCGGCCGCGACGTGCGGCGAGGGACTTCCGCCGAGATTGGCGCCTGGGTGGACGGCGCGATGCCGTTCCGAGCCGAGACAGCGCGGGCCTATGTGAGCGGCGTACATCAGCAATACCTGACCGATCTGGCGCGTCTGCAGCCGAACGGCCCGTCGGCGGCGGCTCCGGCCAGCATCGAGACGCGCTTCCGCTATAACCAGGACTTCGACAGCATCTACGCGATGGTTCCCGGCACCATCGCCATGCTGCTTGCCTTCATCCCGGCTATCCTCATGGCCGTGGGCGTGGTGCGCGAGAAGGAGCTCGGCTCGATCACCAACCTCTATGTAACGCCGGTCCGTCGCCTGGAATTCCTGCTCGGCAAGCAACTCCCCTATGTGGTGGTCGCCTTCGTCAGCTTCTTGAGTCTGCTTGCCATGGCGATCTTCCTGTTCGGCGTGCCGCTCAAGGGCAGCCTGCTCGCGCTGCTGGTCGGCGCGGTCCTCTATGTGACCGCCATGACCGGGTACGGATTGGTGATCTCGACCTTCACCAACACCCAGATCGCTGCCATCTTCGCCACCGGCATCATGACTTCTCTACCGGCCGTGCAGTTCTCAGGCATGCTGACGCCCGTCTCCTCCCTGGCGGGTTTTCCGGCCTTCATGGCCCACACGTTCCCGGCGATGTATTTCCTGCGCATCTCGGTCGGCACCTTCACCAAGGCGCTGGGCTTCCAAGAGCTTGCCGGAAACCTGCTGGCACTTGCGGTCTTCATCCCGCTTCTCACCTTGATCAGCCTGGCATTCCTCCGCCGGCAGGAGCGGTGACGTGACCCAGCACATGGCGAACATCTTCTGGCTCGGCGTCAAGGAGTTGCGGAGCTTCTCGCGCGATTTCGTACTCTTCGGCTTCGTCGTCTACTCCTTCTCGTTGGCGGTCTATACGCAGGCTGAGAGTCCCGCACAGGAGATCCACAACACTGCCGTCGCTATCGTCGACGAGGACCACTCGGTCCTCTCGCGCTCGATCGCCACGGCTCTGCTGCCGCCCTATTTCAGCCGTCCAACCGAGGTAGCAGCCGGCAAGGTTGACGAGCTGATGGGCGCCGCCCGCAGTACGTTTGTCCTCGACATCCCGCCCTATTTCGAGCGCGACGTCATGGCAGGGCGCCGGCCGGCTATCCAGGTCAATGTCGACGCCACCGCTATGATGCAAGCCGGCATCGGCGCTGGTTATCTGCAGCAGATCATCGCCGGCGAAATCGCTCGCTCTGCCGCTCATGCCAAACCGTTACGATACGACCCGGCAAATCTCGCTGTCCGCGTCGCCTTCAATCCCAACCTCACCACGCAACTTTTCAATGCCGTCATGGCCATCATCGGCAATGTCAACATGCTAGCCATCATACTTGCGGGCGCTGCAATCATCCGCGAGCGTGAACACGGCACCCTGGAGCATCTGCTGATCATGCCGCTTACGCCTCTCGAGATCGCAGCTGCCAAGGTGTGGGCGAACGGCCTGGTAATCACCGTCGCGGTCGGCCTGTCGCTTTGGCTGGTGATAGAGACATTGCTCGGAATTCGGATCGTCGGATCCATTCCGCTATTCATGGCAGGCGTCATGCTCTATTTGTTCTTTGCTACCGCCATCGGTATCTTCCTGGGCACGGTCGCCCGCTCAATGCCGCAGCTAGGGCTCCTGTTCATCCTGATCGCCCTGCCGATGAACATCCTCTCCGGTGGCAATACGCCGCTCGACAGCATGCCAGCATTCCTGCGGGCGGTGATGCAGTTGTCACCATCGACCCATTTCGTCAGCTTCGCCCAGGCAATCCTCTATCGCGGTGCTGGGTTTGACGTCGTGTGGCCGCAATTTGCCGTTGTTGGCCTGGTCGGCGGCGGATTCTTTGCCCTGTCCATCATGCGTTTCCGCAAGATCAGTGCCATGGTGATGTGAGTAACCGCGCAGTCTCCATGCCATACTCCTCAGTTGAGGTCAGTTGAGGGACGGGCACATGCGGACGTGCTGATCAGGCTTGCCCCATAGCGCCTCCTGATATCCCGATCTCAGCCATGAGCACGCGCAATTCGGCCGGAGGTGCAAGGCAGAAAGTTCGAAAAGCTTCCAAGAACCCCAGCCAAGTTTATTCATAATTTCAATCAGCAGCTTACACAGAACTTTATGTCCTGATGCAGGCCATTCCAGGTCACCCGTTCAGGTGGTGAGCGCGGCTGTGGTCGATCTTCGCGATATATAAAAGCAATTGCTAATATATTGAAAAGGTGACAGCATCGGGCTCCGCGTCGCGTATGGGAGGATGCCATGGCCGATGGTGGAATAAATGTCACCAAACTTGAATCCAAATCTCACGACAACCCGGATGAGGTTCGCTCGCCCGACAAGACACGTGTCGAGGTGGTGCGGCTTCCAGGCTTTACGCTCGGGCGGCTCAACATGGAGCCGGGATGGAAATGGTCCGAATGCGTGAAGCCGGTCGTCAAGACGGATAGCTGTCAGGTATCGCATGTCGGCTACGTCGTTTCCGGAACCATCACCGTCAAGATGAACGACGGGACCCAGAAGACGTTAACGAAGGGTACGTCCTATACGATCCCGCCCGGCCACGACGCCTGGGTGGAAGGCAACGAACGCTTCGTCTGCATCGAGGTCATGAGCGCCGAGCAATACGCCAAGCCGGCGTAGGGCAAACTGCTGGGCTGCTGGCTAAAAGGTTTCTCGTCGGGCGGCGAGGCTGCTGTCCCGACATGAATATGGTTGCAGCTCCGCCCGTCGGCCGCAGGCAGAAGACAAATCCTTTCGTTTCTCGAAAACGGAAGGATTTGGCGAACCTCCCTTGCCGGATACTGTTATGGTTGCACGCCGGTCGCCTCATGCCTTCCACATGGTCGATCGAAGAACAGCCTGCATATGCTCTGCGAGGTCGAGTTCGCCGCGCGCCTCTATCTCCAAAAGATATCGGGCCTTGGCCAGGCGATCGCCTTCCTCAACCGCGGCATGGCCGCAGATGGCGAGCAGCGCCCTCTCCTCCTCCCGGCTGGCCCTGTCGGAGTCGCCGCCTAAGTCGTGCAGCGCCTTGCCGAACGCCGCGTATGCCGCCCTGTGTGCCTCGATCAGCTCTCGCAGTCTATCGGACGGTTCCTGGTCTTGGCCCGGCGACCCTGTGCCGCGTGCGGTTGCCGCAACCGTCGAGGCGACGACTGCGCTGCCGGAGTGGAAAAGCAAGGCGCGGCGGTTGATCCTGGACGTGGCGAACTCTCCCATTTGCTGCGATCGCCATGCGATCGATGACATGACACCATCTGACTGTAACACGACGGTTTGCATATTCTTGTCAGGATGGAAGGTTCGAGGCAGCCGACAGCAAGCGGCGCGTCACTCTTTAGGCGGCTCGAGGAAGGTGATATTTCCCGAGTGAAAAAGATTGATGGTGGCAGGTGCGTTCCAATGGCCAAGCTGCCTGAAGTTCTGCACGAGGCCGGATAATGGTCACCGACACCGAGTTCATTCACGAAAGCATCAGCCAAGGCTGCGTGACGCTTGCCAATGGCGAATTCCTCATCGACAGGCTGGTGAAATATGTCGGCAACGGAAGGATCCGTTGGCATGTCGAGTTTCGTGGGCATCGCGTCGAGTTCACGACCGGCCAGCTCAAGAAGCAACCGACCTTCCGAAGGAAGATACTCGAACAGGCCGGCGTACTGCCGCCCCAGCGTGCCGGGGCCGATTACAGGCGATGGGCCATCGAGTTGAGGAAGAAGGCCGTCGAACTGCCTTGGCGGGACAGGCCGGTCGATGCCGGTTTCTCCATCGACAGCCTTGTCAGTCTTGGAGGCGATCGCTGGACGATCGACTATCAAGGCAAGGTCATCAAGTTCACGACGACCAAACTGCGCAGGCAAACCAGTTTCCGCAAACGCATGCTGGCCAAGGCCAAGGTGCTGCCGCCGCAACTGGATCCGGTCGCCTATCGGAAGTGGGTGGACTGGCTGATTCGAAACGCCATGGAGGCCGCACCGCAGGCCCGAGATACTTTGATGAGCGAGAAAAGTTGGCTCGACGACCTGCCGGAGCTGGCCGGCTGGCAAAACGAAGGGCCGCACGACGGGACCAATTAAGGGCGGCGCGCCACCTACAGTCCCCGTATCGTCACCCAAACCGCGCAGGGGCACGCCGACAGAACAGGTTGACGCGTGTTGGTGGGGCGGCCTTAAGACCAGCACGGTCTGAGGGCGGTACGGTGACGCATCGGTCTGCAAAACCGACGTAATGGGTTCAATTCCCATTCAGAGCTCCATTTTCAACAGCCGCCCACGCTGGCACAAGCAGGGCGGCTTTTTTGTCAGAGACGCCAGCCCTACCCCTCTTAAACAGCGGCGGTGCAACCATGGCGTTTGCAATGCTTGGAGGCACACCTTGATGGCGAAGGAATCCAGGCGCGGCTGACTCACCGTGGCGACGCGGGTCCTCCGCGAACTCGAAGATCGGAGCGACAATCGTTCGGAAACAGGCCAAACGCCCCTCCAAAACACCCTTTTGTTGCGCCGTCGCAACATGCTTTGGGAAAAGTGTGCGCCTCGACCCTGCAATTGCCTTCCGTGAGGGAACTCCTGTGATACTGATACACAGAGCTAGGATTAGGCATAGCTCCATGCGGGGACAGGCCATGAAATACCTTTTGGCAGCAGCATTTTTGGGCGCCACCCTTACTTCGGCCATGGCGGCAGATGTTGTGAACGAGCTTCCGGTCGCTTCCACGTACGATTGGACAGGCGCCTATATCGGCGGCCAGATCGGTTACGCGTGGGGCAAGGACCATATCCAGGACGAGAACATCGCCAGCGGCGATTCAGATTATTCGGATAGCTTCAGGCTCCGTGGGGTCACCGGCGGTATTTTTGCCGGCTACAATATGCAATGGGGCAATATCGTCGGCGGCGTCGAAGGCGATATCGAGGCCTCCGGAATTGTCGGCCACAACCCGGACTGGCCGTTCGGAAGTGACGACAATACCCATGTCGATGCCCAGGGTTCGTTGCGCGGGCGCCTGGGCTATGCCTTTGACAACTGGCTACCCTATGTCACCGGCGGTTTGGCGCTGGGAGACATTCATACGAAGTTCGAAGACGGGCCGGCAACGGATTCCAAGTCTACCATCAAGGCCGGCTGGACGGTCGGCGCGGGTCTCGCTTACGCTTTCAACAAGAACTGGGTCGGCCAGGCCGAATATCGCTATACAGATTTCGGCAAGGTTACGACTGCAACCGATAACACTGACTCGGGTTGGGAAGAGCACGAACACCTCAAGACCAACGAGGTCCGAATCGGGATCGCCTATAAATTCTGATTTGCAGATCCTGTTTTTCAGGTCACCCGCTCAGCAGTTCCAAATATCGGTGCGTGTTCCGTACAGTGGTGCCACGATATATAGTGGTGCCATATAGGGTGATGCGGATATGCGGGTTAAAATAGCCAAACTGCAAGTTAGTCTGGATTGTGCTGAAGGTCAGAAAGCATTGGGCACACCGACTGCGCTTGTCTGACGAAGACAATGAGTCAGACGAGCCGGGAAATGGACCGCTTCAACCTTGGCACCTATCGCCGCCCGATCTCCACCCGCTCGACTGAGACCCAGCGCTGGTTCGATATCGGGCTGAACTGGTGCTACGGCTTCAACCATGAGGAAGGCATCAAGTGCTTTGAGAAGGCCTTGGAGACCGATCCCGGCTGCGCGATGGTGCATTGGGGCATCGCCTATGCCGCCGGGCCTTTCTACAATCTGACCTGGAAGGAACATGGTGAGGTCGAGGTCAACAGCGCGACCAGGCGCTGCTTCCAGCATGTCCGGCTTGCGCGTGCCCACGCGGCCGGCGCCAGCGATGTCGAACGGCGATTGATCGAGGCGCTGGCCTCTCGCTTCCAGAAGCCGCACAAGGTCAGCCCGCAGGAATTCGAACGATGGGATGATGCCTATGCCGCCGCGATGCGGCGGGTCTACCAGGATTTTCCCGACGACCATGATGTGATGGCGCTGCTGGTCGAGGCGCTGATGATGCGCACGGTGCGGCGGCTGTGGAACCTCAAGACCGGCGAGCCGGCGCCGAATTCGGACGTGCTTGAAGCGCTGGAGGTTTGCGAGCGGTCGATCCGGCTTGCCGACGAGGCAGGCGCGGCGCAACATCCGGCGATCCTGCACCTGCACATCCATCTCCTGGAAATGTCCACCATGCCGGAGCGCGGCCTGCGCTCGGCCGACCGGCTCGGCGAAATGTGTCCCGATGCCGGGCACATGAACCACATGCCGGGGCATATCTACGTGCTGTGCGGCGACTATGAGAAGGCGAGGATCGCCAGCGAAAAGGCGGTCCGCGCCAATGACCTCTATCTCGCCTATGCGGACGAGCCGACCTATTACCTGCTCGGCTGCTGCCACGACCTGCATCTGATGATGTTCACCTGCATGTTCCTTGGCCAGTACCGGCCGGCGCTGTGGGCCGCCGACAAGGTGCGCAGCCTGGTGACGCGAGACGTGGTCGCCATCCTGGACCGGCCCAAACTGACGCAAACGGTGGAGGGCTACCATGCGATGAAATCGCACGTGCAGGTGCGCTTCGGCCGCTGGCAGGAGATCATCGACGAACCGGCGGTCGAAGAGCCCGGCCTCTATGTGCTGACTGCGGCCATGCAGCATTACGCCAAGGGCGTCGCGCATGCGACGCTGAGGCAATTCACGGAAGCCGAGCGCGAGCGCGACCGGTTCCACCGGCATATGGAGACCATTCCGGCCGAACGGCGTTTCCTCAGCAACCCGACCCGCGCCTCGCTCGCTGTCGGTGTCGCCTTGCTCGACGGTGAGCTTGCCTACCACAAGGGCCGACACGAGGAGGCCCACGCCCATTTGCGCCAGGCGGTCGAGCTGGATGACAACCTCTCCTACACCGAGCCATGGGCGTGGATGCACCCTCCCCGCCATGCGCTGGCGGCCTTGCTTCTCGACCGGGGCCACATGCAAGAGGCCGAGCGGGTCTATCGCGACGATCTCGGCATCAGCGGCAAGGTGCAGCGCTGCGCCCAGCACCCGGACAATGTCTGGGCGCTGCATGGGTTGGTTGAATGTTTGAGGCGGCGTGGCGAGAGCGAGGAGTTGCCGGCCCTGCAGGCAAAGCTCGCCACGGCGCTGGCCAAGGCGGATGTGGCGATCAGCTCGTCATGCCTGTGCCGGACGAGCGTGCAGCGCGGTTGTTGTCACTGAGATTCCGATCTGAGGATGTTTCTTCAGAAGATCTTCAGGCGATGGAAGCCCGAGCCGCCACAGCACGGACCGGGCAGCGCGGCGGCATCAGCCGATCAGGCCAGGCTGAAGGAACGGCTTTCCTCAATTAGTGCGGAGCAGTCGATCTCATCATGAAATTGGGCGCATGCATCAGGTGCAAGCCAGGAAGCGTAAGACCGAAGCCGTTTGAGCCTGGCTGTTTTCTCGAGCCGCGCCAGGCGCTCATCTTCGGCTGGTTGGGTATGAGGCGGCCTTTTGTTCCTCTCGGCGGGATCTTGCATATCGACTGTCCTCGGTCGGAGCCTACAAAGAGGCCCGCTTAATGAGGGAGTTGGCCCACTCACCGGAAGATAGGATCACCTGTTGCTCGGGGGGCCGCTCTCCACCTGGGCTCGATGCCACCACAGGCGCGGACGAAAGTCGCCATCCATTTTGATGACGCTGCCGCGAAGGTGTCGGACTCGGCAGCTGTAGCCCTCATGTGATGGCGCCGTCCGCTACGAGAATATCCGCGCCAGTTCGTCGATGCTTGCGCCTTCCTTGACCTGGCGCAGCTCGACATAGCTGACCGCGGCGGCGATCGACAGCACCATGGAGACCACGGTCTGCACCAGCGCGGCGCCCAGCTGCGCGAGAATCCCGCCAAACAGGACGAAAACCAGCAATATCCCCCACTGGATGACCATCGCGATGATCATCAATATGAGAAACAGGCCAAACAGCGACCAGCGGTTGCCCTTGGTCAGGGCACGGCTGCGCGACATCGAGCCGAAAACGCCCCGCCGCTCCTGAATCAGGACCGGCACCGACATCGACCATCCGAGCCACAAGATGATGCCGGGCACAATCAGGGCCAGCATGGCAAGGACCGAGCCAAAGGCGACGAGGAAGCCAATCGCCAGCGTCGGCAGCAGGAAGCGGATCGCAATCTGAATGCAGTCGCCGAAGGAGGGCCGCCTGCCGTTCAGGTCCTCGATCGTCGCCCGGACCAGTGACGACTGAAGCAGCATGGTGAAAACGAAGGAAACCAGCCCGGCGACGAGGCTGAGGTAGGAATTGCGAAACATCGCATGGGGATCCGCCATCGCGCCCGGATCGCCATGCAACATCGCGTCGACCTGAGGCTGGGTCCACAACCGGACAAGCAGCGTCGGCGCGCCGGCGAACAGCGCGGCAAGGCCAAGGCAAAGCCCGATGTTGCGGCCGATGACGGCAAAGGTGTTGTTGAACACCCTGCCGATCTCGAATCGGCCGGGTTGTCCCAATGTCGCAGTGGTCATTATATTCCCCCGAGCCGCCGCAACATCCAAACAACCAACCTCGAAAGTAAATCTGGCAAGATTAAAAGGCTTCGTCCAGTGGCCTTGCAATTGTCCAGGCGTATTGCCAGTGTCGGCACCAAACCGCAGGTGCAGAGGGGCGAGCGGGTGACAGTCGCACAGCCGCAGGACGCCGAATGGCTGGCAAAGATACACAAGCAGTTGCTTGCGGACGATTCCATCCAGTTTGACCTGCCGACGCTGGTGCAGCCCGAGCCGCCGGAATGGCTGCGGCCTTTCCTGGAAGCATTGGCGAAGATCGGCCCTTACATGATCTACCTGTTCTGGGGCGCGGTGATCGTCGGCGTCGCGGTCATCGCGCTTCTCGTTGCCCTGGAGACCAAGGGCGTGGCATGGCGCCTGCCGTGGCGGCGCGCCCGTAAGCAGGCAGAGGCGGAAGAGGCATGGCGCCCGGATGTTGGTGCCGCGCAGATCCTGCTGTCCGAGGCCGACGCGCTCGCCGCGCGCGGCGACTATGACGAAGCGGTGCATCTTCTGCTTCGCCGCAGCGTCGCCGACATTGCAGGGCGGCTGCCCGACTTTCTGCGCCCGTCGCTCACCTCGCGCGACATCGCCAGCGCCACATCGTTGCCGGCGCGGGCACGCAGCCCCTTCAGCGAGATCGCGCGCATCGTCGAGGCAGCGCTGTTTGCCCGCCGGCCGGTCGGAGCCGATGGCTGGCAGCAGGCGCGCGGCGCCTATGAACGCTTCGCCTTCAGGGATGCCTGGACATGAGCGCGCCGGCGGTCGAGGCCGCGCAGGAACCGTTCAACCGCAAAACCCTGTTCTGGGGCATTTTTGCCAGCCTGCTGGCGGCGGCGGGATTTTTCCTGCTGTCGACCTACGCGCCGGACTTTCGCCAGCCGGAAGGCGGCGGCACGCCGCTCTCCAAGGGCGGCTCCGGCTATGCCGGGCTCGTCGAATGGCTGAAACTCGCCAATGGACAGGCGCCACCGATGGCGCGCAGCGAGGAAGCGCTCAGCTCCGGCCTGGCGTCCGAATTCCTGCTGATCGTCACCATCGCGCCAAACAGCGACCCGGGCGCGCTGGCAAGAATCATCAAGCTTCGCTCGGGCAAGGCCACGCTGTTCGTGTTGCCCAAATGGATCACCTTGCCGTTGCAGGACCATGAAGGCTGGGAGATGAAGCTCGAACGGCTGCCCGATACCGCCGTCAATGACTGGCTCGGGCGCATCGCCAAGGCCAAGCTTGGCGAAGGCAAGAGTTCGGTCGGGCAGATCGACGTCGCCGGCCGCATGGTCGCCGCGCCGGAAGACCTGCAATGGGTCGCGGACGATCACCCCTTGATCGCGGCGGGCAATGGCAAGGCCGTTCTCACGGAGCTCGACGAAGGGCCGTTCTACATCCTGACCGACCCCGATCTTATCAACAACGCGGCGTTGAAGGATCCGCAAAAGGCGGCGGCGGCACTCGACATCATCGCCATGCTGGAGCCCGGCAAGGGCGCGGTGATGTTCGACCTGACGCTGCATGGCGTCGGGCAGAAATACGATCTTGCCAAGCTTTTGGTCGAGCCGCCCTTCCTGGCGCTGACGCTGTCGGTGCTGGCGGCGGCGGCCCTCGCCTTCCTGCATGGGCTCGGCCGGTTCGGGCCGCCGCGCACCGAGGCCCGGGCGATTGCCTTCGGCAAGCGGGCGCTGGTCGACAGCACGGCGATGCTCTTGAAGCGCGCCGGGCGGCTCGGGGACCTCGGCGATCGGTATGCGGCGCTGATGCGTGCGCGTGCCGGCGCATTGCTCGGCGCGCCGCAAGGCTTGCCGGGCGAAGCGCTCGACCGCTGGCTCGATTCTCGCGACCGAAGCGAAACGCAGGGCTTCAGCCGTCGCTTCAAGGCCGCGAGCGAAGCTGGGAACCTGGCGCAAATGCATGAAGCAGCGGAAGCGCTGCATGACTGGACGACAAGGAGGCTCGGTGAACGTCGATGATGTGAAGGCCCTGGCGACCGCGATCAGGGAAGAAGTGGCGAAAGCAATCACCGGGCAGCGCGACACGGTCGATCTGATGCTGACGGCATTGTTCGCCGGCGGTCACATATTGCTGGAAGGCCCGCCGGGAACCGCCAAGACCATGACCGCGCGATGCTTCGCGCAAGCGCTTGGCGTCGCCTATGGCCGCATCCAGTTCACGCCCGACCTGATGCCTGGCGATATCGTCGGCTCCAACATCTACAATTTCCAGAGCGGGCAGTTCACGCTGACGCGCGGGGCGATCTTCTGCGACCTTTTGCTTGCCGACGAGATCAACCGCACGCCGCCGAAGACGCAGGCCGCCCTTCTGGAGGCCATGCAGGAACACGCCGTCACTTTCGACGGCACCACGCATGCGCTCAGCCAGAACTTCATGGTGGTGGCGACGCAGAACCCGATCGAGCATCAGGGCGTCTACCCCCTGCCCGAGGCACAGCTCGACCGCTTCCTGTTCAAGCATCGGGTGAGCTATCCCAATCTCAAGGAGGAACGGGCCATCATCGTCCATCATGGCGGCGGCACCGCCTCGCACGATATTGCGCAATACGGCATCAACGCGCAGACGGACCGCAAGACGCTGGAAACAGCACTTGCCACGGTTGGTGACGTGACGCTGGTCGACGATGTCGTCGGCTATATAGCGGCCCTGGTGCGCCGCACGCGCGAAAGCCCGGACCTTGAGGTCGGCGCCAGCCCGCGGGCGGGCGCCATGTTAGCCCGGGCCGCACGCGCCAGGGCGGCACTCGACGGCCGCGCCTATGTCATTCCCGACGACGTCAAGGCGCTCGCCATACCAGCGCTGCGCCACCGCGTCATCCTGTCGCCGGCGGCGCAGATCGATGGGCGGCTGGTCGAGCAGATCGTTTCCGACCTCGTCGACCAGACGGAGGCGCCGCGTTGATCTACCCGACCGGCAAAGCGGTGTGGGCAGCGGCGGCGGGGGCGATCCCTGCCTTCCTCATCGCGCTTGCGCTGCCGCATGTCTGGTACCTGGGCCTGCTGTGGATCTGTGTGCTGCTTGCATTTCTCGCGGTCGACGCGGCGGCCGGGCGTGGGCGTGCCTCGCTCAGCGCCAGTCTCTCGGCGCCACCGCAGGTCGGCGTCGGCGGGCGCTTTACCGTGCATGTCGCGGCCAGCCTCGGCCAGCAGGCGCGCGTGCTGCAAGCGCGTGTCGGCCACGATCAGCGTGCGGAGCCGGTCGGCCGCACAGGCGGCGCGTTGCCGGCGAATGGCGGCACGCTCGATCTCGAATTCACGGCGCGCAGGCGCGGCATTGCCAGTTTCGACCGGGTCTGGCTGCGCTGGAACGGCCAGTTCGGGCTGACCTGGAACCAGGTCGTGCTGCCGATGGACCGCAAGGTGGCGGTACTGCCCGACGTCAGCAGCGCGCGCGACGAGGCGATCACTTTGCTGCAGCGCTCCGCGCTGGCCGACGGCCACGCGCAGAGGCGAGCCGGCCAGGGCCGCGAGTTCGAGGCGCTGAAGGACTATCAGCCAGGCATGGGCCGGCGGATGATCGACTGGAAGCGCAGCGCCCGCCACGGCAAGCTTCTGGCGCGTGAGTTCAGGATCGAGGAGAACAACAACATCGTGCTGGCGATCGACAGCGGCCGGCTGATGTGCGAGCCGGTCGACGGCGTGCCGAAAGTCGACCGGGCGGTGACGGCGGCACTTCTGTCGGCCTTCATAGCGCTCAAGGGCGGCGACCTCGTCAGCCTGTTCTCCTTCGATGCCACGCCCCGCGTCTCGAGCGGCGCGGTGCGCGGCTCGCCGAGTTTCACGATGATCCAGAAGCGCGCCGCCGAGATCGACTATTCCGGCGAAGAGACCAATTTCACGCTGGCGCTGACGACATTGGCGGCCAAGCTCGACCGTCGCTCGCTGGTCATCGTCTTCACCGATTTCGTCGACCCGATCAGCGCCGAACTGATGCTACGCACCGTCGGCCGGCTGACCGAGCGGCATCTGGTGCTGTTCATGCTGATGAAGGATGTCGAACTGGAGACATTGGCCGACATGCAGCCCGCGAAACCCGAGGATGTGGCCCGCGCGGTCACCGCGGGCGGCCTGCTTCGGGAACGGCAAGTGGTGATCGGGCGACTGCGGCTGCTGGGCGCGCATGTGATCGAGGCCGACCATCAGCGGCTCGGTCCGGCCTTGGTCGAGCGTTATATCCAGCTCAAGGAGGAGAACCTCCTATGACGCTGCCCGCCGGCACCGATGCCGTACGCCAGTCGCTGGCAAGCTTCCGCCAGGAGCGCGAGGCCGACTGGAAGGCGTTCGAGGCGCTGCTGGCCCGCGTCGAAAGACGCGCGCCGCGCACGCTTTCTGAAGACGAGTTGCTGTCGCTGCCATTGCTCTACCGTTCTGCGCTGTCCTCCCTCTCGGTGGCCCGTGCGACATCGCTCGACAGCGCGCTGATCGCCTATCTGGAGGCGCTCAGCCTGCGCGGCTATTTCTATCTCTACGGCGCGCGACGAAGTTTGAGGGAGCGCGTCGGCGATTTCTTCCTGCGTGACTGGCCGGCGGCGATCCGCGATCTGTGGCGCGAGACCTGGGTGTCGGTCGCACTGACGGTGACTGGCGCCATTGCCGGCTACTGGCTGGTGGCCTCCGACAAACGCTGGTACGACGCCATCATCGCACCCAGCCTTGCCGGCGGGCGCAATCCGGATTCGTCGACCGAAGTGCTGCGCAGCGTGCTCTACGATGGCGGCAGCAGCCACTTCCTGTCCGGCTTTGCCGCCTATCTGTTCACCCACAACACGCAGGTGGCGATCCTGGCCTTTGCTCTCGGCTTCGCCTTCGCGGTGCCGAGCGTGCTGATCATCCTGATGAACGGATGCATGCTGGGCGCGCTGTTCCAGGTCTATGCGGCCAAGGGGCTGGGCTTGGAACTCGGCGGCTGGCTCTCTATCCACGGCACGACGGAGCTGTTCGCCATTGCGCTGGCGGGCGCGGCCGGCATGCGCATCGGCACGCGCATCGCCTTCCCCGGCGAACTGACCCGGATGGCCGCCGCCGCCCGGGCCGGGCGGGTGGCGGCGACCGTGATGGTCGGCGTGATGATGATGCTTCTGTTTGCCGGCCTGCTCGAAGGCATCGGCCGCCAGACGATCACCAGCGATGCGACGCGCTACGCCATTGGCGGCGGCATGCTGACGTTGTGGATCGCCTATTTCTACCTGTTCCGGATGGTGCGGCATGGCAACGGCTAGGAGCCCTGCCGAGCTGATAAGGCCGCTGATCACGCCGGAAGGTGTCGACCTCAGGGTCAAGCTGGCGGACGCCGGGACGCGGGCTTCGGCCTTCCTGCTCGATGTTGTGATCATCGTCGCGGCCGCTGTTGCGGTCACCCTCGTCGTCATCTTCGGCCTCGGCGGCCTTGGCGTGAAGGAGGCGGAGCCGCTCTTCATCGTCTGGATCATCTTCATCTTCCTGCTGCGCAACGTCTATTTCATCGCCTTCGAGGCGGGGCGGCGGGCCGCGACGCCCGGCAAGCGGATCGTCGGCGTGCGGGTCGCCTCGCGCAGCGGCGCGGGTCTCACCATCGACCAGGTCATCGCGCGCAACCTGATGCGCGAGATCGAGGTTTTCCTGCCGCTGTCGATCATCGCCGCGCGCGGCGGCGCCGGCGTAGCCGACACGCTGTCGACGATTTTCGGCCTGGTGTGGTCGCTGCTGTTCTCGCTGTTTCTACTGTTCAACCACGACCGGCTGCGCATTGGCGACCTGCTTGCCGGAACCTGGGTGGTGGAGACGCCGAAATTCAAGCTGGTCGAGGACCTTTCGCAGCGAAAGGATCCGGTCGCCAAGCGCTTCCCTTTCAGCCCGGCGCAGCTCGACGCCTATGGCATCGCCGAATTGCACAAGCTGGAAGAAGTGCTGCGCCGCGACGATTATTCTGCGATGAAAGCTGTGGCGGAAACGATCGGCCGCAAGATCGGCGCGAGGATCGAGCCGATCGATTCGAAGGCCTTTTTGACCGCCTACTACGGTGATCTGAGGGCGCATCTCGAGCGCAAGCTGCTGCTCGGCAACCGCAAGGCGGACAAGTATGCGCGGTAGCAACCTACAGCCTGCGGGACTGCCATGAACACATCGCCATCCGACCTCGAACTCCAGGAAATGGAGGCCCGGGCGGCCATGGCCCAGCCCGGACCGTGGAAGTCATGGATCGAAGGCCGGGATTTTCTAAGCGGATCGAATTTCATTCAAATCGGGGCAGGAGCTGGCCGAGGCGAAGATATCGAGCTGAGCGGCGCTACTGTCGCCGACCAGGATTTCATAGCAGCCGCACGCCAGGACATCCCTCGCCTTGTGGCCGAAGTCCGCAGACTTCGCGGAATCCTCGATCGTCAGGAATAAGGAGTCAGCGAGGCCTGCCCTACCTCAGCCACTTCTCATAGTCGGCCACCAGCAGGTGCACCGGGGCGACATCTTCGTCGATGTTGGAGAAGCGGCCGATCGGCTCGCGGAAAACATTGTCGGTGAGATCGTCGTTGACGGTCGACACCTCACCGATCAGCACATCCTTGCCCTCGGCCCAGAAGGCATGCCAGACGCCCGGCAGCAGCGTGACGCTCTGGCCCGGGTCGAGCTTCAGCAGGCCGCCAGCCGGCAGCCGGTGGATGGTTCCATCGACGGGCACCGACACCTCGGCCTTGAGATCAATGCCGCCGTCGCGGTCGTGCATGAACAGTTCCAGCACCAGCTTGCCGCCGCCACGGTTGATGATGTCCTCGGCCTTGATGTTGTGGCGGTGCATGGGCGACAGCTGGTCCTTGCGCGAGATCATGATCTTCTCGGCATAGAGCATGCCCATGCCCTTCTTCATGTCCTCGTAGCGGCCGTTGCGCACGGTGAACAGGAACAGGCCGAGCTCGTTGAATTTTTCCTGGCCGTAATCCGTGATGTCCCAGCCGAGTCGCGAGGTATAGATCGCCGAGGAATCGACCTGGCGCGCCTTCATCTCCTCGGGCGACCAATAGGCGAAGGGCGGCATGATATAGCCGAACGAGCGGATGAAGGCGTCGGCTTCGCGGATGATGTCGTTGATGGCGGAGCGTTTCATGATCGTGACCCTTCGTGTGGATTTTTTAGACAAATCGCATAGCCGAACGCCGCTGCGGTGTCGATCCATCTCGCCGTGCCCGCGCCTGCGCTACTCGCGGATGGCCCAGCGGTCCGGTCCGCTGGCCGCATGACATCAAGCACTTTCAGGCTCATAAACCCTGCGAATTCTCACAGGGATAGAAGATGCCGACCGTCCACGATCTCGATACGCCGTCGATCCTGATCGACGCCGCTCGCGCCGAAGCCAACATTGCCCGCGCACAGGCCCACGCCGACAGGAACGGACTGAAGCTGCGGCCGCATATCAAGACGCACAAGCTGCCCTATTGGGCGAAGAAGCAGGTCGCGGCGGGTGCCGTCGGCATAACCTGCCAGAAGATCGGCGAGGCCGAGGTGATGGCCGATGCCGGGCTGTCCGATATTTTTCTACCCTACAACATCCTCGGCCGCGCCAAGCTGGAACGGCTGAAGGCGCTGCACGGCCGCGTAACTCTGTCGGTCACTTCCGACAGCATGGAAACGCTGGAAGGGCTGGTGGCCACTTTCACCGATTCCGGTCATCCTCTCCAGGTTCTGGTCGAATGCGACACCGGCATGGGCCGCTGCGGCGTGCAAACGGCTGATTGGGCGGTTGCGCTGGCAAGGCTGATCGACAAGGCCGATGGCCTCGCCTTCGGCGGGCTGATGACCTATCCAGCCGCTGGCCGCGCGGCCGAGGCCGAAGCCTGGCTTGCGAAAGCCAAGCAGGTGCTGGCCGCTTCAGGCCTCGCTTGCGAACGCATCTCCAGCGGCGGCACCCCGGACATGTGGCGCTCCAGCGATGCATCGGTCGTCACCGAATATCGTCCTGGCACCTACATCTATCTCGACCGCTACCAGGTCGCCAAAGGCGTGGCCACCTTGAGCGATTGCGCGCTGACGGTGCTGTCGACGGTGGTCAGCCACCCGACGGCAACCCGCGCCATCCTCGATGCCGGCAGCAAGGCGCTGTCCAGTGACACGCTGGGGCTGAAAGACTTTGGCGAGCTCCTCGGCGCTCCCGACGCAAGGGTCACCGGGCTCAGCGAAGAACATGGCACCGTCACGCTTTCCGGCGACGCGAAGCTGCGCATCGGCGAGCGTGTGCGCGTGGTGCCCGACCATTGCTGCGTCGTCACCAATCTGTTCAACGAGGTCAACCTGATCGACGGCGAGCAGGTGCTCGAAACGTTGCCGGTGGCAGCGCGCGGGCTGATGGCCTGACCGCCTACGGTCCAGTGACAGGTGGGTTTCAGGCCGGTTGCCGCTCCGCCTGCCGAGCCGCTACCCGCCGCATGGCGATCACCCGGCGGCGGCGGATTTCGGTGCGCATCGCCATCAGGTGCAGCGTGAAGAACAACGCCGTGAACCCGACGGCCATGACCAGCAGCGGCCAGAGCAGGCTGGGGTCGATGGTCGGGCCGCCGAGGCGGAACACCGAGGCCGGCTGGTGCAGCGTGTTCCACCAGTCGACCGAGAATTTGATGATCGGGATGTTGATGAAGCCGACCAGCGTGATGATGGCGGCGGCCCACGCGGCGCGGCTGGCGTCGTCGAGCGCACGGGTCAGCGCGATGATGCCGAGATACATCAGGAACAGCACGAAGACCGAGGTCAGGCGCGCGTCCCAGACCCACCAGGTGCCCCACATCGGCTTGCCCCAGATCGAACCGGTAATCAGCGCCAGTGCGGTGAAGACGGCGCCGATGGGGGCCGCCGATTTCAGCGCGACATCGGCCAGCGGATGCCGCCAGACCAGCGTGCCAAGGGCTGAGACCGCCATCAGCGAGTAACACATCATGGCGAGCCATGCGAAGGGCACATGGATGTACATGATGCGCACGGTGATGCCTTGCTGGAAGTCCTCGGGCGCGGCGAAACTCATATAAAGCCCGACGGCAAGGATGAGCGCGGCGATCGTCGCCAGCCATGGCACGACCTTGTCGGCCAGCCCAACGAAGCGCGTCGGGTTGGCAAGGTCCATCCAGCCGCTCAGGCGTGAAGTCGTGTCGCTCATGCGGCTTTACATAAACCGCCGGCGCGATTGGGGCAATCGAGCGGCGGTGTCGCAGGCTTGGTTACCCCCTTGTTGGGAGGGTCGCTGCGAAGCAGTGGGGCGGCACTGCCCCACCGGGACCTTCGGTCCGACCTCCCCACAAGGGGAGGTAAAGAACAATGATTACGCTGCCTCGCCCTGCACGGAGCGGCTGAGGCGGCGGACTTCCTCGTCGTTGAGCAGGCCGCCGGCGCGCAGCAGGCTGGCAAAGCGGCCGTTGCGCAGCGACAGTTCGGCGAAGCCACCCATTTCGACCACCCTGCCCTTGTCCATGAACACGACCAGATCGGCGTCGCGAACAGTGGTCAGGCGGTGGGCGATGATGAAGGTGGTGCGGTCGCGCCGCAATTCGTCGATCGCTTCCTTGACGCGGTCCTCGGTCTCGACGTCGAGCGCGCTGGTCGCCTCGTCGAGCACCAGGATCGGGGCGTCCTTCAGCACGGCGCGAGCGATGGCGATGCGCTGGCGCTCACCGCCCGACAGCTGGCCGCCACGTTCGCCGACCACCGTGTCGTAGCCATTGCTCTTGGCCAGGATGAAGTCCTGCGCGGCAGCCGCGACGGCCGCGGCATGGATCTCGTCATTGCTGGCTTCGGCACGGCCGACGCGAATGTTGTCCTCGATCGAGCGGTTGAGCAGTCCGGCATCCTGGAACACGGTGGCGATCGAATGGCGCAGCGACTTGCGGGTCACGGTGCGGGTGTCGATGCCGTCGATCAGGATGCGGCCGCTGGACGGCGAGAAGACGCGCTGCAGCAAATTGATCAGCGTGGTCTTGCCGGCACCCGTCGGTCCGACAATGGCGACGGTCTGGCCGGCCTGAACCTCGAAGGATACGTCGCTGACGCCCTGTCCCGAATTGGCGAACTCGAAGCAGACATCCTCGAAGCGGACATGGCCGGTGACATTGGTGAGATCGCGCAGGCCATCCGGTTCGGCGGCATCGGCGGCCGAGTCCTCGAGCTTGTAGAACTCCTCGAGTTTGGCGCGAGCCTCCGATATCTGGTTGGCGAAAGCCGACATCTGGTCGAGCCGCGAGATCAGCAGCGTGGCGAAGCCGGTGAAGGCGATGACATCACCGACGCGCAGCTGGCCATGGGTCACCAGATAGGCGCCGATCAGAAGCACCACCATCATCGAGATGGTCGACGAGAGGCGATTGAGCGCATTGGCGATGGCCCACCAGTCGAGCACCGGGTTCTGGGCGTCGAGCAGGTTCTTGACATAGCGGCGCAGAGTCTCGGCCTCATGGCCAAGGCGGTTGTAGCTCTGGAGAACGGCGACGTTGCTCACGGAGTCCGTCACATGGGCGAACACCTTGTGATAATGGCGCTCCACGGCGGCCTGGCCCCCCTTGGTGCGCTTCATCACCAGACGGCCGATGCCGACATAGAGCACGCCAAGCGCGAGCAGCACCATCGACATACGCACATCCATGCTGAGCGCCGTCGGCACGAGCAGGACGAGCGCGACAGCCGTGGACAGATGCTGGCGCATGAATTCGAGCCACAGGCTGAACAGCGTCTCAACGGCACGCAGCAACGTGTGCAGGGCGTTGGACGTGCCGCGCTGATGATGCCAGGCGAGCGGCATGGTGATGACGCGCTCGAAGGACTGGCACAGCACTTCGCTGCGCCGGGCGTGAGCAAAGCGGTCGGCGCCGCGCGCCACCAGGACGAAAGCGATGACGTTGAAGGCGCCCAAACCGGCCCACACGGCAAGCGTGGAGAATACCGAGCCATGCGCGGAGATGGCATCGATCACCCGGCCAAACATGATCGGCTCCAGGATGGCGATGGCGGCAAGTGCGACATTGGCGCCGCAAATCAGCGCGACGCGCCTCTTGTCGGCGGCCAGATAGCCCAGCGCTCTCCAATAGATCTGCAGAAGTGACACTTCAGCTACTCCGCCAATTCTCTACTGTGCTCAATGCGATATTGTGCACTGCACCATTGCTTGACACGTAACGGTTGACGCGTCGCAAAACAATGCCCGTCTATCGCTTCCGTTCCCATTTAGCGAACAAAAGATGACGACGATGCGAAATCTGACGTGATCACCTAACGGTTTGAGATAAAAGGTGAAATGTCAGCCTTGCGGCAAAATCATGGCAGTGGCCGAGAGCTGCCACATTTTTAATCACGGCAGGCTTGCATGAATTGTCAGGCGACGCCTGGCGGACCCTGGCGGACGCCGTCAGCGACCGCACGCAAGTAAACATTCGCGGCATCGCGCGTCCCGAAGGACGCGCGATCTATCGACCTAAGACGTTGATTTTACGCCGGTATCTTGACCACGACCTCAGTCTGGGTGCCGGCTTTCGGTTCGAAGGAGGCGGACTTTGTTTTCGAACCATCGACTTCGAGCGAGATCGTCTTGGTTTTTTTGTCGCGAACGACATGAACCTTGATCTCGGCGCCCAGCATCTTGAGGGAAGCCTGGTAGCCATCCCAATGGCTGGGCAGTTTCGGCCGGAACGTGATCTGCTTGCCGCGCCGTTCGATGCCGAGGATGCCTTCGACCGCTGCCCGATAGAGCCAGCCCGCCGAGCCGGTGTACCAAGTCCAGCCGCCGCGCCCGCCCTTGTCGTCTCCGGCATAGATATCGGCGGCCACCACGTAGGGTTCGACGCGGTATTGCTCGGCCGAGGCCTCGTCGGAGGCGTGATTGACCGGATTCAGCATGGAGAAGCAGCGATAGGCTTCGTCGGTTTGCCCCATCTCGGCCAGCGCGATGACGAACCACGTCGCCGCATGCGTGTACTGGCCGCCATTCTCGCGCACGCCGGGCGGATAGCTCTTGATGTAGCCGGGGTCCTTCTGCGTCTTCGAGAAGGGTGGCGTGAACAGTTTGACGATCTTGAGCTTGTCGTCGACGAGCAGGCTGGTCGCCTGCTGCATCGCCGTCGTCGACCGCGCCGGGTCGCCCTCGCCTGAAAGCACGCTCCAGGACTGGGCGATGGAATCGATCCTGCACTCTTCGGAGGTGCGCGACCCCAAGGGCGTGCCGTCGTCAAAACTGCCGCGCCGGTACCACTCGCCGTCCCATGCCGTGCTCTCGAGCGCCCGCTTCAGCGCCTCGGCATGCTTTGCCCAGGCCTGGGCGCGCTTGTTGTCGCCCTCGCTCTTGGCGACGGCGGCGAAGTCGCCCAGCGTCTTCAGCAGGAACCAGCCCAGCCACACGCTCTCGCCCTTGCCGTGCTCGCCGACACGGTTCATGCCGTCGTTCCAGTCACCGCCAAGGATCAGCGGCAGGCCGGCAGGACTGCTGCGCTTGATGGCCAGGTCGAGCGCGCGCGCGCAATGGTCGTAAAGCGACACCGTCTTCTTCGAGATTTCGGGAGTGAAGAAGGCGTCATGCTCGCCCTCCCCCAGCGCCTGCCCGTCGATGAAGGGCAGTTGCTCCTTGAGGATGGCGGCGTCGCCGGTCACGCTGAGATAGCGCGCCGTGGCGTGGGCCAGCCAGACCACGTCGTCGGAAATCAATGTGCGCACGCCGGCCCCGGTGCGCGGCAGCCACCAATGCTGCACGTCGCCTTCAGGGAACTGCCGCCGCGCGGCGTTGAGGATCTGATCGCGCGCCAGTGTCGGATCATGCGCCAGCAGCGCCAGCGTGTCCTGCAACTGGTCGCGGAAGCCGAAGGCGCCGCTTGCCTGGTAGAAGGCCGAGCGGGCGCGGATGCGGCAGGCAAGGCTCTGATAGGGCAGCCAGTGATTGACCATGGCATCGAGCGCCTTGTCCGGCGTCTCGACCTGAATGGTGTCGAGGAAACCGCGCCACTCGCGCTCATTGTCGGCCAGACGCTGGTCGAAATCCTTGCCCCGATGCGTCTGCACCAGCGCGCTTGCCTGCGCCGGGGTGTCGGCATCGCCGAGCAGCCAGAGCAGCGTGACGTCGCCGCCGGCCGGGATCTCGACATCGCGGGCGATCGCCGCGCAGGGATCGTCGCCGGCCTCGACACGGCCCGACAGGGCCGCGCCGGTCAGCACAGCCTGCGGCAGTTCGCTGGACCCGTGCCGGCCGAGGAACTCCGACCGATCCGATGTCACCGAATGGACAGCGGCGTCGGCGGCCAGGAAGGCGACGCGCTCGCTGAAATCGAGCCCATAGGGGTTTTGCGCCAGCAATGCGCCGGTCGCCCCGTCGCGGGATGGGACGATGGTGGCGGCCGTCCGCGACCGATGTCCGCCAAGCACCCATTCGGCATACGCATAGACGCGCAGCCGCGCCGGCACCGGGCCAGAATTCTGGATGCGCAGCCGCGTGATTTTCACCGGATCGACGGGGTCGACCACATGGGTCAGGTCCATCGATAGCGGCCCGCGCTTCGAGCGGAAGGTGGAGAAGCCCTGGCCATGCCAGGCCTCGTAGGTCATCGAGGGATCGCGCACCACCGCGGCGATCGGCGAGAACGCCCTGCCGCTGGCCTGGTCGTAGATATAGATGCCCTCGCCCGGCCGGTTCGAGACCGGATCGTTGGACCACGGCGTCAACTGGTAGTCGCGGCTGTTGCGGCTCCAGGTGAAGGCTGCCCCCTCGGCCGACGTATGGAAGCCGAACGAGGCGTTGGAGACGACATTGATCCAGGGCTGCGGCGTGGTGCGTCGGCCGGCGAGGCGCACCACATAGTGACGTCCGTCGCCGTCGAAACCGCCAAAGCCATTCCATTGGCTGAGGCCAGAGCCATCGGCACTGACATCCGCCACGTTCTGCGGGGCAAAGGCATGCGCCGCCGGGATTTCGCGTGGAGCCGGCAATCCGATGGACGGCAGGCCGTCGCGCGCCTGCAAGGCAGCCGCCTCGGCCCGTTCGATCTGATCGAAGATGGTGCCGTTGCGCGTATGCAGCACCACCCGGGCGACGGCGAGCAACGTCTTGTAGGTGGTCTCTTCCATCAGGTCGCGGCGCACCGCGAAAATGTGCTGGCGGGGACCGAGTTCCTTGCCGCGCAGACGGCTGTTTTCGCACAGCGTCTCGACCGCGCGCTGCAGATCCTGGACATAGGACGAGGCCTGCTCGTTGACGACGACGAAGTCGATCATCATGCCGCGGGTGCGCATATATTCCTGGAAGCGCAGCGCCTGGGCGACGATCTCCAGATCGGCGACGTCGCCGATCCTGACCAGGAAGATCGGAAAATCGCCCGAAATGCTGGTCGGCCACAGGCTCGACTGCTTGCCGAGGCCCGAAGCGATGGATTCGGCCGGCAAGCGCAGGAACGCGTCGGGATAGATCAGGTAGCGCGCCAGTTTCTGCACATTGGCGGCGTCGGTCAGGCTGAGGCCCATATGGCGCGTCTGCACCTGGCTGCGCGTCCAGGCCAGCATGGCCTGACGGGCAAAGCTCTCCTGATGGTCGAGACGGTTTATCGCCTCTTCCAGTTCGGTGCGGTTGGCCCCGACCACCGTCCAGAAGGTCAGGGATATCTTCTTGTTTGCGGGCACCCGCACCTGACGGCGCAGCGAGGCGATGGGATCGAGCGTAAAGCCGGAATGACCGCCAAGTCTGGCGCCCGGATCGAAAGCGGCGGCATCGACGATCGAGCGGCCACGGCCGATAAAGGCGCGCCTGTCGGTCTCGGCCTCGGCATCGCGCGCCGGACCCGACGGATCGGTGACGAAATGCACCAGGTTGATATCGGGCTCGCTGGTTTCGCGCTTGCGGCGCGTGGCGAAGATCGCTCCGTTGTTGGTGGCGATTTCAGTCTCCACGAACATCTTGGAGAAGGCCGGATGCGCGTAATCGGAGGCCTCCAAACCCAGCACCAGTTCGGCAAAGGACGTCACCTCGATGAAACGATCGGACGTGCTTTCATTGTAGAGCGTGATGCGACGGCCCTCGCCATTGCCTTCGGAAACGACGATGCATTCGACCTCGGAGCGCAACGTGCCGACCAATTTGACGAAGCTCGCCTTGTCGTCGGAGAACAGGGTCTGCACCTTCTCCTCGGCCGCGCGCTTTGGCTCCGCCGTTGCCGACCACCAGTCTCCAGTGCTGACGTCACGCAGGAAGATGTAGGAACCCAGACGATCCTCGACCGGGTCCGGCTGCCAGCGCGTAACGGAAAGGTCGCCCCAGCGGCTGTAGCCGGAGCCGGTTGCGGTCACCATCACCGAATAGCGGCCGTTCGACATCACATTGGTCGAACGCAGCGCCCGCAGGGGATCGAGCACGATGCGCGTGTCAGGGCTCTCGGTTTCGGTCTCGTCCTTGGCGCGCTCGTCCGCTTCGGTCCTGACGGTCGCGGTCGGGATGTCGCGCGGCGCCCTTTCCTGCAGCAGGAGTTCAGCCGATTCGATGACCGGATCGCTGTGGAAACGGTCGCGCAGACGACCCTCGAAGATCGCGTCGGCGACCGCCGCGATCGACATGCCCGAATGGTGCGCATAGTAATTCAGCACGACCGCGTGGTTGGTACCTTCAGGCACGCGCTGCGGCGTGAAGTCGACCGCATCGTAAAAGCCATGCGGGCCAAGCGCACCGATGCCGCGCAGACGCGCGAGATTTTGCACGGCTTCGCGCGGGTTGAACTGCGCCGCCATTATGGTGGCGTAGGGCGCGATCACCGTGTTCTGGCCAAGACCGCGCTTCAGCCCAAGCCCGGGCACGCCGAAATTGGTGTACTGGTAGGTCAGTTCGCGGTCGCGGGCGTTGTAGGCCGCTTCCGAGATGCCCCAGGGCACGTTTTTCTGGCGACCGTACTGGATCTGGCGCTTGATGATCAGCTTGCTGGTCTGGTTGAGGATCGAGCCCTGCGCCTCCTTCATCACCAGCGGCGGCATCAGATATTCGAACATCGAGCCCGACCAGGACATCAGCGCGCCCTGGAAGCCGATCTCGACGATCGGACGGCCGAGCCGGAACCAATGTTCGGTCGGCAGGTCGCCCTTGGCGATGGCGAACAGGCTGGTCAACCGCGCCTCGGAGGCGAGAAGGTCGTAGCAGCTTTCGTCGAGCTGGTGTTCCTCGACCCGGTAGCCGATCGACAGCAACTTGCGTTCCGGCCGCATCAGGAAGGCGAATTCCATCTCGAAGGCGAAACGACGGGTGCGCTCGCGCAAGGTCAGAAGTTTGGCGCGCAGCGCTTCGACGGCGTTGTCGTCGCTGTGGGCATCATGGACATGTGCCTCGCAAGTGGCTTCCAGCCTCGCCGCCCAGTCGACGATGACGTCGCTCTGGGCCGAGGCCGCCTCGGTGTGGATGGCGGTGGCCAGCTTGCGGATCTCGCCCGCCAGCACGGCGAGGTTGATGGTGCGGATCGAGGCCATTTCCGGCTGCGCCTTGATCGTCTCGACGGCGCGCCGCATGCCGTCCAGGCGATCGACGAGACGCTGGCGCAGAGGCCTGAGCTGACGGCGGTCGTCGGGCAACTCATCGAGGCTTTCGCTCAGGATGGTGACCGTGTCGAGAATGCCTTCGAAATCGCCCTGGAGGTGAACGGAAGGCGCTTCCGCCCATTCGGCACAGGCAGCCGCCACAGCCACCAGATGGCCGGCGAGATTGCCGCTGTCGACAGCCGAAATGTAGAGCGGGTAGAGCGGCTTCAGCGTCGTGGTGTCGTACCAGTTGAAGAGATGGCCGCGGTGGCGCGGCATGCTCTCTATGGTCGTCATGGTGGCGTCAATGCGGGTGATGGCATCCGACAGGCTGATCCAGCCGAAATCGCGCGCCGAGACCACCGACAGGAGATAGACGCCGACATTGGTCGGCGACGTGCGCGGCGCCACGACCGGCGCCGGGCTTTCCTGGAAATTGTCCGGCGGCAGATTGTGATGCTCCGCCGTGACGAAGCTTTCGAAATAGTGCCAGGTGCGCCGCGCAATAGTGCGCAGCGTGTGGATATCGGCCTGCGATATGCGCAGCCGGTCCTCGGTTTCGGCCGAGCGGCTGATCCAGCTGGCGATCGCCGGCGAGCCTATCCAGAACAGGGCGAAGAAGAAGGCGACGAAGGCGCCGGTGGAATCGGCCAGCACCGGAATGGCCAGGCCGACGAAGCCGATGATCACGGCGCCGTACATCATGCCGTAATAGGAGCCGACATCGTTGTCGCCGGCCTTGTGGGCCTGGGAAGCGGTGCGCCATTCCAGGAGATTCTGGCGGCTGACGAACAGCCGGTAGAGCGTGCGCACGATGGCGTCGCCCATCATCCAGGCGTTGTGCGCCATCAGCACGATCTTCAGGGCCACCATGGCGGTGCCGAAGGCGACATCGCGCGCCAGCGCCGAGAAATGGCCGCGCGGTGTCTGGTCGCCGCTCTTGGGCAGGATGGCGTTGACGACATCGAAGGTCGGCGCCATGAACAGGCTGAGGATCAGCAGTGCCTGCCATTGCGCGGCCTGTGTGAAGGGCAGCAGGGTCCAGCCGGCGATCGCCGCCATCACCCAGAAGGTCGGCGTCAGCGAGCGGCGCAGATTGTCGACCATCTTCCAGCGCGACAGGGCCGGAACACCGGAACGAGGATCGAGGATGAAGCCCAGCAGCTGCCAGTCGCCACGTGCCCAGCGATGGTGGCGCGAGGCGTCGACCGAGTAGCGAGTCGGATAGTCCTCGACCAGTTCGACGTCGGTGACCAGTGCCGCGCGCGCCAGCGCGCCTTCGAGTAGATCGTGGCTGAGGACGGTGTTTTCCTCGATGCGGCCTTGCAGCGCGGCTTCGAAGGCATCGACATGATAGAGGCCCTTGCCGGTGAAGGACCCATCGCTAAAGACATCCTGATAAAGGTCGGAGACGGCGAAGACATAGGGGTCCAGGCCGCGATTGGCCGAGAACACACGCTGGAAGAACGAGGCCTCGTCGCCTGATGTCAGCGAAGCGGTGATGCGCGGCTGCAGGATCGTGTAGCCGGCGGTGACGACGCGCCTGGCGGCGTCGAAATGCGGGCGGTTGAGCGGATGGCAGAGCTTGCCGACGAGGCTCGCCACCGCATCGCGCGTGGTGCGCGTGTCGGCGTCGAGCGTCATCACATGGACGACTTTTTCCGGCAGCGGCACGTCGAGCGGCAGGAAAGTCGTGTCGCTGTCGCCACGCAGCAAAAGGTCAAGCTCATGCAGCTTGCCACGCTTGCGCTCCCAACCCATCCAGGCCCCTTGAGCGGCGTTGAAGAGCCGGCGGCGATGCAGGATGTAGAAGCGCGGCGCGCCTTCCGTGGGATAGCGGGCGTTGAGACGGGCGATCTCGCCACGGGCATATTCGAGGATCTCGGTGTCGGCCGCATCGATCTCGATCTTGGAGTCGGGCCAGTCCGACAGCAGCGCGAAATGGATCTCGTCCACCAGATTGGCAAGGTAATGGACTTCGAGGTTGCGGATGTTTTCCTCGACATCGTCGCGCGAGCCGATGAGCGATGGCACAACCACCAGCGTGCGCGCCTCGGGCGGCACACCGTGCCTGTAGTCGTAGCCGATCAGGCGTGTCGGCTTGAGGAAGAGCGAGACAACCGTGTTGAAGAAGGCCAGCGCGCCCTCGCTCGCCGGCACGGCAAACAGCGCCAGCATCAGGACGATCGAGGCCACCGAAAGGCCGAGATTGGCCAACGCGTTGCCGGTGACGACAAGAAGCAAGGCCGTCAGTGCGAAAACAGGCAGGACGATGCCCAACCATCCGGTCTTGGCGAAGGTCCGCTTGACCGTCTGGCTGATGGTGAGCCGATAGCCGATCGCTTTTTCCAGCTCCAGACGGCGCGGACCGACGAGGAAGAAGCCGACATCGGTATGCGCGGACGGAGCCGGAGCTGAATCGTCGCCATCGCCGGCCGATACGTGTTCGCTGGCGGCGTGTTCGCTAGCGGCCTGGCCGGCCAGTTCGATCGCCTTTTCGGCGACGCGGTATTCCGACAGGTTCGAGCGGCGGGCCAGTTCCTCGATCGCGGTGCGGTATTGGTCGCGCGAGAAGAAGTCGAGCGCGGCAAAATCGGTGCGCTCGCGCAGCACGGTGTCGATGCGGCTGACGCCTTCGAACCACACCGTCCAGTCGACGTCGTTGATGAGGCGCAGGCCGCGGATGATGTTGCCGGTCGTCACATTGCCACTGGACAGCGTGTGATGCTCGGAGATGATGATCTCCTCGGCATCGGAACCAGTCTTTTCGAGCTCGCCTTCCAGCCATTCCAGGGCCTTGCCGGCATTCTGCGAGCCATCGCGCAAGCGGTAGAGAAGCTGCGTGGCAAAGGTTGTGTCCTGCGCGTGAGTGCTGAAATTGGCCAGGATCGCCTGGCGGTCGGCACTCTCGTCGGTCGCCAGCACCTTGTCGGCCACATCGTTGGCGATCTGGCGCATCTGGCGGGTGCGATTGACCCTGACGGCCAGCCGGCGGAGATTTTCGATCAGCACGAAGCGCAAAAGCGACGGCAGCGCCCAGAGTTCACCGATCTTCAGCGGCTCGACCGACTGAAAACCCTGGACGATGGACTTGAACATGGTCGCCGAGACGGAACTGTCCGAATGCGCCACATAGGTCCAGGCCAGCGCCAGCGCGCGCGGCACGGTGCCGCCGTCAGGCAGTTTCAGCGTCGGCAGCTGACGATAGAAGCGGCGCGGCAGGTCGCGCTTGACCTGGAAAATGGTCTCCTCGACCAGATAGTTGTTATCGAGCAGCCATTGCGCGGCCGGGGTGATCGTTTCACCCTTGGCCTGCGCGGCATTGGTCGAACGGTAGACTTCGAGGATCTTCTTGGCGCTGTCGCGGATGCGGGCCTGGAAATCGAAGGGGATCAGGCCGAACAGGTCGGCGAGATCGCCCTTTGCCAGGCTTTCGCCGAGCAGCCTCAGGCGCTCCTCCGGCAGGAATGTCGACCTTATCGGCTCTTCCGTGATGGCCGGGAAGCTCGCGCTTGTCTTCTCGATCTGGGCAGGATTCGTCTGAATATTCATTGAAAATTCCGTAAGCGGGCACTCAGCGGCGTCACCGCCACGGCAATGGCCCTAAAACCGGTTCAAATGCAATTGGTTGCATCGACCCCTATGCCGAAAGTTTGTTTCCGCACCACGACAGAGCGTCATCTTTCGACCAAACTCAAAGACGAGCGCCCCTCGCTCTCGTCAGGATCGATCGACGGAGAGGATTCGGGCTTTTTCGTGATCCCGGCGGGAGCTTACGCTATATTTCGCCGGCATTGCGATCATGTTTGGAAACAGGCGGTAACCGTTGGCGCGAAAGCGTCAGGCGGCGGTGGTTATCCGGACCACGAACAGCGTCGTATCCCGCGCCGGCTCAACCCTCAGAAGAGAAGTCTCCGGCCCGATCAGCAGCGTGTCGAGCGGCCCGAGGCGAATTGACCCGGCCTCGGGGAAAACAGCTTCGCCCTTGTGGCAAAGGATGAGGGTCGAACCGGCCCGGGTCGCGATGTCCACAGGCCGTGAAATCGCCAAGCGCTCGACCGAATGCAGCGTGCGGCCGCGGCGCGTCATGACGTTGAGGTCGGTGATCGGGCCGGCGATCAGCGCGGCACTGGTCGGCAGGTCTGCTGGAAAGGCAAAAGGCGCGGAAGCCGGCGTCAGCCGCACGGCGGGCCGGCCGGCGACATCGAGCACGACGCCATCGCCTTCCAGCACCGACAGCGTGCGGTCTATGCCGGCAAAGCTGGAGAACGGCCCGCTGCCCTCGACGCGGGCCATCGACACGCGCCAGTCGAATTCGTCAAGGCCGGCGCCGTCGGGCGAGACAGCGATTTCGGTCGTCGTGCCGCCGCCGTTCTTCCACGGCATGACGCGGTAGTCGGCGGCACGAAGAATGCGCATGATTTCAGCCTATCAGCCGAGAATGCCGGGCAAATTGAGCTGGTGCTCCTTGGCGCACTCGATGGCGATGTCGTAGCCGGCATCGGCGTGGCGCATCACGCCGGTCGCCGGATCGTTCCACAGCACGCGCTCCAGGCGCCTGGCGGCGTCCTGCGTACCGTCGGCGACGATGACCATGCCGGCATGCTGGGAAAAACCCATGCCGACGCCGCCACCATGATGCAGCGACACCCAGGTGGCGCCCGACGCGGTGTTGAGCAGCGCATTGAGCAGCGGCCAGTCGGACACGGCGTCCGAGCCGTCCTTCATCGCCTCCGTCTCGCGGTTCGGTGAGGCGACCGAGCCGGAATCGAGGTGATCGCGGCCGATGACGACCGGCGCCTTGAGTTCGCCCTTGGCCACCATCTCGTTGAAGGCGAGGCCCAGCCGATGGCGGTCGCCGAGACCGACCCAGCAGATGCGCGCCGGCAGGCCCTGGAACGAGATGCGCTTGCGCGCCATGTCGAGCCAATTGTGCAGATGGGTGTTGCCCGGCGTGAGTTCGCGTACCTTGGCGTCGGTCTTGTAGATATCCTCGGGATCGCCGGAGAGCGCGGCCCAGCGGAACGGACCAATGCCGCGGCAGAACAGCGGGCGAATATAGGCCGGCACGAAGCCTGGGAAGGCAAAGGCGTTCTCAAACCCTTCTTCCTTGGCGACCTGCCGGATGTTGTTGCCGTAATCCAGCGTCGGCACGCCCGCGTTCCAGAACGCCACCATCGCCTCGACGTGTTCGCGCATGGACGCGCGAGCCGCCTTCTCGACCGCCTTCGGGTCGCTGACGCGCTTCTCGCGCCATTCGGCCATCGTCCAGCCCTTCGGCAGATAACCGTTGATGGGGTCGTGGGCCGAGGTCTGGTCGGTAACCATATCGGGGCGTATGCCGCGCCTGAACATTTCCGGCACGATCTCTGCCGCATTGCCGAGCAGGCCGACGGACTTCGCCTCGCCGGCCTTGGTCCAGCGCTCGATCATCTCCATTGCCTCGTCGAGCGTCTCGGCCCTCTCGTCGACATAGCGGGTGCGCAGGCGGAAATCGATGGAGTCCGGGTTGCACTCGATGGCCAGGCAGCAGGCGCCGGCCATGACGGCGGCCAGCGGCTGGGCGCCGCCCATGCCGCCGAGGCCGCCGGTCAGGATCCATTTGCCCTTGAGATTGCCGCCATAGTGCTGACGGCCGGCCTCGACGAAGGTCTCGTAGGTGCCCTGCACGATGCCCTGCGTGCCGATGTAGATCCACGAGCCGGCCGTCATCTGGCCGTACATCATCAGGCCCTTTTTATCGAGGTCGTTGAATTTATCCCAGGTCGCCCAGTGCGGCACCAGGTTGGAGTTGGCGATCAGCACGCGCGGCGCATCCGCGTGGGTGCGGAACACGCCGACCGGCTTGCCCGACTGCACCAGCAGCGTCTCTTCCTCGCCAAGCGTCTTCAGCGAGGCGACGATGCGGTCGAAATCGTTCCAGGTGCGTGCCGCGCGGCCGATGCCGCCATAGACGACCAGTTCGTTGGGGTTCTCGGCGACATCGGGGTCGAGATTGTTCATCAGCATGCGCAGCGGCGCTTCGGTCGTCCAATAGCGGGCGTTGAGCTTGTCGCCGCGCGGCGCTCGCACTTCGCGGATGTTGTGGCGAGGGTTGTTCATCATTGTCCCTTTCAGCAAGACGGGCGACGCGTCAGCGCCTTGCCCAGTCGATCGCGGTTTCGAGGATGGTCTTCAGCGTCGCTCGGATCGGCGCTGCATAGGTGGGGTCATAAGGGACCGGCCAGTTCTCCGGCGACCCCTTCTGCGACGGCTCGCGCATGTAGCCACGGTTGGAGAGCTCCATCTGCAGCGCATGAACACCGTTCTGCGGCTGGCCGAAGCCGCGGGTGATCGAGCCGCCCTTGAAGCGGCCGTTGACCACCCAGGTCTCGCCGGTCGCGGCGAGGATGGCGGCGACCTTGTCCTGAAGAACGGGATCGGTGCTCTTGCCGTCATTGGTGCCGAGATTGAAGACCGGCAGCGTGCCTTCGAACAGGCGCGGCAGCACCGAGCGGATCGAATGGCAGTCGTAGAGCACGATCTTTTCATGCATGCCGCGCAGGCGTTCGATCTCGGCCTGCAAGGCGGCATGATAGGGCTTGAAATAGCTCTCGCGACGCTGATCAATCTCGGATGGGGTCGGTTCCTCGCCCATGCGATAAAGCGGATCGCCGTCAAATGTGTCGGTCGGGCAAAGCGTGGTCGTGGTCTGCCCGGGATAAAGCGAAACGCCTGACGGGTCGCGATTGACGTCGATCACGGTGCGCGAAATGGCGGTGTGCACGACGGTTGCGCCGAGGTCGTTGGCGAAGTCATAGAGCTTGTCGATCCACCAGTCGCAATCGCGGCGGCCGAGCCAGGGCGACACCAGCCGGGGTTCGAGGCCAGCGAGGTCGATGCCAGTGTGCGGGATCGACACCAGCAGCGGTGCTGTGCCTCGGCTGACGGTGAGCCAGGGTGTGGCGGCCATCACGCCGTTCCCGCAATCGACGGCAGCGCCACCGCGCCGGCAGCCCTGACGGTCGCGCCGCTGCGCACCATGGCGATTGCCTTTTCCATATCGGGGTGGAAGTGGCGGTCATTGTCGAGATGCGGCACTTCGGCCCGGACCAGCTTGCGCACCGCTTCCAGCGCAGCGCTCGACGCCAGCGGCTGGTGGAAATCGCAGCCTTGCGCGGCGGCCAGCAATTCGATGCCGATCACCGCGGTGGCGTTCTCGACCATGCCGATCAGCCGGCGCGCGCCGTGCGCGGCCATCGAGACGTGGTCTTCCTGGTTGGCCGAGGTCGGGATCGAATCGACGCTGGCCGGATAGGCCTTCTGCTTGTTTTCCGAAACGAGTGCGGCCGCCGTCACCTGCGGGATCATGAAGCCGGAATTGAGGCCGGGCTTGGGCGTCAGGAAGGCCGGCATGCCGGACAGCGCCGGATCGACCAGCATGGCGATGCGGCGTTCCGACAGCGAGCCGATCTCGCAGACGGCCAACGCGATCATGTCAGCGGCGAAAGCCACCGGCTCAGCGTGGAAATTGCCGCCGGAGAGCGCCGTGTCATCCTCGGCGAAGATCAGCGGATTGTCGGTCACGCCATTGGCTTCGGTGCCGAGCGTATCGGCAGCCTTGCGCAACACGTCGAGGGCGGCGCCCATGACCTGCGGCTGGCAGCGCAGGCAATAGGGATCCTGCACGCGCTCGTCACCGACACGGTGCGATTCGCGGATGACACTGCCGGCCATCAGATTGCGCAGCGCCTCCGCCGTCTCGATCTGACCTCGATGCTTGCGCAGTAGATGAATGCGCGGATCGAAAGGCGCATCGGAACCCTTGGCGGCATCGGTCGACAGCGCGCCGGCAACCAGCGCCGACTGGTAGAGCACTTCGGCTTCGAACAAAGCGGCGAGCGCGTAGGCGGTCGAAAACTGCGTGCCGTTGAGCAGCGCCAAGCCTTCCTTGGCGCCCAGCGTCACGGGCTCGAGGCCGTGCGAGACGAAGGCGACCTTGGCCGGGAACCGGCCATGCGGGGTAAAGCATTCGCCGACGCCGATCATCACCGCCGTCATGTGCGACAGCGGTGCGAGATCGCCGGACGCGCCGACGGAGCCTTGCGCCGGCACCACCGGGATGACGTCGTTGGCGAGCATCGCTTCCAGCAAATTGATGGTTTCGGGGCGCACGCCGGAGGCGCCCTGCGCCAGGCTGGCAAGTTTCAGCGCCATCATCAGCCGGGCAATTGCAACCGGCATCGGCTCGCCGACGCCGGCGGCGTGCGACAGCACGATGTTGCGCTGCAAGGTCTCGAGGTCGCCGGCGGGAATGCGCACGCTGGCCAGTTTGCCGAAGCCGGTGTTGATGCCGTAGACCGGCTCCCCTTTGGCGACGATCCTGGCGACAGCCTCGGCGCTCGCCTTGATTTTTGGACGACAGGCCTCATCCAGCTTCGGCACGGCGCCACGGTAGATGGCGCGCCAGTCGGCCAGCGTCGCATTGCCGGGCTTCAGGGTCAGTTCGGTCATTGTCCTCTCCAGATGCGGGCATGCAGCGGGTTGAAGCCCATGCGGTAAACGAGTTCGGCGGGGCGCTCGATGTCCCAGATCGCCAGGTCGGCGGATTTGCCGGATTCCAGCGTGCCGGCCTTGTCGAGAAGGCCAAGCGCCCGCGCGGCCTCGCGGGTGACGCCGGCAAGGCATTCATCGACGGTCAAGCCAAAGAGCGTTGCCGCCATATTCATGGTGAGCAACAGCGAGGTGAGCGGCGAAGTACCGGGATTGCTGTCCGTCGCCACCGCCATCTTCACACCATGGCGGCGGAACAGCTCGACAGGCGGCTTCTTGGTCTCGCGGATGAAGTAATAGGCGCCAGGCAGGATCGTCGCCACCGTGCCGGCCTTCGCCATCGCGGCAGCGCCTGCCTCGTCGGTGTATTCGAGATGATCCGCCGACAACGCACCATAGCTGGCGGCAAGCGCGGCGCCGTGCAGATTCGAAAGCTGGTCGGCATGGAGTTTCACCGGCAGCCCAAGCGCTTTCGCCTTGTCGAAGACGCGCGCCATCTGCTCCGGCGAAAAGGCGATGCCCTCGCAAAAACCATCGACGGCATCGGCAAGTTTCTCAGCGGCGACGTCCGGCAGGATCGTGCCGGCGACGAGATCGATGAAGGCGTCCTTGTCACCATGGGCTTCGGGCGGCAGCGCGTGCGCGGCAAGGCACGTCGTGCGGACGGTGACGGGGCGCTCATTGGCTAGCCGGCGGGCGGCACGCAATGACTTCTTCTCATTGTCGAGATCGAGGCCGTAGCCCGATTTGACCTCGACCGTCGTGACACCTTCGGCCATCAGCGCATCGAGGCGCGGCAGCGTCTGGGCAACGAGCTCATCCTCGCTAGCCGCGCGCAGCGACTTGACCGAAGACACAATGCCGCCGCCGGCGCGGGCGACTTCCTCATAGGTGGCACCTGCCAGCCGCATCTCGAATTCGTTGGCACGGTTGCCGGCATAGACAAGATGCGTGTGGCAATCGATCAGGCCCGGCGTGATCCAGCGGCCCTCGCAATCGACGGTCTCGGCGCCCTGCCCCGCCGAAGCCGGCATGTCCGCTTCGGCGCCCGCATAAACAATGAGACCATCGCGCGCGGCGATCGCGCCTTTCTCGACAATGCCGAGAACAGCCACACCGTCGGCCATGGTCGCCAGGCGCGCATTGCGCCAGACACGAAGGCCGCTCTTCCCGTTTGCTCCACCCATCATCTTTTCCATTTGAAAGGATGGCAATTATGTATATACATATTGGAACGCGACGCAAGTGGTCTCGTCGCCCGGGCATGCAGATTTGGAGACAGACGTGACGGTGATCTTTGCGGAACAGGCGCTGCTGCCGAAGGGCTGGCAAGGCAATGTCAGGATCACGCTCGATGGCGGCCGCATCGCCTCTGTCGAAGCGACCGCCATTCCGCAGGCCGGCGACGAGCGCTGCGCCATTCTCGTGCCCGGCATGCCGAATCTGCACAGCCACGCCTTCCAGCGCGGCATGGCCGGCCTGGCTGAGCTTCGCGGCCCCTCCGCCGACAGTTTCTGGAGCTGGCGCGAGGTTATGTACCGCTTCGCGCTGTCGATGACGCCCGATCAGGTCGAGGCGGTCGCCGCGCAGCTCTATGTCGAGATGCTGGAGGCCGGTTTTTCCCGCGTCGGCGAATTTCACTATCTGCACCACGACCGCGACGGAAACCCTTACGCCAATCTTGCCGAGATGGCCGAGCGCATCGCCGCCGCCGCCGGCGAAACGGGCATCGGCCTGACGCTGCTGCCGGTGTTTTACGCGCACTCCTCTTTCGGCGGAGCGGCTCCGAACGAAGGCCAAAGGCGATTCATCAACGATGTGAATCGGTTCTCCCGGCTTGTTGAGAAGTCCAGCGAATCGGTTCGCGCGTTGAATCAGGCTGTCGTTGGCGTCGCCCCGCATAGTCTGCGCGCCGCCACACCGGAGGAATTGACCCAAGTTGCTGCTTTGGCGCCGAATGGGCCGATCCACATCCACGTCGCCGAACAGGTGAAGGAGGTCGAGGACTGCCTCGCCTGGTCCGGCGCGCGCCCGGTCGAATTCCTGCTGGCCAAAGCCGAGGTCGACCAGCGCTGGTGCCTGATCCACGCCACGCATATGACCGATGCGGAGACGATCGCCTTGGCCAGGAGCGGCGCCATCGCCGGCCTTTGCCCGATCACCGAGGCCAATCTCGGCGACGGCACGTTTGCCGCACCGCTTTTCAGGGAGCACGGCGGCCGCTTCGGTATCGGCTCCGATTCCAACGTGCTGATCGGCCTGCCGGATGAGCTGAGGCAGCTCGAATATTCGCAGCGCCTCGCCCACCGCGCCCGCAATGTGCTGGCCGTGGCCGGTGGTTCGACCGGGCGGGCGCTGTTCGATGCCGCGCTCGATGGCGGCAGCGTTGCGCTCGGTGCCGGCGCCTCGCAGATCGCCATTGGCGGTCCGGCCGATTTCGTCTCACTCGACGCCGGCCATCCTTCGCTGGCCGGCAAGACCGGCGACGCCATCCTCGATGCCTGGATCTTCGCCAATGGCAGCACGATCGATTGCGTCTGGGTGCACGGCAAGAAGCAGGTCAGCGGCGGCAGGCATGCCAAGCGCTCGGCAATCGCCGAGCGATTCCGCAAAGTCATGACCGACCTGTCGCAGAATTGAAGCAGGACGTTTGATGAGCTTGATCGAGACAGACGATGTTGACGGCGCAGAGAGCATCTCGCTGCATCAGCGCATCCTGTCCGACATCAGGGAAAAGATCCTGTCGGGCGCCTGGGCGCCCGGACATCGCATCCCGTTCGAGCACGAACTGACGACCGAGTACAATTGCTCGCGCATGACCGTGAACAAGGCGCTGTCGCAGCTGGCCAAGGCCGGGCTGATCGAACGCCGCCGCCGCTCGGGCAGCTTCGTCCGCCGGCCGCAGTCGCAGGCAGCGGTGCTTGAATTGCACGACATCAGGATCGAGGTCGAAGCGCTTGGCCTGTCCTATCGCTACGAGCGGCTGGAACAGCTGAAGCGCCGCAGCAACGCGGAGGACAGAGCGCTGCTCGGGCTATCCGCCGCAGGGTCGGTGCTATGGGTCGAAGGCCTGCATTTTGCCGGCGAACGGCCATTCGCGCTCGAGCAGCGCCTGATCAATCTTTCCGCGGTGCCGGAAGCCGGGGACGAAGAGTTTCTGGAGATCGCCGCCGGCCCCTGGCTGATCGGCCGCGTACCATGGAGCGAGGCCGAGCACCGCATCCGTTCCATGGCCGCCGATGAGGCTATCGCCGACGCGCTCGACATCGATCCGCGCGCGCCTTGCCTGGTGGTCGAGCGCCGCACCTGGAGTGCTGAACGCCCGGTTACGCATGTGCGGTTTATCTATCCGGCGGAAAGTCACACGCTGGTGGCAAGATTCACGCCATCGCAGGGGTAAGCACCTCTTACCCTTCCCCTTGTGGCGAGGGTCGCTGCGAAGCAGCGGGGTGGGGGCGGCGCCAGCCCCCCACCCGGACCTGCGGTCCGACCTCCCCATAAGGGGGAGGTAGAAGGCCGGCCGTGCCTTAAATCGCCGCCGTAACGATAATCTCGACCAGATATTCCGGGCCGGCGAGCTTGGCTTCGCCGGTGGCGCGGGCGGGGGTGTGGCCCTGCGGCACCCACTTGTCCCATTCAGAATTCATTTCTGCGAAGGTACCCATGTCGGCCAGCCAGATGATCGCCTGGACGATCTTGGTCTTGTCGGTTCCGGCCTTGGCCAGCAATTCGTCGATGGTCATCAGGATGTCGCGGGTCTGCGAGGCGACGTTGCCTCCGGGCTCGCCGACCTGGCCGGCCAGATAGACGGTGTTGCCGTGGATGACAATCTGGCTCATGCGCGGGCCAACATCGATGCGACGAATGCTCATGGGAGGTTCCTTCCTGTTACGGGTTGCGACTGTTTAGAGTTGCGGTTCGCTTCGGGCAAGGCCGCGGGCGCCAAATCCCCTTGGACCAGTGCGCAAAGGACTCACGGCAAGTTGAGCCGCCGGTCGCAATTCCGCCCGATTGGCTTGTTGACTAATGTAATAACATCACATATCCAGTCGACCCTTGCCCGCGGCCGGACTTCGCTGCTCCACGGAACGACATGACCCAGACCTGCCTGACATTCCGTGACCTGACGCTGGGCTATAACAGCCACCCGGCTATCCACCATCTCGACGGCACGATCCGCAAGGGCTCACTGACCGCCGTTGTCGGCGCCAACGGCTCCGGCAAGTCGACGCTGATGAAGGGCATTGTCGGCGTGCTGAAGCCGATGGCCGGCGAGGTTGTTCGCGCGCCAGGCGTGCGCGCCGCCTACCTGCCGCAGCAATCGGAACTGGACCGCTCCTTCCCGGCGCGCGTCGTCGACCTGGTCTCGCTCGGCCTCTGGCCGAAGCGCGGCATGCTCGGCCGCTACACATCGGAGGATCGCGCGGCGGTCAGCCAGGCGCTGATGGCCGTCGGTCTCGGCGGCTTCGAAAAGCGGCCGATCGACACGCTGTCAGGCGGCCAGCTGCAGCGCACGCTGTTTGCCCGCGTGCTGTTGCAGGATGCCGACCTGATCCTGCTCGACGAACCATTCAATGCCGTCGATGCCAAGACGGTCGGCGACCTGATCGCCCTGATCAAGCGCTGGCACGGCGAGGAACGCACCATCATGGTCGTCGTCCATGATCTCGATCTGGTGCGGCAGAATTTTCCCGAAACCTTGCTGCTTGCCCGCCAGCCGATCGCCTGGGGCGAAACGCGCGAGACGCTGAAGCCGGAAAACCTGCTGCGAGCCCGTCGCTTCCATGAAGCCTGGGAGGAGAACGCGCCCTGGTGCGAACCGGACGAGCATGGTCATGACCATGGCCATGATCATCATGGCCACGATCACGACCATCACCATGGCGCCGGTCCGAGGGCTGCCTGATGGACGCGCTCTACGGTCTGTTCATCGCACCGTTCGCCGATTTCGGTTTCATGCAGCGGGCGCTGTTCGGCTCGCTGATGCTGTCGCTCGGCGCCTGCCCGATCGGCGTCTTCCTGATGCTGCGGCGCATGAGCCTGTCGGGCGACGCCATGGCACACGCCATCCTGCCGGGTGCGGCCGCCGGCTTCCTGTTCTACGGGCTGGAAATCCTGCCGATGACCATTGGCGGACTGATCGCCGGCATCATCGTCGCGCTCGGCGCCGGTGCCGTCTCGCGCTTCACCATACAGCGCGAGGACGCCTCGATGGCGGCCTTCTACCTGATTTCTCTGGCCATCGGCGTGCTGATGGTGTCGATCCGCGGCTCCAGCGTCGATCTCATGCATGTGCTGTTCGGCACGGTGCTGGCGCTCAACAACGAGGCGCTGACGCTGATCGGCGGCATCGTCACGGTGACGCTGGTCAGCCTCGCCATCTTCTGGCGGGCGCTGGTCGCCGAATGCCTCGATCCGCTGTTCCTGCGGTCGGTCAGCCGGATGGGCAGCCCGGTGCACTTCATCTTCCTTGGTCTGGTCGTGCTCAACCTCGTTGGCGGCTTCCAGGCGCTCGGCACGCTTCTGTCGGTCGGACTGATGATGCTGCCGGCAGCCGCCGCCCGCTTCTGGACCGTGCGCGTCGAGCCGATGTGCGTGCTGGCCGTGCTGATCGGCTTTGCCTCCTGCGTCGCCGGACTGCTTCTGTCCTATCACGCCTCGCTGCCGTCCGGCCCGGCCATCATCCTGTCGGCCGGCGTCGTCTACTTCGCCTCGATCCTGTTCGGCACGCGCGGCATTCTGCGCGCCCGCATCATCCATCACCGTCACAGAACGGCCTGATCCCCGCCCCTCGAAAGGAGTCCCCCGCCTATGCTGAGATCCATCCGTGCCGCCCTGGTGATGAGCGTTATAACATTAACTGCCTTTGGCGCATCGTCGGCTTTCGCGGCGCCGCTGAAAGTAGTCGCCAGCTTCACCGTCATTGCCGATTTCGCCAGGAATGTCGGTGGCGACCGCGTCGACATCACCACCATCGTCGGGCCGGATGGCGACGCCCATGTCTATGAGCCGAGCCCGGCCGACGCGGTCGCCATGGCCAAGGCCGATGTCGTTCTGGTCAACGGCCTGCATTTCGAGGGCTTTTTGCAACGGCTGGTCGATGCCAGCGCCACCAAGGCCTCGATCGTCACCTTGACCAAGGGCGTGACGCCAATCGACTTCAAGCCTGAATTCGCCGACGCCGATGCGGCCGAAGGTGCCGGCACCGAGGGCGGCAAGACGGTGACCGACCCGCACGCCTTCCAGTCGATCGCCAATGCCAAGATCTATGTGAAGAACATCGCCGAGGCCTTCTGCGCGGCCGACAGCGAGGGCTGCGTCAGCTACCAGACCAATGCCGCCGCCTACACCAAGAAGCTCGACGCGCTGGAAGGCGAAGTGAAGGCGGCGATCCAGTCGATCCCGGAGGCCAAGCGCGTCGTCATCTCCTCGCATGACGCCTTCGGCTATTTCGAACACGAATACGGCCTGACCTTCCTCGCCCCGCAAGGCATTTCGACCGATTCCGAACCGTCGGCCGCCGATGTCGCCAAGCTGGCCGAGCAGGTCAAGCAGCACAAGGCGGCGGCGATCTTCGTCGAAAACATCACCAACCCGCGCCTGATCGAACAGATCGCCAGCGAAACCGGCATCAAGGTGGGCGGCACGCTTTATTCGGATGCGCTGTCACAGCCTGATGGCCCGGGTTCGACCTATATCGACATGATGCACAACAACATCCGTCAGATCAAAGGTGCCATCCTCGGCAGCTGAGGAGCGCCGTTCTCCGAAAGGCAAAGGCGGTCTCTGCCTTTTTCGGCCCAGGACTTCCGGCTCGACCTGTGGCGCGGTCTGCCCGATCCGTTCCAGGACTGGACGGCTTGAGTTGGAATCTTCGCCGGAAACGTCTATCTCTGCAGAACGATTTCCGCTGGCGGATTGCCGGCTACGTCGGGGAGTGGCAAGACTCCCCGCAAATCAGATTGCGAGGATGCTGCGATGGAATACCGTGAAATCAGCGACGACTATTCGGTCTCTGGCCAGATCCAGCCCGAAGATGTCGCTGCCATCAAGGAAGCCGGTTTCAAGGCCGTCATCTGCAACCGGCCGGATGACGAGCAGCCCGGCCAGCCTTCGGCCAAAAGCATCGGATTGGCGGTCGAAGCCGCCGGTCTCGCTTTCCGCTACATCCCGGTGATCAGCGGCCAGATCACGAAAGAGAATGTCGAGGACCAGGCCGAGGCGCTGGACGAATTGGAAGGTCCGGTGTTCGCCTATTGCCGCTCCGGCGCGCGTTGCACGAATCTGTACGGGCTGATCCAGCAGTCGAAGGGCTAAATCGGCAGCGCGCCGGTCTCCTTCAGCGTCTCCAGCACGATCGCCGTCTTCACATGCTGCACGGATTCGTGCGGCAAGAGCACGCCGTTGACGAACTCCGACAGCGATTTCAGGTCGGGTGTCACCACCTTCAGTATGTAGTCCATCTCGCCGGTCAGTGCGTGCGCCTCCTGCACTTGCGGCAGCCGCGCCACCAATTCGCCGAAGCGTCGCGCATTGTCGCGGTTGTGGGTGGCCAGGGTCACCGAGATGACGTTGACCAGCGAGAAGCCGAGCTTGTCGCGGTCGAGCACTGCCCGATAACCCTTGATGAAGCCGTCCTCTTCGAGCCGCTGTCGGCGGCGCGAGCATTGCGAGGCCGACAGATTTACCCGCTCCGAGAGATCGTTGTTGGTCAATCGCGCATCGCCCTGCAGCAGCGCCATTATCTTGCGGTCAAATTGGTCAATGCGCGTCTCATCCATGGTTTTGTCTCTCAACATGCATGCTTCACGCATGAGATCATCATTTCAAGCGTTTGAATGCAAGCACCATGCGCCGGCTCCGCGCTATGATGGCTTCAGATGGCCTTTTCAGGCCAAGCCAGCTTTGGAGGAATGCCATGGGTCCCTTCCCGCACGACGCCCCGCCCGCCAAAATCAGCAAGGACAATCCTGCCGGCACCGATGGTTTCGAGTTCGTCGAATTTGCGCATCCGGAGCCGCGGAAGCTCGCCGAACTGTTCACCCGCATGGGCTATGTGGCGGTGGCCAGGCATCGTACCAAGAACATCACCGTCTGGCGCCAGGGCGACATCAACTATGTCGTCAACGCCGAGCCCGGCTCGCATGCGATGAAGTTCGCCGACAAGCACGGCCCGTGTGCCGCCTCGATGGCCTGGCGCGTGGTCGATGCCAAGCATGCGTTCGATCATGCCGTCTCGAAGGGCGCCACGCCTTACGAAGGCGCCGATAAGGCGCTCGACGTGCCGGCAATCGTCGGCATTGGCGGCTCGCTGCTCTATTTCATCGACGCCTATGGCAAGAAAGGCTCGGCTTACGACGCCGAATTCGAATGGCTCGGCGCGCGCGATCCGCGGCCGGAAGGCGTCGGCTTCTATTATCTCGACCACCTGACCCACAATGTCTATCGCGGCCAGATGGACAAGTGGTGGGATTTCTACCGCGAACTGTTCGGCTTCAAGCAGATCCATTTCTTCGACATTGACGGCAAGATCACCGGCCTGGTCAGCCGCGCCATCACCTCGCCCTGCGGCAAGATCCGCATTCCGCTCAATGAATCCAAGGACGAGACCAGCCAGATCGCCGAGTATCTGAAGAAGTACAATGGCGAGGGCATCCAGCACATCGCGGTCGGCACCGACGAGATCTATGCCGCCACCGACAAGCTGGCCGCCAACGGGCTGAAATTCATGCCGGGCCCGCCGGAGACCTATTACGACATGTCCTATGCCAGGGTGAACGGCCATGACGAGCCGATCGAGCGGATGAAGAAACACGGCATCCTGATCGACGGCGAAGGTGTGGTCGATGGCGGCATGACCAAGATTCTGCTGCAGATCTTTTCCAAAACCGTGATCGGCCCGATCTTCTTCGAATTCATCCAGAGGAAGGGCGACGAAGGTTTTGGCGAAGGCAATTTCCGCGCACTGTTCGAATCGATCGAGCAGGACCAGATCAAGCGCGGCGTGATCAAGGTGGATGGCAAGGCGGCCTGAAATCTCAAGCTCGTTTGCGGCTCGATCGGCTTTGATTTAAGTTCCGATCATAAGAGGTCGAGCCGAGAACGTCTCCATAACCGAAGCCAGGGCTAGACTGCCGGAACTCGTGAGGCGCGCGAAGGCCGGCGAGGAGATCGTGATCACCCGACGCGGCAAGCCGGTAGCGCGTCTCCTCCCGCCTCCGGTGAGGGCGTGCCTTCTGCCACGCATCGGCACCAGTTCAGCTGTTGATGGGCCGACTATTTAAGATGAAATTGGCGACTAAAGTCCCAGCCGCTCAACCTCCGCCTTCCTCAGCTTCAAATCATAATCGAGCAAAAACTCGTCCAGTTGCGGTGGCACAACCGATGTGCCGGACAGCATGGCGTGCACCTGGCCGCGGTGGTGGATGTCGTGCAGGAAGACATGGGCGAGGATGTCGCCGATCCTTTCAGGGATCATACCGTCCTCGCGCCGGTCGGTGACGACACGGCGATCGAGATCGGCTTCCGACAGGCCATCGCAGAAGGCGATCAGCCGCCGGTCCGCGGCCACCTGAGCGGCAAACAGCGGCTGCGGTTCGTCGAAGGGCGCAAAATCATCATGGGCCGCGGCGCCGACGCCGCCCTCTTCGAGAAAATCGAGATAGAGATAATCGACCGCGAGGATGTGGTTGAGAGTTGCCTTGATCGACGGGAAAAAGCTGGTGCGTTCGGCCTCGAACTCACCCGGCTTGAGCGCGAGCACGGCGCGATAGAGCCGGTCGTTCGACCACAGATTGTTGCCGGCCATGCGGCGCAGATGATCCAGAAGATTCACCGCTGAAACCTCCGTATCCCCTATCCCTGGTATTTCTCGACCTTCTGCTCGATGGCGCCGAAGATCGAATGGCCCGTACTGTCCTTCATCTCGATGCGCACGGTGTCACCAAAGCGCAGGAATGGCGTCCTGGGTTCGCCATTCTCAATGGTCTCGATCATGCGCAGTTCGGCGACGCAGGAATAGCCGGCGCCACCGGCCGAGACAGGCTTGCCCGGCCCGCCGTCGAGCTTGTTGGAAACCGTGCCCGAGCCGATGATGGTGCCTGATACCAGCGGCCTTGTGCGGGCGGCATGGACGATCAGCGCCGGAAAATCGAAGGTCATGTCGACGCCGGCATTGGCGCGGCCGAACGGCTTGCCGTTGAGGTCGGCAAGCAGCGGCAGGCTGACCTTGCCGCCGTCCCAGGCGTCGCCCAGCTCATCCGGCGTCACCGCGACCGGCGAAAAAGCCGAGGAGGGTTTTGATTGGAAAAAGCCGAACCCCTTGGCCAGTTCCGGGCCGGTGAGCGCGCGCAACGTGACATCATTGACCAACATGACCAGCCGGATCGCGGCACGCGCTTCATCAAGGCTTGCGCCCATCGGCACATCGTCGACGATGACGGCGACCTCCGCCTCCATGTCGATGCCGAAGGCTTCGTCGGCCATGCGGATCGGATCGCGCGGCGCAATGAAGGAGTCCGAGCCGCCCTGGTAGATCAGCGGGTCGGTCCAGAAGCTCGCCGGCATCTCGACGCCACGCGCTTTGCGCACCAGTTCGACATGGTTCACATAGGCGGACCCGTCGGCCCATTGATAGGCGCGCGGCAACGGCGAATGCGCGTCGTGCTCGTGAAAGCGGGCTGACGGCACCGCATTGTTCTCCAGCGATTCCGCGATTGTCGATAGGTGCGGCGCGATCCGGCGCCAATCGTCGAGCGCCGCCTGCAGCGTGCGCGCCAGGAACGAGGCATCGGTGTACTGTGTCAGGTCGCGCGACACGACGACGAGTTTCCCGTCGCGCGTCCCGTCCTTCAATGTGGCAAGCTTCATGCGTCCTCCCAATGATTATTCGTAATATTTGCCGGCATAGAGAATTCTGGCCGCGGCTTTCCAGGGATTTTCATCCGCCAGGAATCCCGGGGCATGTCTCCGATTGTCTTCGACGCAGGCGACAGCTGATTCAAGAAAAGTGGCTATCGAATTGTTTTCCCAGCCATTCCAGCTGATGTCAGGTCCCGACGGCTGCAACGCTTCCTTGCGGTCAGCATCCTCGCGGTCCTTCCACAGCGCGTCGATGAAGCGGACAAAAGACGGCAAGTCCCGCACGTCGTTGAGAAACGAGGAGATGTGCGCCCAGGATGTCTCTCCGGACTTGCGTACCTCTTCCCAAAGCTCGTCGTCGGCCATCGTTACTCCCGGAACCCCACAACAAGGCCGTCGCGGGCGATCGTCAAGTCGCCGGCCCATGTTTTCCTGACAGCAGCAAGCCAATCGGCCTCGACGATCTCGGGGTCGTCGGCGGGAATGAGGTGGTTGAGCACCAGCCTCTTCACGCCGGCATCGCTGGCGATGCGCCCTGCCTCCCCGGCAAAGCTGTGGCTGGCGAGCAGATGTTCCTTGAGCCGAGCGCCATTACCCGTTCTGGCAACCAGCCGCTCGATGCCCTCCTCCAGCATGGCTTCATGGACGAGAATGTCGGCATCCTTGGCGAAATCGGCGAGCGGTGGGAAGAAAGCCGTATCGGCGGAGAACACCACGCTTTTGCCGCCTTGGTCGAAGCGCAGGGCAAAGCAGTCAGTCACCGGCGGATGATCGACGCGAAGCGCTGAAACCTTCAGGCCGAGTTGGTCGAGCACATGGCCCTCGGCGAATTCGCTGACCGAAACCAGTTCGCGAATATCAGGCCGGCCCTCATCGACGATGCGGATTTCGATATCGAACTCTATCGCCTGACAGAAGCGCCGCCAGTAATGGCCGGTGCCGGGCGGGCCGAACACGTCGACCGGTGTCGCCAGCCCCGCCGTCCAGGCGGTGTGGACCAGCGGCCCGAGTTCCAGCACGTGGTCGGAATGCAGATGGGTGATGAAGATCAAGTCGAGCGCCTTGAGGCTGATCCCGGCATCGACCAGACCGCGCGTCACGCCGAGCCCGCAATCGACGACGATGGTCCGCCCACCGATCTCAAGCAGCGATGAGCTCGGCCACGGTCCGCCCGGCCGCAGCGCCGGGCCGCCCTTCGAGCCCAGCAGCACCAGCCGGTCCGGCATTGGCTTACCGCTCAAGACCAGTCGCCCTCGGGCGTGCCATTGAAGCGCTTCTTCAAGTCGGCCCAGCAGTCGATGTAATTGTCCTGCCGGGTTTCCAGTTCGGCGCCGTAGCGGGTCAGCATCTGCGGGAAACGTGTCTCGAACATGAAGGCCATTGTGTTGTCGAGCTTGACCGGTTTCAGCTCCGCGCGCGAGGCCTTTTCGAAGCCAGGCGCATCCGGGCCATGGGCCAGCATCAGATTGTGCAGGCTGATGCCGCCCGGAACGAAGCCTTCCTCCTTGGCATCGTACTGGCCGTGGATCAGCCCCATGAACTCGCTCATGATGTTGCGGTGATACCAGGGCGGACGGAACGTATCTTCCGCCACCAGCCAACGCGGCGGGAAGATGACGAAGTCGATGTTGGCGGTGCCTTCCTCGCCGCTCGGCGCCGTCAGCACGGTGAAGATCGATGGATCGGGGTGATCGAACAGGATGGCGCCGACCGGCGAAAACGTCGCCAGATCATATTTGTAGGGCGCGTAGTTGCCATGCCAGGCGACGACGTCGAGCGGCGAATGGCCGATCTCGGTGACGTGGAAATTGCCGCACCATTTCACGATCAGCCGGCATGGCGTTTCCTTCTCCTCGAACCAGGCGCAGGGCGTCTTGAAGTCGCGCGGGTTGGCCAGGCAATTGGCGCCGATCGGGCCGCGGTCGGGCAAGGTCAGCTTGGCGCCGTAGTTTTCGCAGACATAGCCGCGCACTTCAGCATCGACCAGTTCGACCTTGAAGACGAGGCCGCGCGGCAGCACGGCGATCTCGCCGGGCCGAAGCTCGATGACACCCATTTCGGTGATCAGACGCAAGGCACCGACCTGCGGGACAACCAGCAACTCGCCATCGGCGTTGAAGAAATGATCGTCGACCATCGATGTGTTGGCGACATAGACATGGGCCGCCATGCCGGTCTGCCCGAGCACGTCGCCGGCCGTGGTGATGCTGCGCATGCCCTTGATGAAATCGGTCGGCTCCTTCGGCATCGGCACCGGGTTCCAGCGATACTGGCCAAGCGCCAATTCGTGATCGCCGACATTCGGCGCTGTCTTCCACAGGGGATAGGTCGCCGCCTTGAAACGGCCGGTGTGCTTGACGCTCGGCCGGATGCGGTAGAGCCAGGAGCGCTCATTGGTGCCGCGGGGAGCGGTGAAGGGTGAACCGGAAAGCTGCTCGGCATAGAGGCCGTAGGCCGGCCGCTGCGGCGAGTTCCGGCCTTGCGGCAGTGAGCCGGGTAGTGTCTCGGTCTCAAAATCGTTGCCGAAACCCGGCATGTAGGAAAAGGCCATCCGATCCTCCCTGATCTCGGCTCCAAGCTTCACAAAGCCAAGTCTGCCGGTGATATTGACCAAACTGGTTTCATTTGTAACCATCGAAAATGTAACTATCAACGGCCACGGCACGTCATGGAACCCGACATTCTCGAGCTGGAAAGCTTCCTGCCCTACCGTCTCTACCGGCTTGCCGATGCCGTCAGCCGCGAATTCTCCAGGATTTACCGGGATCGCCACGGCCTGACGCGACCGGAGTGGCGCACGCTTTCAGGCCTCGGCCAGTGCGGCACGATGACCGCGACCGAGCTCGGCGAGCAGTCGGCCATGCATAAGACCAAGGTCTCGCGCGCGGTGGCCGAGCTCGAGCGGCGGCGCTGGCTGACGCGCACGCCTGACGAAAATGATCGCCGGGTCGAGCACCTTGCACTGACCAAAGCGGGGCTTGCCGCCTACCGCGAGATGGTGCCGCTGGCGATAGCGTTCGAGCGGGAGTTGCTGGGTCGACTGGGTGCAGAGGAACGTGCGGCCATTGTGAGCGGCGTGACGGCGCTGGAGGCAAAGTTGACCCCCGAGCAAGGCATAGGCCCACGCCGGGCACCGCCTGTCGATCAATCTTAGAACTAGATTCCAACGTTGGTCGGCAATGCCCCTAGCTTGAAATAGGCGCGCTCCGCTTCGATCATGCCCAGTACATGGCTTCGGAACCGCACCGGGTCGTCAACGACAGCTAGGAGCGACCGCACCTTCGAAGCCGCGTGTCTTCGAACGCTTTTAAACAGCCGACTTGCCGATTCAAAGTCACCAGCCAAGCCTGCCGCTACCCCGGCGTGGAAAGCTGCCCATTCGCCGTACGCGCCCGGTCGCAATTCATTCAAGAGGATCGTCGCAGTCGCCTGCACAGAAGGAAACGTCAGTCGGTGAAACTGATCGATTTCGACTGCCTTCTTGGCCATGTGATCGACCGCGAGCAGAAACCGTGCCGGGCTCTGGAACTGAGCGAAGTCTCCAATGCGCTCAGCGCGATCGAAGGTAAGTGTTTCTGGGAGCGAACCCCAGAGCCAGTGAACGGCTACGTTCAGGTAAGAGCCTTTCGACCAAGAGCTGGGTTGGAACTCGACTACGCTTAGCCAGAAGCCACGGTCAGCCATCCAGATCCGTGACTGACCCTTTCGCCGAAATCCGGCGGGCTGCAATACGGTCTTTGCCTGCGAGGCGATGATACGTCCGTGCTCGTTTTCCGCCATATTGGCCCCCCACAAGCAACCGGCTTAGCGCCTACCAATCCATCACCACCTTGCCCGAACTGCCGCTCCGCATCGCATCGAAACCCGTCTGGAAATCGTCGATGCCGATGCGGTGCGTGATCAGGCCGGTCACGTCGAGCGGGCCTTGCACCAGCGCGATCATCTTGTACCAGGTCTCGAACATTTCGCGGCCATAGATGCCTTTGAGATGCAGCATCTTGAAGATGACCTTGTTCCAGTCGATCTCGAAGCCCGTCGGCGCAATGCCCAGAATGGCGATCTTGCCGCCATTGTTCATGGTGTCGATCATGTCGCGGAAGGCGGGGGCAGCGCCCGACATTTCCAGGCCGATGTCAAAGCCCTCGGTCATGCCGAGGGCCGGCATGACGTCGCGCAGCTTTTCCTTCGAGGCGTCGACGACATGCTGGACGCCGAGCTTTTTCGCCAGCGCCAGGCGCACCGGGTTGATGTCGGTGATGACCACTTTTCGCGCGCCCACGCATTGGGCGACGAGCGCGCCCATGATGCCGATCGGCCCCGCGCCGGTGACCAGCACATCCTCGCCGACAAGATCGAAGGACAGTGCCGTATGCACCGCATTGCCCAGGGGGTCGAAGATCGCCGCGATCTCGTCCGGCACGTCGTCGGGGATCGGCACGACATTGTGCTGCGGGATCGCCAGATATTCGCCGAAGGCGCCGGGACGATTGACGCCGACGCCGAGCGTGTTGCGGCACAGATGCCCTCGCCCCGCGCGGCAGTTGCGGCAGTGGCCGCAGACGATGTGGCCCTCGCCCGAGACGCGCTGGCCGACCTTGTATTCGGTGACCGCGGCGCCGAAATCCGCCACCGTGCCGACAAACTCATGGCCGGTCACCATCGGCACCGGCACTGTCTTCTGTGCCCACTGGTCCCAATTGTAGATATGCACGTCGGTGCCGCAGATCGCCGTCTTCTTCACTTTGATCAGCACGTCGTTGGGGCCGATCTCCGGCACCGGCACCTCTTCCATCCAGATGCCTGGTTCGGCCTTGGCCTTTACCAGCGCCTTCATCATGTTCGACATTCTTTTGTCCCTTGAATCTCTTGATCCGGAATCGCTTTTCGGCGCTGGCCGCTCACGAAATCACGCCCAGCTCCCTGCCGACCGCGCCGAAGGCCTCGACCGCCCTGTCGATATCGGCACTGGAATGCGCCGCCGACATCTGCGTGCGGATACGCGCCTGGCCTTTCGGCACCACCGGGAAGGAAAAGCCGATGACATAGATGCCGCGCTTCAGCATGCGCGCCGCCATCTCCTGCGCCAGCGTCGCATCGCCCAGCATCACCGGAATGATAGGATGGTCGGCCCCGGCGAGCGTGAAGCCGAGTTTGCCCATCTGCGACCTGAACCGCGCCGCATTGGCATAGAGGCGCTCGCGCAAGGCGTCGCCATTGCGGATCAGCTCGAACACCTTGATCGAGGCGCCGGCGATCGCCGGCATCAGCGTGTTGGAGAACAGATAGGGTCGCGAGCGCTGGCGCAGCCAGTCGACCACTTGCCTCTTGCCCGAGGTGTAGCCGCCCGAAGCGCCGCCGAGCGCCTTGCCCAGCGTACCGGTGATGATGTCCACCCTGCCCTCGACGCCGCAATGCTCAGCCGAGCCGCGGCCTTGTCTGCCGACGAAGCCGACAGCGTGGCTGTCGTCGACCATGACCATCGCATCGTATTTGTCGGCGAGGTCGCAGACGCCCTTCAGGTTGGCGATGATGCCGTCCATCGAAAACACGCCATCGGTGGCGATCAGCCTAAAGCGGCAATCCCTGGCTTCCTTCAGCCGCGCCTCGAGATCGGCCATGTCGTTGTTGGCATAACGGAAACGCTTGGCCTTCGACAACCGGACGCCATCGATGATCGAGGCATGGTTCAGCGCATCCGAGATGATCGCGTCTTCCTCGCCAAGCAGCGTCTCGAACAAGCCACCATTGGCGTCGAAGCAGGAGCCATAGAGGATGGTGTCTTCCAGGCCAAGGAAGGATGAGATCGTCGCTTCGAGCTCCTTGTGTTCCTCCTGCGTGCCGCAGATGAAGCGCACCGACGCCATACCGTAGCCATAGCGGTCCAGAGCCTGCGCGGCCGCCTTTCGCAGGTCGGCGCTATCGGCGAGGCCGAGATAGTTGTTGGCGCAGAAGTTCAGCACCTTCTCGCCGCTGACCTCGATCTGCGCCGACTGCATCGAGGAAATCACCCGCTCGGACTTGTAGAGGCCGGCCGATTTGAGCCCGGCAAGCTCGCTGTCGATATGGGAGAGAAATGCTGCGGTCATGATCGGGCCTCGTTTGACGTGGCCAGACTGTCGTCCGGCCCGCGCAAAAAATCCATCGCAAAAGCGACCGGATGGGGTGGCCGGGCAGCATCGGATGAGACGCACGGGTACAGCCCAGGCCACCAGTTGGGAACACTCGCGCCAACCAATGTTCAAATGCGGGCCGGCGGCGAAAGGAGCCGATAACCATTTCGCGATCTTTCCGCATCTTCCCCTTGCCGTCAGGCTGTCGGTTTCCAGTCCTGTTAACGTTTGCGGCTCAATGGTGGTCATACAGGAATCCGTTGGCAAAAGGGCCGCCCCCGAACATGTCGCAGCAGCCGGTGCAAACCGTTTCAGGCAAGCTCATATTGCTGATCAAGGCCGGCTATTGGCTGGCGCTGCTGATCATTGCGGCCATGGTGGCGGCGTCCTTCGTCTTGCTGCAGCAGACGATGGCCACGCAGCAGCACAACAACACCTTGCTCGACATTGTCGGCACGCAGAAGACCTTGTCGCAGCGCATCGTCTTCCTGGCCGGTGCAACCGGTGCCGCCTCGCGCGACAAGCGGCCGGCATTGGTCAGCGCACTGAAGCAGGCCACCGCCGAGTTCGAGACCAATTACGATCTGCTGCTCGAGCAGACCGGTGCGGATCCGCAATCGCCGGCCAAGTTCGATGCGAAGTCGATCGAGAGCGTGCTTTTCGCCAAACCCTTCCATCTCGATTATTTCTCGGTCGGGCTGATCGCCAATGGCGACCGCCTGATCTCAGCCCTTGAATCGCAACTCAATCTCGACAATGACGGCTACAAAGGCAGCGCAGAACGCGTCAACCTCGATGCCTCGGTCGCCAACGCCACCTTGTCGGGCTATGCCGCGCTCGGACAGCGCATCAGCGCCGATGCCGACGAGCGCTCCGAAAAGCTGCTCGCGCTCCACCGCACATTGTTCTACGCCACCCTCGGCGTCATCCTGCTGGTGGCGCTGTTCATCTTCAGGCCGATGTCCAACGCGATCCTGCGCAAGACACGTGAACTGGTCGATGCGCGCAATTCGATGGCCTTCATCGCGGTCCATGACGGCCTGACCGGCCTGCACAACCGCACCTTCCTGACCGATCATTTCGACACGCTGATCAAGGGCGCGCACCGCCGGCGCGAACGGCTGGCGGTGGTCCAGCTCGACCTCGACCGCTTCAAGCAGATCAACGATACGCTCGGCCACGCCGCCGGCGACTATGTCCTGGTCGTCACAGCCCAGCGCATGCGCGATTCCTGCCGGGCGTCCGATCTGTGCGCGCGGCTCGGTGGTGACGAATTCGTGATGATCCTCAACGGAGCGGGCAGCACCGAGGACATCAACATGCTGGCGCGGCGCATCCTGGCGCACATCAACGAGCCGATCGTCTTCCAGGGCACCACCATCCTTCCGGGCGCAAGCGGCGGCATCGCCGTCTATCCGATCGACGCCGACAACGCGCAGGACCTGCTCGTCCATGCCGATCTGGCGCTATACTCCGCCAAGAAAATGGGCGGCGGCAACTTCTCGTTCTTCTCGGAGGAGTTGCGCCGCGAGCTCGACTACCGCAAGCAGCTCGAACACGACATCAAGGTCGCCATCTCCGAGCGGGCATTCCAGGTTTATTTCCAGCCGCAGGTTTCCTTGACCGACGGCACGATCAGCGGCATCGAGGCCCTGGTGCGATGGAACCATCACGAGCGCGGCATGATCTCGCCGGGCGAATTCATTCCGGTCGCCGAGAAATGCGGCTTCATGCCGGAGATCGGCCGCATCGTCATCAGCAAGGCGATCAACGAAGCCGCCGAATGGAACCGCGCCGGGATTGCCTTCGGACGGCTTGCCGTCAATGTCTCGGGCACCGAGCTGCGCGAGCACGATTTCGATGCGTTTCTGTTCGAGACGCTGGAAAAGGCCGGACTGCCGCCGCAGAAACTGTCGCTGGAAATCGTCGAATCCGTCATTCTCGACGATGAGAAGACAGGCATCGCGGCGAAACTGCGTCACATCAGGGCAGCCGGGGTCCACCTGGAACTCGATGATTTCGGCACCGGCTATGCGTCGCTCAGCCACGTCAATCCCAATGAAATCGACCGGCTCAAGATCGATCGCCGGTTCGTCCAGAATATCCATGAGAACGGCGACAACTCGAAGATCGTGCGCGCCATCACCGAGCTTGCCCGGGGGCTGGGCATCTCCATCGTCGCCGAGGGTGCTGAAACCGAGGCCGAACTCGACTCGCTGATGGCGATCGGCTGCGACCAGGTACAGGGCTATTCCATCGCCTTTCCGATGCCGCAAGACAAGGCGCTGGAATGGCTGACCGCCCGCATGCCGAAGAAGGCGAAACTGCGGGTCTTGCAGGGAAGCCTGGCGTAACTGCCCGCCTTGACAACCAGCCGCCGAAATGGCGGCCTGCGGCAAGTGCAACCGGATCGCTGGAGCTTATGACATTCTTTCAGTTTGTCCTGGCGGCCATTCTGATGTCCGCGCTGCCGGCCCATGGGGCGGACCGCATCATCTATCTCACCTTCGACGACGGCCCGCTGAACGGCACCAGCAACATCCTCGACGTGCTGCAGGCACAGCAGGTTCCGGCAACACTGTTCATGGTCGGCATGCATGCCGAGGCCAGTGCGTCCACCAAGGCGCTGGTGCGGCGCGCCAAGGCGATGCCGCTGGTGACGATCGGCAACCACAGCTACAGCCACGCCTATAATCACTACCGGCACTTCTATGGCGATACGGAAGGGGTGGTTGCAGACATGCTCATGGCGAATGCCGTGCTGGGCCTGAAGCCTGCGGTGCATGCACGACTGCCGGGGCGCGATGTGTTCCGGCTGCCCTCTATGTCAAAGGACGACAACTCGCTCGGACCCGCGCAAGCCGGCCGCGAGGACCCCGACTACGAGTTCGTCGCCGCTTCCGGCTTCTATCTGTATGGCTGGGATCATGAATGGGTGCACAAGGACAACGGCGAGCCGGTGCAGAGCGTCGATCATCTGGTCAGCGAGATCGATCATCTGTTCGGCTATGGCCACTTCGACAAGCCCGGCAGGCTGATCCTCTTGATGCATGACGAGATGTTCCAGGACGGTTTTGACGGCAAGACGAAGCTTGCCGACCTGGTCACCGCGCTGAAGTTGCGCCATTACGCCTTCGGAGCGATCCCGAATTATGAAAACTGAGCCGATGGTTCGGTATTCCTAGCTTTCGACATTGTCGCGTAGCGCCGCCAGTACCTGCGCAAACTCCGCCAGGCGCTCGTCGGGCAGCCCTGTGCGAAGCCGCCTGTCGAAGGCAAGCGCGGCCTGCCGCAACGTCTCGAACAGCGCTTCTCCCGCTTGCGTCAGTTCGACCTGATGGACCCGGCGGTTGACGGGATCGCGGCGGCGAGTCAGCAGGCCCTGCGCTTCCATCGCATTGAGGTGGTGGGTCAGCGTCGCCCCCTGGATGCCGATCATGCCGGCAAGTTCGCGCTGATTGGCGAGCTCGCTCGACTTGACCGACAGCAGCGTGAGCCAGACCGGCAAGGTGCCGCCCGCTTCGACCAAAGCGGCGTCGAAGGCCTGGGCGACAAGTTTGGCGGTGCGGCCGAGGTTCATGCCGATTGGCGGGCGTTCAAAGGGCGTCATTGCCGGACACTAGACGGTGTTTTTCCCAGATGGAACTGACTCCCGCTTTATACATTGACATCTAACTGTTAGATATCTAATTGTTAGATACCCCCCACAGATGAGAGGAGAGCCGTCATGGAATATGTCTACATCGTCGTCATCGGTCTTCACGTCATGACAGGGGTGTTCTGGGCCGGCACCACCATCACGCTTGCCCGCGATCCGGAGATCAAGGCGGAACGCTTCATCCAGCCGCAGATGGGCGCGGCCGGTATGGTTTTCCTGACCGGGGCGCTGCTGTGGTATTTCTTCCATGGCGCCTATTTCGGCTCGATGGAAATGGTGCTGGCGCTCGGCATACTGGCGGCTTTCGCCGCCGCCGGCGTGCTCGGCGCCATGGTCAGGGCGCCCAGCCGGCGGCTTGCCGGCGCCAATGCGGAAATCGAAACGCAACTGCGGGCCAGAATGGCCCTGGGCGAACGCATCGCTGCGTGGCTGCTGGTGGTCACGGTGCTGTGCATGGCGATCGCCAGGATGGTCTGAGCACCGTCCACGCCAAAAAGCTCCGAGATCGCACGTTGCCCGGCGATGAGCCAGTGACGTGCGGGCGCGCGGCCAGGCCGGCATACATGGGCTCTCGTATGCAGGTCCGACCGCGCGCCACCAACACCACAAATTGCGCCAGCCCGAGCTGGCCTTGCATCAGAACCGCAAGCCGAACCTGATGCCGTCATAGATGGCGGCGTGAATGTTACGCGAAGCGACCGCATCGCCGATGCGCAACAGCACGAAGCCTGCTTCGGGGTTGCGTGCCGGGAAAATGTCGCCGCCGGCGACCAGACGTTCATAGTCGATCGCGCCGCCATTCTTCGAAAGCGGCTTCAGGCTGAGGTAAAGATCGTCGAGCGGCGCCGTGCCGTGCTCGACCACCACCTGGTCGACCCTACGTTCCCCGCGCCAGCCGTCGGCAAAGTCCGAAGCGAGTTCGGCGACCAGTTGGTTGCCCTCGCGCCGCACCGAGCGCAGGCGCGTGTTGATGGTGATGGTGACGCCTTTCACCTGGAAAGCGCGCATATACGGCACGTGGTTCATGCCGCCCATTTCGGGGGCGAAGAAACGCTCCGGCGAGACCAGCTCCAGCCTCGCACCGCTGTTGGCGATCAACTCGGCCGCCCCCATGCCCTGATGGCCGCCATTGTCGTCAAAGAGCAGAACGTTTTCGGCCGGCTTGACGCTGCCGGCCATGATGTCCCAGCTCGACGTGACGAGATTGTCGCCGCTCGTCAACGGCGGGTTCTGCGGCAGGCCGCCGGTGGCGACGACCACAACATCGGGCGCCAGTGCCAGAACATCGTCCTTTTCCGCCCAGGTGTCGTAGCGGATCTCGACGCCGAGCCGATCGAGTTCGGCCAGCCGCCAGTCGATGATGCCGATCAGCTCCTTGCGGCGCGGATTCTGCGTTGCCAGACGGACCTGGCCACCCGCTTGCGAGGATGCCTCCAGGATCGTGACCTGGTGGCCGCGCTCGGCTGCGACACGCGCCGCCTCCAGTCCGCCGGCCCCAGCACCGACGACGACGACTTTCCGCTTCGGCCCTTCGGTCTTGACGATGATGTGCGGAATCTCGGCCTCGCGGCCGGTCGCCGCGTTGTGAACGCAGAGCGCCTCGCCGCCTTCATAGATGCGATCCAGACAATAGGTGGCGCCGACACAGGGGCGGATCTCGTGCTCGCGGCCTTCCATCACCTTCCTGATGATGTGCGGATCGGCAATATGCGCACGGGTCATGCCGACCATGTCGAGCTTGCCGGTGGCGATCGCATGGCGCGCGGTGGCGACATCGGAGATGCGCGCCGCATGAAAGGTCGGGAACTTTGTCGCCGCCCTCACCTCGCCGGCAAAATCGAGATGCGGCGAAGACCGCATGCCGGTCACCGGAATAACCTTGGTCAATGCCGCGTCGCTCTCGATCGAACCGCGGATGATGTTGAGGAAATCGACCTTGCCGGAGCCGGCCAGCCGCCTGGCGATCTCGACGCCTTCCTCCTTCGACAGGCCTTGCGGAAAATCCTCGTCGGCGACCATGCGGATGCCGACGACGAACTTTTCGCCGACCGCCGCGCGCACCGCATCCAGCACCATGTTGGTGAAGCGCAGGCGATTGTCGAGCGAGCCGCCATACTCGTCATCGCGATGATTGGTGGCCGGCGACCAGAAGCCATCCATCAAGTGGCCGTAGGCCTCGAACTCTATGCCGTCGAGGCCGGCGGCCTGACAGCGCTGCGCAGCCGACGCATAGTCGGCAACGATGCGTTCGATGTCCCAGTCCTCGATGGTTTTTGGGAAAGCGCGGTGCGCCGGCTCGCGCACCGGCGAGGCCGAGAGCACCGGCAGCCAGTCGGCCTTGTTCCAGCCGGTTCGGCGGCCAAGATGGGTGATCTGGATCATCACCTTGCAGTCATGCTCGTGGCAGGCATCGGCGAGTTCGGCCAGCCACGGCACGATGCGGTCATCATAGACATGCAGATTGCCGAAGGCCGCTGGACTGTCGCGCGAAACGATGGCCGAGCCGGCGGTCATGGTCAGCGCCATGCCACCCCTGGCCTTCTCGGCATGGTAGAGCCGATAGCGTTGTTTCGGCATACCGTCCTCGGAATAGGCCGGCTCGTGGCTGGTCGACATCACCCGGTTCTTCAGCGTCAAATGCTTGAGCTGGTAGGGCTGAAGAAGCGGGTCGTTGCTGGTCATCGTCTTCCTGCGGTTTCAAATTGCGCTGGAGCAGGTGCTGCAGCATTCCCTAATTTAAGCATCGGATTCGTCTGAAAACCGCTGCGCATGTTTCGGTCCGATGCTAATGAGCGGAAAATTCGAAGGAACCCTGCCCATGATCGATACCAAAACCCTTACCCAGCTCGGCGCGCACGTCGAGACGCCACAGAGCCCCGAAGCAGCGGTCCTGGAAACCGTGCCGTTTTCGCGCGGCGACGGCCCGCCGGCGATCGTGCGCTTCACCTGCCCGGAGTTCACCTCGCTGTGCCCGGTGACCGGCCAGCCGGATTTCGCCCATATCGTCATCGACTACGCACCCGATGCGGCTTTGGTGGAATCGAAGTCGCTGAAGCTGTTCATGACCTCGTTTCGCAACCACGGTGCCTTCCATGAGGATTGTACCGTCATGATCGGCCGCCGCATCGTGGCAGCAACCAAGCCGCTGTGGTTGCGCATAGGCGGCTATTGGTATCCGCGCGGCGGCATTCCGATCGACGTTTTCTGGCAGACCGGCACTCCACCTGAAGGCGCCTGGCTGCCGGACACGGGCGTCGCCCCCTATCGCGGGCGCGGCTGAGCCCCTCATTCGCACTGATATTGGCTGAGCGCCCATTCGCCGGTCACCGACAGAAGATCGGAAATCTTCCAGTCACCGGCTACCTTCTTGAGCTTCCATTCGAGACGGTGCTGGTGACCTTCGACAACGAACGCGACGACCACCTTGGCCTCGTCGTCGTTGACGGCCTCGACCGTACGCAGACTCCGGTCGACGGCGAGCTTGTCGTAGTCGGCGTTGTCGAGTGCCATGTTGGGGTCGAGGCATTCGCCCTCACCCGAAGCGCGCAGCGCGTCACTCTTGTCGAGCACGGTTTTCGCTGGATCGATGAAGTTCTTGCGTTGGGCTGGATCGAGTTCCAGCCCGGGATGTTCGTAAAAGGGCTTCACCACTGCCGTCGGCGATCCCGGCAGAACGGGCGCCGCCGGCGGCAACTCGACCGGCTTTTCCTGCGGCGCCGGCGTTGCGGCAGGAGGCGTAGCGGTGCTGTCTGGAGGCTGGCCGCCGGCGGACGGCGCGTTCGGCGGCGGTGAGCCGAACAGACCTTGAGCGGCTGCGGCGCAGGTCAAAACGCACACGATCACCAGGGCCATAAGACGGGCCATCGCATCACTCCAGGCTTCGAAAGGTCATGCGTTCAGGCCGGCGGAATGTCCAGCCTTTGGTCGTCGAAACCTAGTCACAAAGATGCAGAATTTGAGGAAGCCAACAAGCACTTCGAGGCGAACGGTTCGCGCGGCTGCCCGCGCCAACCGTTCAAGAACAATCGTTTCAGCGGAACTATCGGCAGATCATCGGCGAATCATCGGCAACGCAAACGACGCCAATGCCTGCCGGCACCAAGAAACCTACAGCCATGTCTGGCTGGCGGGTTTGCGTATATTGTGCCAGTACCCTTGCAGGTTCCGTCAACAAGGAAGACCGTCTCTTGAACTATCTAGACGCCTTGGGGCTAACCCATGAAACGCTTCGGCCGGCCAACTATTGCGAGATCGGCTGCAGACTGGGCTATAGCCTGGCTCTGTCAAGAGTTCCGGCCATAGGCATAGATCCCGACTACGAGATCAAGGTCGCGTTGACCGCCCCCACGCGGTTGTTCAACACCACCAGCGACAGTTTCTTCGCACGCGACGACGTGGCGCAAATTCTCGGGGCACCCATCGATTTGGCGTTCATCGACGGGTTGCATCTTGTCGAATTCGCACTGCGCGATTTCATGAATCTGGAGAAGCATGCCAGCCCAGACAGCGTCATTGTCATTAATGACCTGCTGCCGCAGCACATGGATTACGCGTCACGGCAACGCAATACAACGATCTGGACTGGCGATGTCTATCGCCTGATACCTATTCTTCGCCACTACCGGCCCGATCTGGACATTCGGGTTTATGATGTCGACATGAAGGGTTTCGGCCTGGTGACCCGGCTCGATCCGTCGTCGGACGTGCTCACCGCCAACTATGGCGCCATCGAAGCCGACATACTGGCTGGGAAGTGGTCATTTCCTAGCGTCGCAGCCATCCGCGACCACATGCAACCACGCGCCACGGATCTGTTGGCTAACGATCTTGGGATCATCGCGGCACTGCGCGCGACCAAGGCTTCGATGCAATCGGACCGGCGCGTGGTGCCAGCATTGTCGCAGCGCAGGCCGCGCCTCTCGGTCATCATCTGTGCCTACGAGATGGCGCGCGAGGCACCCCGCACGATCCTGTCCGCGACCGCTCCCTATCAGAAGGGACTGAGGTCGGATGAATACGAAGTCATCGTCGTCGACAACGGCTCAAGCACGCCGCTCACATACGAAAATCTGCCACCAAATGCGCAAATCGTAAGAGCACCAGACCCCAGGCAATCCCCGGTGTTTGCTCTGAATTGGGCTGCGCGCGAAATCGCCAAGGGGGAGATTTTGTTGTTTGCCATCGATGGTGCCCGCATATTCTCCGAACGACTGATCGATGAGAGTGTAAAAGCTCATGGCAGGATGGAGGATGCCTTTGTGTTCTCGCTGTCCTGGCACATTGGTCCCAAGGTGCAGATGCAGTCGGTGCCGGAAGGATATGGGGCGGAGATCGAAGATGGATTGATCCGTGCCGTGCGCTGGCCCGACGAGTCGGACGGGCTGTTCGGGATTTCGGTATTTGCCGGCTCCTCAAGCAGTGGTTTCTTCGGCGGCATCACGGAAAGCAATTCTTTCTCGATAAGCCGCACATTGTTCGACCGACATGGCGGCTTCGACGAACGTTTCACGTCCCCAGGCGGCGGCTTGGCAAATCTCGAGATATTTCGTCGCTACGTGACGCGCCCTGACGCGCGCAATGTCTGCCTGCTCAGCGAGGGGACGTTTCACCAGGTCCATGATTCCGTGGCGACCTCGGGCAAAAACAGGTGGGAGGCTTTTGCCAGCGAATACGAGGCAATCTTTGGCGGTCCCTATCTCAGGCCTTCATATCATTGCTTTTATCAGGGAAAGCCGCGCGCCGGTATGGTTCCATTTATCCTGCAATCGCTTCAGGGTTGATTGCCGGTCGCCGGCGAAACGCGATCGATCGGGTTTCAAGATGTTGCTTGCGGCCAGGCAGCCTGAAGGCTGCCAGCGCGGCGCCATGCAACACCGACACCGCGTGGCTAGCTGAAGCACGCCCAAAGTCCGTGGAAAGCTTGGTCTTCAGGTCTTACTGCATTCCACCGGACAGCGAGCACGGCCCGGTGGAATGGTGTGTCATGCAACAGAGCGCTTATTGCAGCGGTGCGCCTCCAGGTCCAGGGAATGCCGTCAGCGGCGTGCCATCCGAGACATTTCCGGAAATCATGTTGTTCTTGAAAGACTGCACCACACCCGATCCGCTAGAGCCGACACCGGTCACGTTGGCGAACACGGTCGATCCGCCAAGAGTGACGATCGAACTGCCGGCGCCGCTGGCAGCCGCACCATTGGCATTCACGCCCACGCCGGCATTGGACGACACCGTCGTATTTGTTACCGTGGCGCGGACCTGGGAGGCTGCGGCAACCGTCTTCACGGTCACGCCGTTGCCGCCGTTCCCGCTGACCAGGCTCGCTGTCAACGCCATATTTATGGCCAGGGTGTCACCCGTGCCATCGACGGTGATGCCGGCGCCGTTGTTTGTGACCTCCGTTCGCGTGAACGCAGCATTTATCCCAACGGCGCCAGTCGTCTTGATCAGGATGCCATTCGTGGCTGCCTCGGATATCCGGGTATTGCTGATATAGATTTCGGTGGGTCCGTTCGGCGCGACTTCCACGCCCTGGCCAGTGACCCGCTGGATGATCGAATCCTCGATATGCAGTTGGCCCTGACCAAGGAAGCGTACGCCATTTAGGCCTGTGCCTACGCCATCGATATCCAGCCCCCTGAGATGCACAACGCTTCCAGCCGGAGCGTTGACAATGACACCATTGGTTCCGGCGGAGAGAACCCCGCCTTCCGTATAGACACAGTCGATCGTAATCGACTTGGTGATTGTCACCGTACCGAAGCCACCGGGATCGAGGCAGTTGATCTCCCCGCTGACGGCCGTCTTCGAGATCGCGCCGGCAAAGGTCTTGCAAGGCGCCGTGCGGCTGCACGGATTGGCGTCGTCGCCGACGCCGGAAACCCAGGTCCGGGTCGCTTGAGCGGAAGCCGGCGTGGCGATCACCGCCGTCGCCAAGGCGAGAAACAGCGAAGATAATAGGTAGCCCAGAATTTTCATGATCATTCCCCCTAAATGGAACAAGAGATTCGTTCACAACCAAGCGGAGGAAGTCTAGCGCTTCGCCTCGTCAAAAGCAACGTGACGTCAAAACCGGATTGCTGATTTGAATTTCTCGTGCGCGTGGCGATCCGCCAAGCTACACGACCGCCATCATGCCATTGTTACATCGCCTTCACACTACATTCGAAGCGCTTGGCGTTCCACGAAATTTAGAAAACTTCACGCCCCGGGGATGCCGAGCGGCGACACGAAACCGTCGATTCGACACCCGCAGGAACGGCCAAGGCCCATGGCATCACTCCGGATCTTGGCCCGCCATGCATTCGAGCTGGCTCAGCGTCCAGTCGCTGGTCTTCGAAGCAATGTCCGATACCTTCCACTTGCCGTCGACCTTCTGCAATGACCAGCGCATTTCGCGTTGCGAATCGTCACCGTCCGAAAACAGCCTGAAGCTTGCCACCACTTGTGCCGTGTCGCCATCCACCGTTTCGGACAATTTCAGGGTCTTGGAGACCGTCTTCTGGTCGAAATCCTGCGCATCAAGACCGGGATCGAAGTCGATGCAGGCGACCTGGTCGGGATTCTTCCTGGTCGCCTGGTCGTTGAGATCGAACAGTCTCGTCACCGGCGCGGTGAAGCGATCCCGATATTGTGCATCGGCCTCGAATTTGACCGCCGGAACATAGAAGAACTTCACGGCGTCCGACGCCGGTCCGGCGAAGGCGGCCGCGGGTAAGGCTATCGCGAGGGCGGCAAGGAGCACTGTCCGTCTCATGCAGAATCTCCGGCTTTTGATGGCTTGACGCAATCAACACCAAGCATCCTGCATACCGGCTTTTTTGCCGCTCATGAAGCCCCTGCCCGGCCTCCTTTCAGCCGTCGAGCCAGACGTTCTGGAGGTCCATCTCGAAGGTCTGGTGGACGCCGTAGTTCTTCACCTTCTTGCTGGTGTGGCTGTAGAGCTTCTGCCAGAACGGCTGGATGATGACTCCGGAGTCCTGCAGGATCTGCTCGACATCCTTCATTACCTCCTTGCGCTTGGCGACGTCGATCAGCGAGAGCGCCTGTTTGAGCTTGGCGTCGAAATCGGGATTGGAATAGGCCGACTCATTCCACGCCTCGCCGCTGCGATAACCCAGCGCCAGCACCTGGACGCCGAGCGGACGCATGTACCAGATGGTCATCGAATAAGGATATTTCGTCCAGTCGTTCCAGAAGGTCGACCCCGGCAGCACCGTGCGCTTCACCTTGATGCCGGCATCGCGCAATTGACCGGCGATCGCGTCGCCGGTGTTCTTCTGCCAATCGTCCTCGATGGTGATCAGTTCGTGCTCGAAGTCGGCCTGACCGGCTTCCGCCATCAGTTTCTTGGCACCGGCGGCGTCACGTTCCTTTTTTGGCAGGGGATAATATTCCGGATGGATCTGGCTGACATGATGGTTCTCGCCGACCGTGCCGCGCCCGGCATAGCCGAGCTGCAAGACGGCATTGTTGTCGACGGCCATCTGCAGAGCGTTGCGCACCCGCTTGTCGTCATAGGGCTTGTGCGTGATGTTGGTGCGGGCAACTAGTGTCGTTGCCGTCGCAACCTCGGATTTCTGCAGGCCCATCTTGTCGAGAATGTCGATGAAATCGGCCGGGCTCTCGAAATTGAGGTCGATCTCGCCGGAATCGAAAGCGTTCACCGTGGCATTGAAGTCGGTGCCGTAGTCGACGAATTCGACGCCGTCGAGAGGCGCCTCGCCACCCCACCATTTGCCGTTCTCGCGGCGCTTCACCACCGCCTTCTGGCCGACATCGTAAGAGACGAGTTCGAACGGACCCGTGCCGATCGGCTTCTTGACCGGATCGGCGCCGTCGCCATCGAAGTTGCGGTGGACGACGAGCGCGGGATAATCGGTGAAGTTCGGGATCAGCGAAATGTCGGGTTCGCTAAGCTTCAGCTTGATGGTGTGGTCGTCGACCTTGGTGATCGCGCCGTCCCTCGCCTTGCCGGTTTTTGCGTCGATCAGCGCGCCGACGCGTGCGGCCATCGAATTGCCGGCGACGCCTTTCTCGCACCAGCGCGCCAGATTGTGGGCGACGTCATCGGCATTGAAGGCATCGCCATTGTTCCAGGTGATGTCCTTGCGCACATGCAGGACATATTCGGTGGCGTCGTCGTTGATATCCCAGCTTTCGAGCAGCACCGGCTCGAAGGTGAATTGCCTGGTGTAGCGCACCAGCGGCTCCAGCCAGCTGCGCGAAATGTTGGCCAGTTCCACCCAGTCGTAGGTGCGCGGGTCCTTCTGCGCCTTGACCGACATCGAGACGCGCAGCGTGCCGCCCTTCTTCGGCTCCTCGGCCTGGGCCTGTCGCGGCACGGCAAGACCGATCATGCCATAGGCGAGAGCCGTCGACGCACCGAAGGCGCTTGCCAGCGCCAGGAACTCACGCCGGTCCATGCGGCCGGCACGCGCCTCCTGCGCCATGGCCTCGATAGCGCTGGGGACGCGATCGCCGTTGCTTGTGAAAAGTGTCATTTTCTTCCTCCCTTATGGTCCCCGTCGGGTCTTCGCCCTTTGCGTCAACTCACCGTATCCGGCAGTTTCTCCTCGCGCCGCGCGATCAAATCCCTGAGACCCTCGGCAATGCCCTCGTCGAGCTTCGGCTCCTCGTAATCGGCGAGCATGTTGCGCGCCTTCTCGCGGCCGCGCGTGTCGTGGTCCTTCGCCCCTTCGGCATTCCATTGTTCGTAGGAGTTGAAGTCCATGATCGAGGGCATGAAGAAGGCGGACTCGAAATGTTCGAGCGTGTGCTGGGTGCCGAGGAAATGGCCTTGCGGTCCGACCTCGCGGATCGCCGCCATGGCCTCCTTGAAATCGTCGAAGGACACCCCCCCGGCGTATTTGTACCAACCGACGAGCTGCTCGCAGTCCGTCGCGAATTTCGAATAGCCGCAAGTCAGGCCGGCTTCCAGCCAGCCGGCGGAATGCCAGATGTAGTTGGCGCCGGACAGGATGGCGGCATGCATGAGCATGTTCGATTCGTAACCCGCCTGAGCGTCGTTCAGCTTCGAGCCGACATGGAATCCCGAGGTGCGCCACGGCAGCCGGTATTTCCGAGCCAGCGCGCCCATAAGATACATCATCTGGGCGGCCTCCGGGGTGCCGCCCATCGGCGCGCCGGTCTTCATGTCGACCGTGACCATGAACTGGCCGTATATTTGCGGCGAGCCTGGGCGGATGAGCTGGGTCAGCGCCACGCCGGCAAGCGCCTCGGCATTGACCTGCGCCACCGCGCCGACGGCAGAAGCCGAGGTCGAAGCGCCGCACAGCGCGAAAGGCGCCAGGATCAGCGGCTGGTTGTGGCTCGCGTAGACCCGCATGGCGTCGATCATGGTGGCGTCCCATACCAGCGGCGAATTGCAGTTGGTGATTGCCACCAGCACAGGGTTGTCGCGTACGAACGCCTCGCCGAAGACGATGCCAGCCATCGCCATCGTATCCTCGGCGCGCTCCTTCGACGTCACTATGCCCATGAACGGCTTGTCGGAATGCTTCAGCGCCGAGTGGATGATGTGCAGATGCCGTTTCGGCACCGCGATTTCCATCGGCTCGCAGATGACCGAGCTCGAGGAATGCAGCGCCGGCGCCATGTAGGCCATTTTGTGGAAATTGTTGAGGTCGGCGAGCGTGCCATAGCGCCTGACATTGTCGAGGTCGCGGACGTAGGGCGCGCCATACATCGGCACGAAAATCGAGTTCTTGCCGCCGACGCGCACGGTGCGCTCGGGGTTGCGTGCATTGAGCGTGAACTCCGACGGAACCTTCGAGACGAGCTCCATCAGCAGCGCGCGGTCGATGCGGACACGCGTCTCCCTGACGTCGGCACCGGCCGCCTTCCAGAGTTCGATCGCGCCGTCGTCGCGGAATTCGCAGCCCACCTCCTCGAGGATCTTGAGCGATTCCTCGTGGATCAGTTCCACCGCCTCGTCAGGCACAATCTCATAGACGGGGATGTTGCGCACCAAGGTCGGAAAGGAAGCGATCGGCGCGCTTCTGAGCGCCTTGCGGCCAACACGGCCACCGCCGCGGCGGTGGGTCTGTTCGGTCAATTCGACGGCCGGTACGTTCATGGAGCCTCCTTCTTCCGGCCACCACGTTAGCGACCCGAAATATGGCTGTGACGCTGGAAAATCCTGATCTTCTGTATAAGCTGTGCTTATGCGAAGCCTGCGCCACCTCCTGCCCTCCGCCGGCAGCCTGATCGTCTTCGAGGCGGCCGGCCGGCTGTCGAGCTTCACCGCCGCCGGGCGCGAGCTCGGCATGACGCAGGCAGCCGTCTCCTACGCGGTGCGGGGGCTGGAAGAGCAGCTCGGCGCCAAGCTGTTCCAGCGCCGCCACCGGCAGGTCAGCCTGACCGAAGCCGGCGAACGCTTCCACGCCGATGTCTCGCTGGGGCTGTCGCATATCCGCAAGTCGGCCGAGGATCTGCGCCTGCAGGCGACCGGCGGCCACGTGACGCTCGCCGCATCGACCGCCTTCGGCTCGTTCTGGATGATGCCGCGCCTGCAGCAGTTCCGTGACGAATTGCCGGGCATCGACCTGCGCATCCAGACCGCCGACCGCGACCTCGACATCATCGCCGAAGGCATCCCGCTCGCCGTGCGCGGCGGCGAGCCCCGGGACTGGCCGGACTACCATTCGTTGCCGCTTGCCGATGAGGAGATCTTCCCCGTCGCCGGCACCAGCTACCTGGCCAAGTTCGGCATGCCGAAGACCGTCGGGGAATTGGCCAAGCACCGTCTCATCCATCTGGAGGAGCCGTATCGCGAGGCGGCGAGTTGGGACGAATGGTTCCAGTCGGCCGGCGGCAGCCTCGGCGACGCCGCGCGCGGCCTGCGCATCAATGATTATGGCCTGGTCATCCAGGGCGTGATGGAGGGGCAAGGCATTGCGCTCGGCTGGCGGCACCTTGCCGAGCGGCTGCTGGCGACGGGACTTCTGGTGCAGGTGACGGACCACGTGCTCAAGACCGGCAAGGCGTTCTACGTCGTGTGGCCGAAGAACCGGGAGCTCAGCGACAATGTCCGCAAGGTAAGAGACTGGCTGGCGGCGCAGGCATAAAGCCGTTTCACCGTTCCACCGCAGTTCGCCCTCGCCCGCACGACACGAATCCTCCTATACTGTCGCCATGCCCATTCGCCAGCTTTCCGAAACGATGATCAACCAGATCGCCGCCGGCGAAGTCATCGAGCGTCCGGCGAGCGTGGTCAAGGAACTGGTCGAGAATGCGCTCGATGCTGGCGCATCACGCATCGAAATCGTCACCTCAGCTGGCGGGCTGAACCTGATCCGCGTCACTGATGACGGTTCCGGCATCCCCGAGCCGGAGCTTTCGCTGGCGATCGCGCGCCACTGCACCTCCAAACTCGCCGAGGATATCAACGACATCCGCTCGCTCGGCTTTCGCGGCGAGGCGCTGCCGTCGATCGGCTCGGTATCGCGGCTGTCGATCCGCTCGCGCACGGCTTTGGGCGACAGCGCCGCCGAGATCGGCATAGAGGGCGGCCGCGTGCTGCCCGTCAGACCGGCGGCAGCCAACCGCGGCACAACCGTCGAGGTGCGCGATCTGTTCTTCGCCACGCCGGCGCGGCTCAAATTCATGAAGGGCGAGCGGGCTGAAAGCTCGGCGACCAGCGATGTCGTCAAACGCATCGCCATCGCCTTTCCGGCCGTGCGGTTCACGCTCGCCGGTTCCGACCGCTCGACCCTGGAATTGCCGGCGACCGATGACAGTCCGGAAGGCAGCCTGCGCCGCGTCGCCCAGGTGATGGGGGCGGAATTTCCCGACAATTCCATCGCCATCGACGCGATGCGCGAAGGCGTGCACCTGACCGGCCATGTGTCGATCCCGTCCTTCACCCGCGCCAACGCGCTGCAGCAATATGCCTATGTCAATGGCAGGCCGGTGCGTGACAAGCTGATCGCGGGCGCCATCCGCGGCGCCTTCGCCGATGTGCTGCCGCGCGACCGCCACGCGGTGACGGTGCTGTTTCTTTCGCTCGATCCGGCCATCGTCGACGTCAATGTCCACCCGGCCAAGGCCGATGTGCGCTTCCGCGATCCGGGCCTGGTGCGCGGGCTGATCGTCGGCGCCATCCGCCAGGCCCTGGCCGATGCCGGCATCCGCTCGGCCACGACGGGAGCCGCGGGCATGGTGGCGGCGTTCCGGCCCGGTGCCGCGCCTTACAATCATGGCGGCCCGGCCAATGGCCATCGCAGCTACGAAGCAGCATTCCATGCATCCGGCTCCGGTTTCGATCCCTCGCGCTCGCCGCAGCGGCCGCTGGACATGCAATTCGAAGGTGCGGGCTTCGAGCGCGCCGGCGAAAGGCATGGCGGGTTTGGCGAACCCGATCAGGCGGCGTTCGATACCGGCGCGCTTGCCAGTGCCGACGCGCGCGCCGGGCAGAGCGAGGCGGCCGAGACGCTGCTCGGCACGGTGCTCGGAGCGGCACGCGCGCAGGTGCATGAGAATTACATCGTTGCCCAGACCAGGGATTCGCTCGTCATCGTCGATCAGCACGCGGCGCATGAGCGGCTGGTTTACGAAGCGCTGAAGAACGCCCTGCATTCGCGCCCCGTGCCCTCGCAGATGCTGCTCCTGCCTGAGATCATCGACCTGCCGGAAGAGGATGCCGAGCGGTTGGCCATGCATGCCGAAACGCTCGCCCGCTTCGGCCTCGGCATCGAGCGTTTCGGTCCGGGTGCTGTTGCCGTGCGCGAGACGCCGTCGATGCTGGGCGAGACCAATGTCCGGCAATTGGTGCGCGATCTCGCCGACGAGATCGCCGACAACGACACCGTCGAGACACTCAAGGAAAGGCTGGACAAGATCGCCGCCACCATGGCCTGCCATGGCTCGGTGCGTTCAGGACGCCTGCTCAAGGCCGAGGAGATGAACGCGCTGCTGCGCCAGATGGAAGCGACGCCGGGATCCGGCACCTGCAACCATGGCCGCCCGACCTATATCGAGCTCAAGCTGGCGGATATCGAGCGGCTGTTCGGGCGGCGGTGATGAACACCAGGGACTCACTGCAGCAATTTGGCCTCGTGCCGAAAGATGAGGATTTGCCTCGCATTCGCGATCTCTTAGCGCATGAAGCCGATCGCGAGCGCAAAGGCGATGGACGGGAAGATGACTTGGCATTGCTCTGTTGTGTTCAGCTCTTCAGCAAAGCAATGGACGAAGACGTCCTGCGAATTTGGGACGCCAAGTCATCAGGTTTCGATCTGTTCAGCTCCCTGGATGTCCAATTTCTTTGCGGCAATGGTCTGCAAAACACCAAGAATTTCCTGATGAAGCAGTCTGGCGAGGTTGCCACAAAGGCGCTTGCCTATTTGAAAGAATGCGAGGCTGCCGGCGACTTCGAGGAATTTTCCGCGGCGGCTCACCTGGAGCACTATCGTGCTTACTTCGGAGTACCCGAGTGAGCGGTTTCCCAGTGGCGGTGAGTCTGTGAGCGGCGAGTTGACGGTCCGGTTCCAGGTCGAAGCCGTGGTGATCCACTGGAGGGGCCCTTCGCCATACTTCTTCGCGCCAATACCCGAGCAGCATGGGGAAGAGATCAAAAAAGTCGCGAAGTTCGCGACCTATGGCTGGGGGGTGATACCTGTCGAGGCGACCATTGACGACTTCATGTTCGGCACATCTCTGTTTCCCAAGGACGGAAGCTATCTTTTACCCCTGAAGGATGACGTCCGGCGCAAGTGCAATCTAACGGCAGGCGATTCGATTTCCGTCTCCATCACAATACGCCTTCGCGGCCGATAACGCGGCCCCGTGGGCCATCTTGTTGATGGGAACCGTCTCATGTCCTCGGGCGGTACTTCTCGGCCTTGCGGTCAAAGACATAACCTCCTCATACGCCGCACGGCCATCGCGGAAACTCACGGAGATGATATCCCTGCCCCGCTCCGTTTCTTCTGCACATTCCAGTAGATCGGCGTCATCAGCCTATGACGCGAGGCTCTCGTCCTGATTCGGGAAAGACAGCCAACCTTTGGTCTAGCGCTTCAAATTCACCACGATGACGCCGCCGAGTGCCAGCGCGCCGCCGAGGATGCCGAGCAGTGTCGGCACTTCGCCCAGCCAGAAGAAGCCGATCAGGGCAGACATCGGCGAAACCAGATAGAGGAAGTTCGAGGCTCGTGCGGCCGGCAGACGCGATAGCGCTGTTGCCCAGGCGGCATAGGCGATCAGGCTGGGCACGATGCCAAGAAAGATGACGGCGCCGAGACCGGCGGTGTTGGCGACGGCTGCCTGCGCAAAGCCGCTCGGCAGAAAGGGGGACAGACAAAGCGCTCCGAGCACCATGTTGGAGGCCGAGATGGTCAGCGGGTGATGGCGGGCAAATAGCGGCTTCTGGACGATGGTGTTGACGGCCGAACAGAGCGCGGAGCCAAGCACGAGCAGTGCGCCAGCATTGAAATGCAAGCCTTGTCCGTCTGCCATTGCTATGACGCCGATGCCGGCGAAGGATATCGCCGTGCCAGCCCAGGCCCACCTTGAAAAGCGTTCGCCCAGAAGCGCCATCGCCATGATGGCGGTGAAGATCGGGCTGACATTGATGATGAAGCCGGCGGCTCCAGCCGAGACGGTCAGCTCGCCGAAATTGAGCATGGCGGTGTAGAGCGCGACGAAAATTGCCCCGCCAAAGACGAGGCGCCACAACTCGTCGAGCCTGGGCAGCGCCGGACGCTTGACTGCAAGGAAGATCGCCGCCGGCACCGCGGCGATGGCAAAGCGCAGGGAGCCCAGTTCCAGCGGCCCGAAGGCGGCAAGGCCGGCGCGGATGGCCGGAAAAGCAGAGGCCCAGCCGACCACCGTCAGCGCCACGGCGATGGCGGCCGTGGTGTCCATCCGCTGTGTCTGATTCAACGTGCCCGTCATCGCGCTCATCTCACCGTCCTCATGCTGTTCCCGTCCTGGAGGCCACAAAACGCCTTTTCCCGCCTGTTGACAAACGACCAAATCGAGGATCACCTGTGACTATGGATCACAGCTCAGACACAATGGTGCCGCTCGAAACCCTGCGTGCCTTCGACGCGGCGGCACGAACCGGCAGTTTTTCCGCGGCCGCCGAAAAGCTCAACATCACCCACGGGGCCATCAGCCGTCAGATCGCCAAGCTCGAGGACTGGCTGGGCCTGAAAGTGTTCGATCGCGGCGCGCGCGGCGTGACGCTGACGATCGAAGGCAACCGGCTGCATCTGCGCACGTCGGAGGCTTTCGCGCTGATTTCGAGCCATTCCGACCGCTGGGTCGAGCCGCGCGGCACGGCGGTGGTGCGGCTGACCTCGATCCCCTCGGTCAGCGGGCTGTGGCTGATGCCGCGCATGGCGGCACTGGAGAACAATCCGACCAAGCTGCGCATCGTGCTCGATGTCGACATCCGCCAGGCCGACCTTGCCGATGAAGGCATCGATCTGTCGATCCGCTGTGGCCGTGGAGTCATTCCGGGCCGTGTTTCGGTGCAGCTGTTCGAGGAACATGTCTTCCCTGTCGCATCGACCGAGCTGGCACGGGACATCGGCCGCGGCGACCCGGCCCGGCTGCTCAAATTCCCGCTGATCAACGATTCCGACGCTTCCGGCTGGCGCGCCTGGTTCGCCGCGCAGGGCATGGACTATCGCCCGCGCCCGCAGGATCGCCGCTTCGAGGACTACAATCTGGTGCTCGATGCCGCCGCCTACGGGCTCGGCATTGCGCTGGCGCGTCCGCCGCTGACCGGACATCAGTTGCAGTCGGGCCGGATCACCGCGGTCGACGAGCGTACCGCGCTCAACCCGGTTTCCTATTGGCTCGACCGGCCGCTGGGGCGGCCGCGCACGGCGGCGGCCGACCTTGCCCGCCGCATCGCGCGGCAGGCCGGATTGGCGCCGGACAAGATCGAGGCGTTCATCGAAGCGGAGCGATAGGTCTCCCGGCCTATCTTCGATTCGTTCAGCGAAGCAGCAGCAGAACGAACCCGAACATCATTGTTGCCAGCAAACCGGTCATGATCGAAACAAAGCCGATTCTCACCAGCAGGCCCTCGGGATTGGGTACGGCGGCGGCGTGAGATTGATTGGCTGGCCTTCGCCGTCCCGACGACATCCCCATGGCGGCGTTTTGCGGCACCGGAACCTGCGACGGGATAAACGACAACAAGGACACCCCGGCAGCCCTGGCGGGCGCGTTGTCATTGGCCGTTGCCGAAGGCGGCACGGCGCCGCGCTGCGTTTCGGCTTCGGGCGCCGTTCTCCTCGCTACGGTCGTTGCCAACACCGCCTCGTCCCGTGTGTCGAGCTGGGCCTGATAGGCCTCGACGATGCCGGAAGAAGCAATCTGCTGCGATTTGACGGCCATCGGCGCCGCCGGCATCGCCAGCAAAGCGGGCGCCGTGCGTTGCGCGAACAAAGAGGGCGCGGCGGGCTGGACCAGTTCCCTGACCAGCGCCGTCCTGACCGGATCGGCCTTCGCCGACGGCACGGGTTGCGGCGTCATCGCCTCCTTGAGCAAGGAAGCCAGGCGGGCGGAAGAAATATCCATCATGCCCCCGATAAAAGCGCTTTTCGCACCTGTCCTAGTGCCTCAGCATTGTCCGAGGCTTGTCGCAAGCTTGACCCGGCCGCGGATTTGTGGCGATGAAATCTGTATGACACTTGGCACCACCGCATGATGAACCGTTTCGAAGGCCCGGGCGGCAAGGAAGCCCGCATCCGCTATCTCGATGGCGATTTCCAGGTCACCAGTCCCGGCTCGTTCGTGCGCTGTGCGGTGACCGGGGAAAACATCCCCCTGGACGAGCTGAAATACTGGAGCGTCGCCAGGCAGGAGCCCTACGTCAACGCCACCGCTTCGCTGCGCCGCGAAATCGAGATGCATCCGGAGCTGCGCAAGCGTAGCTAGCTTCTCAGCCTGCGCTGCCGCCAGGCATCGAGCGTTTCCTCGATGATGCGCTCGGGCACATGGTCGAGATCGAAAACCGTGTCGATTTCCAGCACCTCGAGCCTGTCGAGAAAGTCCTGCGAGGCGCCGTGGCGCAACCGGGCGGCGTCCTTGGCCGTGGTGATGAGCCCCAGCCCTTCGGCGCGCGCCGTCACCGCCAGTTCGCCGAGTTCGTCCTCGGCGTAGAAATGATGGTCCGGAAAGGGTTTTGAGAGGACCACCTCACCGCCGGCCTCGCGCACCGTGTCGAAGAATTTGTCGGGATGGCCGATGCCGGCGAAGGCCAGGAACCGCTTGCCGGCAAGCCCGGTCTTGCTGCGGGGCTCCGTGTGCGCCTCGAAGATTGGCCGGCCGGCACGCGCCGCCTGGCGCACCACGGCATCGGCGGCGGTGCCCTCGCCCATCTTCAACAGCCCGCTGGTGAAGACCAGTTGGTCAACGATCTTTGCCCTGAGCGGGCCGCCCGGAATGACGCGGCCATTGCCGATGCCGTAGCGGGCGTCGACGACGATCAGCGCATAGTCGATATGGATGCGCGCGCTCTGAAAGCCATCATCCATGATCAGGAAATCGCAGCCATGCTTTGCCAAGAGCAGCCGGGCGCCGGCGGCGCGGTTCGGCGTCACCGCGACCGGGGCGTGTTCGGCCAGCAGCAGCGGCTCGTCGCCGACATGCTTGGCGGCATCGTGATTGATATCGACGACATGCGGTTCGGCGAACGAACCGCCATGGCCGCGCGACAGGAAGCCGGGCTTCAGCCGCATGCGCTTGGCCTGTTGGGCGAGCGCGATGGCGACCGGTGTCTTGCCGGTGCCGCCAACGGTGAAATTGCCGACGCACAGGACCGGTGCCTCGATCTTCTCACGCCTGGCCCGCCGCATGCCGCGGCCGGCAACGAGCGCATAGACGGCCGACAGCGGCGACAGCGCCAGGACTTTCCAGTCCGGCTCTTCCCACCAGAATGGTGGTGCTTCGGAGGCCACGCTAGCGCCCGTTGGCGCCCTTCAGGCGCGACTTGACGACCAGCGGCTGGATATAGGGTTCGAGCGATTTCAGCGTGCGCGCCAGCGCGCCGCGCATCTCGTCGACGGTCGCCACACCGGCCGCCATCATCTCATGGCGCGCCACTTCGTTGGTCAAAAGGAAGTTGACGGCCCCGGCCAGCATGTCGCGATCGCGCACCAGCTTGGCGCCGCCGCTGTCGATCAGGCGCTGATAGGCCTCGCGGAAATTCTGCACATTGCGGCCGGCCAGAACCGCTGTGTCGAGCATGGCCGGCTCGAGCGGATTCTGCCCGCCCTCGGAGGTCAGCGAGCGGCCGACGAAAGCGATTTCGGTCAACCGGAGATAGAGCCCCATCTCGCCGATCGTGTCGCCGAGCAGGATATCGGTGTCGGGCCCGATACGGTCGCCCTTGCTGCGGCGCGCGACCTTCAGCCCCATGCCGGAAATCTGCGCGGCAAGGCTTTCGGCGCGATCAGGATGGCGCGGAACGACGATCGTCAACAGACCATGGTGACGCTTGTGCAGCATCGCATGGACTTCCGCTGCCACCACTTCCTCGCCGTCATGGGTCGAGATCGCCGCCCAGGTCGGGCGGCCGCCGACCTGCCGCTGCAAGCCGGCCAGCACCCGTTCGTCGACGGGCGGCGGGTTGGTGTCGACCTTGAGGTTGCCCGACACCGTGACCGGCCGGGCGCCAAGCACGCGAAAACGCTCGCCGTCGACATCGGACTGGGCAACGACATGGGCGAGATTCTCGAACAGCGCCTCGGCGATGTTGGCGCGCTTCTTCCACGAGGTGAAAGAGCGGTCGGACAGCCTGCCATTGACCAGCACCTGCGGCACGTGGCGCGCGCCAAGCTCGAGGATGGTCATCGGCCAGATCTCGGATTCAGCGATGATCGCAAGGTCCGGCTGCCAGTGATCGAGGAACCGGCTGACCGCCGGCTTGAGGTCGAGCGGCACATATTGGTGGATGATGCGGTCGCCGAGCCGCTCGTCGGCGACCTGGGCCGATGTCACCGTGCCGGTCGTCAGCACGATGTTGACGCCATAATCGAGAATGCTCTCGACCAGCGGCACCACGGCCAGGGTCTCGCCGACGCTCGCGGCGTGGATCCAGATCACGGGCCCTTCGGGGCGCGGGCGGCCGGCGACGCCATAGCGCTCGCGGCGACGGTGGCGGTCTTCCTTGCCGCGCGAGGTGCGCCAGGCGACATAGGGCCCGACCAGCGGATAGGCCGCGGCACCGGCGAAACGGTATGCGGTCAGCATGGCGCGCGCCCAGCGACCGCTCATCGCCGGCCATCCACGAGACGATAAGCCTCTGCCGTCGCGGCATTGAGCGCGGTGGTGATTTCCTGGCGCTTGCGCTCCATTTCGGCGTCATCGGCGTCGGCCGCGACAAAGATCGGCGCGCCGATGGTCACGGCGGACCGGCCGAAAGGCAGGTTGATGGTGGTCTTGTCCCAGCTCTTTTCCAGCACCTTGCGGCGGCTGGTGGCGATGGCGACAGGCAGCAGCGGCCGGCCCGAGAGGCGCGCCAGGAGAACGATACCGAGCCCTGCGTCGCGCGGCGTGCCATGCGGAATGTCTGCGATCATGGCGACGTTCTTGCCGGCGGTGAGCGACTTTTTGAGGGCAATCAGGGCCTTGGCGCCACCCTTGTCGAGATGGCGGGCATTGTCGCGCCCGCCGGACCCGCGCACCGCCTCGATGCCGAATTTCTCCAGCATCAGCGCGTTGAGCTCGGCATCGGCGCTGCGCGACACCATGGCGACCAGCGGCTTGCGCTTGGGGTAGTAGGCCGGCGTCAAAAGATGCTGGCCGTGCCACAGGGCGATGATGCCGGGCTCGAATTCGGCATAGGCGCCGCCCGCAAAGCGCGCCGATCCGGCGACCAGGGGGCTGGTCAGGCGAACCAGCCGTACGAACTGCGCGAGCAGGCTGGCAATGGCGTTCTTGACGAATCGTGACTGCGCGAGCGGTTCGCGCACCTTGCGCCAGAACGTTTTGGTCGCGCGGCTGCCGCCCCTGCGAGTCGGCGCGGTGTCGCTGGCTGGCCCTTTCGCCAGGTCATGCTCCATCGAAGTCAACCGGCAGCCTTGTTGTCGGGGTCAAGCAGACGGTGCAGATGAACGACGAAATAACGCATATGGGCATTGTCCACGCTGGCTTGCGCCTTGGCCTTCCACGCCGTGTGCGCGGATTGATAATCGGGATAGATACCGACAATGTCGAGCCCGTCGAGATCGCGGAACTCGGTGCTCCCAAGCTTCTTCAGTTCGCCGCCGAACACCAGATGCAAAAGCTGTTTCTTCCCGTCTTCCGCGGTCATGTCGGTCCTTCACATATTGTGAGTTTGTGACAGGTCTAGACCAAAGCCGCCGACTTTGGAACCTGCGAATGTGCTTTCACGCATCCAGCCCGGCGATGACATCGACGAGCACCCCCAGCAATTCTCCGCTGCCGGCGGCGAGCGCGCCGTGACGGGTCACCTCGCCGGCATAGAGCGGCGCGCGGCCAAGCGGGTCGAGCAACAGCCCGCCGGCCTCGCGCAGGATGAGATCGGCGGCGGCGATGTCCCAGTCATGCGCATTCGGCTTGACGAAGGTGGCGTCGAGCGCGCCGTTGGCGATCATCGCCAGGCGGTAGGCGAGCGAAGGGCTGTAGGGCGCGCGCACCAGCCGCTTCTGCCAGCCGGCCGGCACCAGCTCGATCAGCTGCTTCAATCCTGAAATCTCGGCCTTGTCGCCAAGCGTGCGCACGCCAATGCGCTTGCCGTTGCGGAACGCGCCCTGGCCGGGCAGCGCCCAGTAGGTCTCGTCCATCGCCGGGCATTCGAGCACGCCGGCAAGCGTGCGGCCCGCTTCGACCACAGCGACGCTGACGCACCAAGTGCGCTGTCCCTCGAGGAAGCCGCGCGTGCCGTCGATCGGATCGACGACGAAGGTGCGGCGCGCCGAAAGCCGCGCTGGATCGTCGACCGTCTCTTCCGACAGCCAGCCATAGTCCGGCCGCGCCGCCAGCAGCGTGCGGCGCAGATAAGCGTCCGCGGCATGATCCGCTTCGCTGACCGGCGAGGTGCCGCCCTTCATCCAGACTTGTGGGCTGTTGCCGAAGTACTGCATGGCGATCAGACCGGCCTCGCGGGCGGCGTCGCGCAGCAACGGCAGATCGCCAATGGCGCCGGAAGAGGCAGCGGTCAGTTCAGGCTCCGGCAAGGGTCATGCCTTCGATCAGGAGCGTCGGCGCGGCGGTGCCGAAATTGCGGTCGAGGTCATCAGCCGGCACCATGTTGAGGAACATGGTCTTCAGGTTCGAGGCAATGGTGACTTCGGCGATCGGATAGGCAAGTTCGCCGTTCTCGATCCAGAAACCCGAGGCGCCGCGGCTGTATTCACCGGTCACCATGTCGACGCCCTGGCCGAACACTTCGGTGACATAGAAGCCGCTCTTGAGCGACTTGATCAAATCCTCCGGCGAGCGTTCGCCCGGTTCGATGGCGAGATTGGTGGAGGATGGCGACACGGAGGAGCCGCTGCGCGATCCGCGGCCGTTGGTGATCAATCCCAGTTCCCGCGCGGCCGAGGTCGACAGGAACCAGTGGTTGAGCACGCCCTTTTCGACCATGAGAAGCTTTTCGCCCTCGACGCCCTCGCCATCGAACGGGCGCGAGGCCTGGCCACGCGGCCTGAGCGGGTCGTCGGTGACGGTGACTGCGGACGCGGCCACCTGCTTGCCCATCATGTCGCGCAGGAACGAGGTCTTGCGGGCGACGGACGCGCCGTTGATGGCGCCGGCAAGATGGCCGGCGATGCCGCGCGCGACGCGCGGGTCGAACACCACGTCGACCGGCCCCGTCGCCGCCTTGCGCGCGCCGATGCGGCGCACGGCGCGTTCGCCGGCCTTGCGGCCGATATCCTCCGGCGCGTCGAGATCGGCAAAGTGCTGACGCGAGGAGAATTCATAGTCGCGCTCCATGCCGGTGCCCTCGCCGGCGATGACGCTGGCGGAGCGCGAGAAGCGCGAGCCGACATAGTGGCCGATGAAGCCGTGCGAGGTGGCCAGCACGATACCGCCCAGCCCGGCACTGGCGCCGCTGCCGGCCGAATTGGTCACACCCTTGACGGCAAGTGCCGCCGCTTCGGCCGCAAGGGCTGCTTCCTTCAACTGGTCGGCCGACACGTCGGTGGCGTCGAACAGGTCGAGATCGCGTGTCTGTTTGGCCAGCAGCGCGGGATCGGCGAGACCCTGATAGGGATCCTCGGGCGAGACTTTCGCCATGGCGACGGCGCGCTCGGCCAGTGAGCGCGGGTCGGATGCGGCAGTGGCCGAGACGCTCGCCACTTTCCGGCCGACGAAGACGCGCAGCGAGACATCCTCGGCCTCCGACGATTCGGTGGCCTCGACCTTGCCGAGCCGCACCGACACACCGGTGGAGCGGCCGCGCACAGCGACCGCGTCGGCGGCATCGGCGCCGGCCTTCTTGGCGGCCTCGACCAGCGCCGCGACGCGGTCGGTCAGTTTTTTAGCGTCTGATGTGTCGGCCATGCCTGTGATCCTGGTTGTCGCGGCCAGCTTGCGGCCGCGCCCACCCATCTATTGTTCCGGTCCGGCTTGTGCAATGGCATAGGCTTCAATCAAAATGCATCACTACATGGTTCCCATCGCGAACCCTGTGACGCAAAAACAGGCCGCAGCCCGCACGGAGCATCCTTCATGACGCCTTTCCATCTCGCCTTCCCGGTCCGTGATCTCGATGAAACCCGCACTTTCTATGGCGAAGTGCTGGGCTGCGCGATCGGCCGCTCGTCGGCGACCTGGGTGGACTTCGATCTTTACGGCCACCAGATGTCGGCGCATTTGCGGCCGCAGGCCGCGCAAGCCGCCAGCGACGGCAAGGTCGACGGCATTCTGGTGCCGATCCCGCATTTCGGCGCCGTGCTGCTGATGGATGACTGGCAGCGCCTGGCGACCCGGCTGGAAGCGCGCGACGATATAGACTGGCTGGAACGGCCGATGGTCCGCTTCAAGGGTGAGCCCGGCGAACAGGCGACGCTGTTCATCCGCGATCCCTCCGGAAACGCCCTGGAATTCAAGGGTTTTCGCTCGCTGGAGCAGGTTTTCGCGCACTAAGACGGGGCACCACGACGCCTGTGGCTCAAGAGCCGGCGACCGGCGTCCAGATCACGTCCTCTATTTTCTGCGCGCCAGTGGCCAGCATAGCCAGCCGGTCGAAGCCGAGCGCGATGCCGCTGGCTTGCGGCATGATGGCAAGCGCGGCGAGAAAATCCTCGTCCAGAGGATAACGCTCGCCATAGATGCGCTCTTTCTCGTCCATTTCGACCATGAAGCGCCGGCGCTGCTCCTCGGCATCGGTGAGTTCGCCAAAGCCGTTGGCGAGTTCGACGCCGCAGCAATAGAGCTCGAAGCGCTCGGCGACGCGCGGGTCGCGCGGGCTTGGCCGGGCAAGCGCCGCCTCGGCGACCGGATATTCGCAAAGAATGGTGGCGCGGCCGAGGCCGAGATTGGGCTCGATCTTTTCCACCATCACCCGACTGAACAGGTCGGCCCAGCTATCGTCGGGCGCAGTACGCAGGCCGGCTCGACCCAGCGCGGCGTAGAGCGCGTCCCGGTCGGTGCCGCCATCGGCGGCGACCGTGGCCAGCAGATCGATGCCGGCATGGCGCAAGAAGGCATCCGCCACCGTCAGCCGTTCCGGCTCACCGAACGGATCGCAGTCGCGGCCCCGAAAGGAAAAGCGCGTGGCCCCTGCCCTCGTCGCGGCCAGCGCCAGCAGGTCGGCGCAATCGCGCATCAGGCTCTCATAGGTCTCGCCCACCCGGTACCATTCGAGCATGGTGAATTCGGGATGGTGCAAGGGGCCGCGCTCGCGGTTGCGCCAGACGGCGCCGAGGCTGAAAATCCTGTTCTCGCCGGCGGCGAGCAGCTTCTTGCAGGCGAATTCCGGCGAGGTGTGGAGATAGAGTGGCGCGCGCGCGCCATCCGGCCCGACCGCTTCCGTGGCGAAAGCCGCCAGATGCGCCTCGTTGCCGGGCGAGACCTGCAGCGTCGCGGTTTCCACCTCGACAAAATCGTGACGAGCGAACCACTCGCGCAAGGCTGACGTGAGCCCATTGCGCAGCATCAGGCGCGGGCGGCGGTCGGCATGGACATGCGGCGTCCACCAGGGCGAAGCGGCGGTCATGGGCGATTTGAAGGCGTGCCGAGGCACCTGGGGGGCTGGCGGTTCGCGCCAAGATGCGCTAGGCCCCCATCCAGCGCCGCACAAGCCGGCAAACGCCCACTAACTCTCGCAGGATTTAAAACCGTGGTGAAAGTCATCGCCAGTTCGCTCCGCAAAGGCAATGTCGTCGACAAGGACGGCAAGCTTTATGTGATCCTCTTTGCCGAAAACATCCACCCAGGCAAGGGCACACCCGTGACCCAGCTCGACATGCGCCGCATCGGCGACGGGGTGAAGGTTTCGGAGCGCTACCGCACCACCGAGCAGGTGGAGCGTGCCTATGTCGAGGAGCGCGAGCACACCTTCCTCTACGCCGACGGCGAAGGTTTTCACTTCATGAACCCGGAAACCTACGACCAGGTGGCGGTGAGCGAAGCCGTGGTCGGCGACGCGGCACCCTATCTGCAGGAAGGCATGCCGGTGCAGGTTTCCCAGTTCAACGGCATCGCGATTTCCCTGGTCCTGCCGCAGCGCGCCACTTTCGAAGTGGTCGAGACCGAGCCGACGACCAAGGGCCAGACGGCATCGTCCTCCTACAAGCCCGCCGTGCTTTCCAACGGCGTGCGCACCGCAGTGCCGCCGCACATCGCGCCCGGCACCCGCGTGGTGGTGATGACGGCCGATGGGTCCTATGTGGAGCGCGCGAAGGACTGAGGGGGACTCTCCAGTCTGCCAGCCCAGGCCGGCAACTACTCGTCACCTCACTGCTTGAAGCAGTGCTCGCGGTGCCATCGCAGGAAATGAGGATGCGGGCGTTCGAGCTGTCGGCGAGGCGGAAGCGCGCGGCGGGTCTTGTTTATGAACCCTTGCACGCTCTCGAGGTCATTGACCTGCCGCGAGATCAGGATTTCCAGATCGTCGGAGAGGCTGATCAATCCACGATCGAACATCCAATGCGCCGTACCTGATAGTGCGAGCCCATTGTTGACGACATCGGGCCCGTTCGCTTCGACGGGTCTAATATGTGCAGCGGCAACTTCCGCCCGACCACCGCCATTTATCAATTTGAGTCCCGTGATCGCGCAACGCTCGTCATAGGCGCGCAAGACGATGCGACGGAAAATGCGGTCCCGCACGATTCGCGATCCGATGTAACTTATGCGGTCGCGGCTGTGCTCGAACTGGAATGGCGCCTCTTCATCCTGAAACCCGGATGAAATGCCGATTTCATCGACGCGTGGCAGCAGTGGCTCACGAGCGTCAAGGCCCAGATCGAGAATGCGGTTAAAGTCGCTCGGACTGATCGGTCGGACGGCCGATTGAGCGCGACCAGAAATCCGTCCTTGGTCGTTAAGCAAACCTCGCTCAGCGAGCCCGTCCATCCCATTGAATGGAACGGGATTGGCGAAATCGAGGTATGATCCCGGCTCGATCAAAGCGAGATACATACCAGGCGCCACGGGATCAGGGATAACCTGCTGGACTTTCGCCAGGGCGAAATAGCCACGAGTATCTTCTACCTTGCTAGGTTCATAGTAGATGATCCAATCGCCGACACATGCTTCCACACGGCGCAGATACTGGCTGGGGAACTGATATCGCTCAGCGGGGCTGTCATCGTAGATCGAATCAGAGCGGTGGACGAATACCCCGAATCCCATGATCTTCCTGCAGCTTTGGGAATATCGGCTGAGATGTAGCACCAAAATTCGACTTTGGAGCCTGGTTTAGGCTTGGGAAACTCCTTCTGTGACAAACCACCCGCGATTTTTCCAGAGCATGTAGCAAAAGGCCCATGCGGTTCGTCCTTTGAGCGAAGCAGGAGAATGCCATGCGAAAACTCATCGTCACCGAATTCATCAGCGTCGATGGCATTGCCGAGGTCGAAAAACTGCCTGGCGTGACCTGGAATGACGAGATGAACAGGTTCAAGGAGGATGAACTCGCCGACAGCGGCGCCATGCTTCTGGGGCGCACGACCTATGAGATCTTTGCCGGCTCATGGCCCAAGGAAACCGGGGATTTTGCCGACCGGTTCAACGCGCTGCCGAAATACGTCGCCTCGACCAGCCTGAAGGCGCTCGACTGGAAACCGGCCGAATTGCTCACAGGCTCGCTGCCGGACGCGGTGAGGACGCTGAAGCAAGGCAGCGGCGGCAACATCTATGTGCATGGCAGCCTCAGCGTGGCGCAGGACTTACTGCGCCACGGGCTGGTCGACCGCGTCAGGCTGCTCAGCTATCCCGGCGCTGTCGGCCAGGGCAAGCCGCTGTTCCCGCCGGGCGAACAAGTGCCGCTCGAGCTGATTTCGGCCACGCCCTTCAGCAACGGCGTTGTTGCGCTGGAGTATGCGCCGGTGACGGCGAAGTCATAGCGGGCTTTCCAGGCTGGATGACACAGAGTTCGACACAGGACTGCCAATTGCGGCGTCCCGTCACTCAACCGGCCTTTTTCCCTCGCCTCCCCTTGATGGCAGCGCCATTGCGCGCCTCAACCACCCTCGCCACTTCGCGCTTCAGCTGATCCTTGATGTCCGCCGTCTCGTTCATCAGGGCGTCGATCTTCAGGAAATCGAGCACGCGGTATTTCGAGACCGCTGGGCGGACCAGGATGTCGGGCTGGCACTGTTTCAGCTTGTTGGCGATGATCGACTGCATCATCAGCTGGGTGGCGCCGAACATCAGGTCGACGGAGGTGGGATGCTTGCGGTCGGCCTCTTCCGGCGCGCCGACGACGTCAACGCCGATGATGATGTCGGCGTCGTTCTCGATGAGATCGAACGGCACGGGGTTGTAGATGCCGCCGTCGATCAGCAGCCTGCCGTCGCGCGTCACCGGGCGGAACACGGCGGGGATAGCGGCCGAGGCGGCCAGGGCCGAGTGCAGATCGCCTTCATCGAACACGGCGAGCTTGTGGCCGAAATAATCGGTCGCGGTCACCTTCAGCGGGATTTTCAGATCGGCGAAGGTTTCGGGAATGGCCTCGGGCAGGAACGCCTTCAGGATGCGCTCGACATTGAACTGGCTGACCCGGATGCCATTCTGCATGGCCTCCGCGATCGTGCCAGGCCGCGCGCGCCACATGCGGCTCGCCACTTCGGCGCGGCGGCCGAGGATCGAGCGGGCATAGTCGTGGATCTCCTTGCCGGTCATGCCCGCGGCCATGCCGGCGCCCATGATGGCGCCGATCGACGAGCCGGCGATCGCCACCGGCTTGATGCCGAGTTCGTCCAGCGCCTCGATGACATGGATATGCGCCAGGCCGCGCGCGCCGCCGCCGCCAAAAGCTATGCCGAAGGTTGGGCTCATCCCTTGCCGGCTCCGGCCAGCGGCGGCCCGACCACCATGATGGTCGGCTCGGCCGTCAGCAGCTTTTTGGCCGCCGCCTTGACCTGGTCGAGCGTCACCGCGTTGATGTAACCGGCACGGCGCTGCATGTAGTCGATGCCGAGATCGTCGAGCTGCAATTCGACCAGCGTCGCGGCGATGGAACTCGAAGAGTCCAGATTGGTGATGGCATAAGCGCCGATCAAATATTTCTTGGTCGCCGCCAGTTCAGCCTCGGTCGGACCATCCTCAGCCAACCGCCTGGCGACATCGCGCACGATGCCGAGCGTCTCGGCCGCGCGGTCGGAGCGCGTGCCGGTGGTGACGATCAGCGCATTGGCATGGTCCTGGTTTACCAGCGAGGAATTGACGCTGTAGGCCAGCCCGCGCTTTTCGCGCACCTCCTCGAACAGGCGCGAGGTGAAGGTGCCACCGCCAAGAATCTCGTTCATCAGCACGGCGGGGAAGAAATCCGCCGACTTGCGCTTCACGCCCGGCCAGGCGAGCTGAAGCGAGGTCTGCGGCAGGTCGTAATTGACCTCGACGCGCTGCGCCAGCTTCGGCTCGACATCGGCGACCGGGGCGAGCGCCTGGGTCTGCGGCAGGTCGCCGAACACCATGTCCAGCTTCTTCTTCAGCGTCTGCGCGTCGATGGCACCGACCACGGCGACATGCAGGCCGCCGCGCGCGAACACCGCCTTGTGCAGGGCCTTCAGATCGGCCTGCGTGATGGCGGCGATGCTCTGCCTGGTGCCCTGGTCGGAGCGCGAATAGGGATGGTCGCCATAGATGGCGCGCGCCCATTTGTTCTGCGCCACGGTGTCGGGATCGTTCTCGTTGGCGATGATGCCGGACAGGATCTGGGCGCGGATGCGGTCGATTGGCGCCTGGTCGAAGCGCGGCTCGTTGACCGCCAGCCGCAACAGATCGAAGGCCTCGTCGCGCTGTTCGGCCAGCATGCGCATGGAGCCATAGACGCCGTCGCGGGTCTCTTCGAAGCTCATCTCGGCGCCGGCATCGTCGAGCCTGACCTGGAAGGCTTCCGAATCGAGGGGGCCGGCGCCCTCGTCGAACAGGCCGGTCATCAGATTGGCGACGCCCTCCTTGCCCACCGGATCCTGCGTCGAACCGCCGCCGAAGACGAAACGGACGGCGACGATCGGTACGGAATAATCCTCGACCAGCCAGGCGGTGATGCCTTTGGAGGAGGTCACCTGCTGGATGTCCATGGCGCGGGCGGCCAGTGCGGGCAGGATCAGGAAGAGGATGGAGAGGAAGAGGGTTGCGAGGGCGTGCAGGGCCTTCCCCTCTCCCCTTGTGAGAGAAGGTGGATCGGCGCGCAGCGCCGAGACGGTCGAGGGGTCGGTGAAGGATCGCCGTTCTTGCCAAGCTGGAACACCCCTCATCCGACCTCGCTTCGCGAGGCCACCGCCCTGGGGCGAGCCACGGGTCTCACCCCGGCCTTCGGACCGCACGAGGGGAGAAGGGACAGAGACGCGGTGCTGGTTCGTCATCATCAATTCCCCGCCTGTTGCTGCGGCAAGAGATAGCCGGTCGTCGAACGGGACAACACCAGATAGCGCGCGGCGACGGCCTTGACCTCGTCCGTCGTGACCTTGCGGATGCGGTCCGGCCATTGCTGGACATCCTGCACATTGCCGCCGGTGGCCAGCGTCGAGCCATAGATTTCGGCCATGGAGTCCTGCTTGTCGCGGGCAAAGACCATCGACCTGATGTAGCGGTCCTTGGCCTTTTCCAGCTCATCCGGCGTGACGCCGCCGCTGGCGACGCGCGCCACCTCCGCATCGACCGCGGCCTCGACGTCGGCCAGCCTGGCGTCGCCGCGCGGCGCGCCATAGACGGTGAAATTGGTGTCGTCGAGCATGGTGCCCTGGAAATACGCGCCGGCGTTGGAAGCGATGCCTTGCTTGACCACCAGCGCCTGGTAGAGCCGGCTGCGATTGCCGCCGCCGAGGATCTCGGCCAAGAGGTCGAGCGCCTCTGCCTCGCCCGGCCTGGCTGTGTGATAGGACGGCACCACCCATTGCGTCGAGAAACTCGGCACGCTGACGCGGGCGTCGGTGAGGGTGACCGTGCGCTTGGTGTTCTGCTCCGGCTCGACGGGGCGGATGCGCGGCGGCAGGTCGGGCCCGCGCGCCACCTTGCCATAGGTCTTTTCGGCCAGCGCCTTGACCGTCTCCGGCTCGACATCGCCGGCCACGATCAGCACCGCGTTGTTGGGCCGGTAGTATTTGTCATAGAAAGCGACGGCGTCGGTACGGTTGAGCTGCTCCATCTCCTGCATCCAGCCGATGACCGGAATGCGATAGGGCTGGTTCTGCCACAGCGTGGCATCGACTTCCTCGTCGAGCACGGCCTGCGGATTGTTGTCGATGCGCGAGCGGCGCTCCTCGAGGATCACATCGCGCTCGGTCTTGATGACGTCATCGGTGAGGATGAGGTTGCGCATGCGGTCGGCCTCGAAGCCCATCATCTGCTCGAGCGCCGAGGGCGCCACCGTCTCGTGGAAAGCGGTGTAGTCGTAGGAGGTGAAGGCGTTGTTGGAGCCGCCAATGTCGGAGACGGCGCGGTCGAACTCGCCGGCGGCGTGATTTGTCGTCGCCTTGAACATCAGATGTTCGAAGAAATGGGCGATGCCGGATTTGCCGGGCGGCTCGTCGGCGCTGCCGATCTTGTACCAGACCATATGGGTGACGATCGGCGCGCGATGGTCGGGGATGACGACCACCTCCATGCCGTTGTCGAGCAGGAAATCCGTCACCTTGAACTCGGCCGGCTTCGTGTTAGGCGACGCGGCGCTGTCGGCCAGCGTCGGGCCGGTGAGCGTGAAGACCAGCGAGGTTGCCAGCAGTGTCGTCCGCAGCCATTCAGCCCTGGATGTCATCAATGGCTCCGGTTTTCTCTTCAAGACGATAGGCAAGGTGCTTGCGACAAGCAAAGTGAATTGTTGTTGCCGGCAAAGGCGGCGGCAAAGAGGCCACCGATGAACGCAGGCGATCAGGCGGCTTCGATGAAGCGGATGATGGTTTCGCCGTAGTTGCGCTCGTCCAGCACCGAAAAGCCGGGGCCTGGCTCGAAGGGAACCGCCGCCGCCTCCTCGACCACGCAGAGCGCGCCGGGGCGCAGCCAGCCGCCGGCTTTCGCCGATTGCAGGGCGCGCTCGCCCAGCCCCTTGCCGTAGGGCGGATCGGCGAAGACCAGGCCGAACGGCGCCAGCGTGCCCGCCTCGCCAAGGCCGGTGGCGTCGCGGCGAAAGATCTTGGTGCGCCCGGTCAGGCCGAAGGCCTCGACATTGTCGCGGATCAGGCCGCGGCCTTCGGCCGATTCCTCGATGAAGACGCCGTAGGACGCGCCGCGCGACAACGCCTCCAGACCAAGCGCGCCGGTGCCGGCGAACAGATCCAGCACGCGCGCGCCGTCCAGCTGTTCGGCAAAGCGATGCGCCAGCACATTGAAGACGGCCTCGCGGGTGCGGTCGGTCGTCGGACGGATGGCGCTACCGCGGGGCGTCGCCAGCGGGCGCCCACGAAACTCACCGCCGACGATCCTCATCTTGTGCGGGGACCCTTGGGGCCGCCACGCGGCCGTTCACCGCCAGCCGGACGCTCGCCACGCGGCTTGCCGAAAGGCTTTGCGCCGCCCGGTTTGCCAGCAGGCTTGCCATAGGCCGGCTTGAACGAGGCCTTGCGCGCCTTGGCCTCCGCCGCCTTGGCGGCGTCGGCTTCCGCCCTGCCCTTGCCGATCGGCCGGGCTCCTGGCGCCATCCAGACATTGGCCTTGCGCTGGCCGGGCGGCTCGATCGGCCGCTGCTCGCGCTCGGATTTCTTACCGCCAAAACCACCACGCGGCTTGTCGCCGAAGCCACCACGCGGCTTGTCGCCGAAACTGCCACGTGGCTTGTCGCCGAAGCCGCCGCGTTCGGGCCGAGGCCCGCGTTCGCCGAAGCTCTTTTCCGGGCGCTCGCCTCTGTCGGGACTGGTCGACAGCTTGCCCAATGCCTCGTCGCGGCTGCCTTCCCGGCGCTTGCGATTCTTGATCAGCCCGCCCTCGCCGATCGGCCGGCGCTCGCCGTCGCGCGTGAATTTCGGCCGCTCGGGTTCCGCTTCGCGAACTTCGGTGCGCCGCACCGGCTTGTTGGAGAAGGGTTTTGCTATCTCGGCGTCGAAGTTGGCGCCGGATTCCTCCACCAGGCGCTCGCCCAGCTGATCGCGCAGCACGCGACCCTTGATCTCCAGTACGTGGCCCTCGGGGAGATCCTCGAGTTGGAACGGGCCATAAGAAATGCGGATCAGCCGGGTCACGTCGAGGCCGAGCGCGCCGAGGATGTTCTTCACTTCGCGGTTCTTGCCTTCGCGCAGGCCGATCGTCAGCCAGGCATTGGAGCCCTGCTCGCGGTCGAGGCTGGCTTCGATGGCACCGTAGAAGACGCCGTCGACGGCAATGCCTTCGCGCAGGCCCGCAAGCGCGCTTTCCTCGACCTTGCCGTGGACGCGCACGCGGTAGCGGCGCAGCCAGCCTGTGGCCGGCAGTTCGAGCACGCGCGACAGGCCGCCATCATTGGTGAGCAGCAGCAGGCCTTCGGTGTTGATATCGAGGCGGCCAATGGTCATCAGCCGCGGCAATTCGGCCGGCAGCACGTCGAAGACGGTCTTGCGGCCTTCGGGATCACGGTTGGTGGTGACGACGCCGGCCGGCTTGTGGAACAGGAACAGGCGCGTGCGCTCGATCGGCGGGATCTCCATGCCGTCGAGATGGATGATGTCGCCTGGCATGACGTTGAAGGCCGGCGAAGTCAGGGCGCGGCCGTTGACCTTGACGCGGCCGGCGGCGATCAACTCCTCGGCGTCGCGGCGCGAGGCAAGCCCGGCGCGCGCCAGCCGCTTGGCGATGCGTTCGCCGGCCTCTTCCGTGGCCTCCGTCGGACGCGGGCGCGGCTTGAAGCCGGCCGATGCCCCTTGGGGCCGATCGCTGAAATCACGCTTGGGGCGGTCACCGCCAAAGTCGCGCTTGGGACGGTCGGCAAAGTCGCGCTTCGGGCGATCGCCGAAATCACGCTTGGGACGGTCGAAACGCTTACCGCCGCCCTCCGCCGACGCGGCAACCGGCCGGTCGCCGCGCGGCGCATAGGGTTTGCGTGGCCCTTCGCGCTTCTCATACGGCTTGCGTTCGCCTTCGGCCGCCGTCGGACGGTCTCCCCTTGGCGCGTAGGGTTTGCGTGGCCCTTCGCGCTTCTCGTAGGCCTTGCCCGCAGCGCGTGGCCCCTTGCTGAATGGCTTGTCGCCCTTGAAGTCGCGCTTCGGCCGTTCGCCCTCGGCGGCCATCGGCCGATCGCCGCGCGGCGCATAGGGTTTCTTGGCGCCGAAGGATGGCTTCCTGTCGCCTCGCGGAGCCGCAGGTTTCTTGCCCGGTCCTTTTTGGCGCGGAGATTTCTTGTCGTTGTCGTCCATGTGGCCTTTGTCCGTTTGCGCTGCTACAGCGTGGCGCATCCTTTCGGGCGCGCAACGAACGCTGTAGCACTTTGATTTGGCGCATGATCTTTTGCGAAAATCGAGTCCGATTTTCGGGTTGATGCGCTCCATAACAGGATCACGCCTGAGTGGCGAGGAGATAATCGGAATGGAAACCGCGTGAAGCGGCCGGATTTCATGGCGGTGGCGCTCAAGGAGGCCGAGGCGGCAGCCTTGCGTGGCGAAGTGCCGGTCGGCGCCGTCATCGCCAACGGCGGCACGGTCGTTGCGAAAGCCGGCAACCGCGCCCGCGAGCTTGCCGACCCGACGGCGCATGCCGAGATGCTTGTCATTCGCGAAGCCTGCGGGAAACTCTCAAGCGAGCGGCTGACCGGCCACGATCTCTATGTGACGCTGGAACCTTGCGCCATGTGCGCCGGCGCCATCTCCTTCGCCAGGCTACGCCGTGTCTACTTCGGCGCCGCCGACGAAAAGGGCGGCGCGGTGGTCAATGGAGTACGCTTCTTCGCCTCGCCGACCTGCCACCACACGCCCGACATCTATCCGGGCATGGGCGAGACGGAGGCTGCGCTGCTGCTGAAGGATTTTTTCAAGGAACGTCGCGACTGAACCGCGATGTGCCGCCCGAAAGGGCAGCGCGGGCGTTCTTACAGGGACGGCAACCAGTCGAACCAGCCGGACTTCTTGCCTTCCGCCTCCTTCTTCAGGCGGCGTTCCTTCTTGTATTCGTCCTCGCCGAGTTCGTTCTGCGGCGCCGTGCCGGCCGCGACGCGATAGGCCAATGGCGGCTCGCTCAGATATCTGCGGGTGTTGGGGTCGCCCTGCTTGCTCGCGGCAAGACGATGCTGGATCTCGGCGGCGCGGCCCTTGTCGGAATCAGCGGGTGTCCAGGCCGGCGGGTGGCTGGAGCCTGAATCCGCCATCGCCTTCTTGACCGAGGCCGGATCGGTCTGCACGTCGTCGACGACCTCAGCCTGATAGCCCGGATCATTTTGATGGGCGGTGGCGTCGGCGCGCAGGCGCGCGCGGCGCTGTTCAGGCGATTCGGGCCATTCGGCGCTTGCCGTCTGGATGCTTTCCTGCGGTGCGGGCAGCGCTTCCTTCTGTCCGGGAGCGGGCTTCACCAAGGTGGGGCGCGGCTTGTAGTCGATCGGATCCTTGCGCTTCGGCGCGAAGGAAACGGCGCCCGAGAGATCGCCGGCCAGCTGTTCGGCAGCGGTCTTGTCGGTGCCATAGGTCGGAGAGCCCATGCAGCCGGATAGAGCGAGGCCCGATGCGACAAGCGGCGCCAGCAGCGCAAGGCGCGCCTTATATCTCTCGGTCATGCCAAAAAGTCCCACTCTAGACAGCCTCTCGATCGCCACCGGTCCTGTGACCGGTCCCCATCGTCCAAGCACTTGCGACGGAAATCCGGCGACAATTTGTCTTCCGGAGTTTCGCGTGTTTACCTCAACCGCTCTTTAAGGGCAACGCACGGGCGGATTTGCACCGCCCGGCGTGGCATTTGTGCACTGTTGATCGGGTGCACGTCGTTTCCCAGAACCGCGGCACGCTCTTCGGCGACGTCGACCTAAACCCGACCGAGCGCCTTCAGCTCATGCAGAACGGCGGCATCTCGTGCGGAGACATCGGGAAATGCGGGATCCTGCCCGACATCGGCCGTGTAACGCCAGGAACGCGCGCATTTGGTGAGGCCGCGGTCCTCGGCTTTCTCGACCACTACGGCGACGCCCTTGACATCGTCGAGGGTGAAGGCGCCTTCAGGCGCCTGGCCATGGGCAATGACGAGGTCGCTGGTGATCGCCATCTCGGCCATGTCGACGTCCGATATCGCCGCCTCGAGCGCTGCGTCGTTGATGGTGACGACCGGCACCGCTTCCAGCGAGGAGCCGATCACCTTCTGGGCACGCGCGATCTCGAGCGCGCCGGTGACGACGCGGCGCACCTGCCGCACCTTGCGCCACTTTTCCGCCAGCGCTTCGTTCTTCCAATCCGCCGGGATTTCCGGGAACTGGTCCAGATGCAGCGAAACGGCATCGGGATGACGGTCGAGCCAGGCCTCTTCCATGGTGAAGGGCAGCATCGGCGCCAGCCATTTCACCAGGCAGTCGAAAAGATGGCGCACCACCTGCACCGAGGCCTTGCGCTTCACGCTCGACGGTGCGTCGCAGTAGAGCGCGTCCTTGCGGATGTCGAAATAGAAGGCCGACAGCTCGACCACCATGAAATCGACGAGCGCGCGGGTGATGCGCTTGAACTCGAAGGCGTCGTAGCCCTGGCGCACCACCTCGTCGAGCTCGGCCAGCCGATGCAGCATCAGCCGTTCCAGCTCCGGCATCGCTTCCAGCGGTACGGTCTCGCCATCGTCATGGGCGAGCGTGCCCAGCATCCAGCGGATGGTGTTGCGCAGCTTGCGGTAGGCGTCGATATTGGTCTGCAGCACGTTCTTGCCGAGCCGCTGGTCTTCCCAATAATCCGTCGTCACCACCCACAGGCGCAGGATATCGGCACCGGATTGCTTGATGACGTCCTGCGGCACCACCGTGTTGCCGAGCGATTTCGACATCTTGCGTCCGTCCTCATCCATGGTGAAGCCATGGGTGACGACGGTGTCGTAAGGCGCCCTGCCCCTGGTGCCGCAGCTTTCGAGCAGCGAGGAGTGGAACCAGCCGCGATGCTGGTCGGACCCTTCGAGATAGACGTCGGCCGGCCATTTCAGGTCTGGGCGATCCTCCAGCGTAAAGACATGCGTCGAGCCCGAATCGAACCAGACGTCGAGGATGTCCATCACCTGCTTCCATTTGGACGCATCGTGGTTGCCGAGGAAGCGTTCCTTGGCGCCGGCGGCGAACCAGGCGTCGGCGCCCTCTTCCTCGAAGGCGTCCATGATGCGCTGGTTGACCGCCGCGTCCATCAGCACGTTGCCGTCCTCATCGGCGAAAACGGCGATCGGCACGCCCCAGGCGCGCTGACGCGACAACACCCAGTCGGGGCGCTCCTCGATCATGGCGCGGATGCGGTTCTGGCCGGCAGCCGGCACAAAGCGCGTGTCGTCGATGGCCTTCAGGGCGCGGCTGCGCAGTGTCGTGCCGTCGCCGAGGTCCTTGTCCATGTAGACGAACCATTGCGGCGTGTTGCGGAAGATCACCGGCTTCTTCGACCGCCAGGAATGCGGGTAGCTGTGCTTCAGGCGGCCGCGCGCGAAGAGCGCGTTGCGCTTGATCAGCTCGTCGATGACAGCCTGGTTGGCGTTGCCCTTCTTGCCATTGTCGTCAATGACACGCGCAGCTCCACCCTCGCGATCCGGGCCGAAGCCTGGCGCGTCCCTGGTGAAGAAGCCGGCATCGTCGACCGTGAAGGGGATCACCGTGTCGATGCCACGTGCGCGCAGCTGCGGCGCGGCGTCCATCCAGGCGTCAAAATCCTCGCGGCCATGGCCAGGCGCGGTGTGGACGAAGCCGGTGCCGGCATCGTCGGTCACATGATCGCCCGCAACCATCGGCACGGGGAACTCGTAACCGCCACCGAGACCCTTGAATGGGTGTGAAAGCACTAGGTTTCCAAGTTGTTCGGTGCTGACGCCGTGAAGGCGCTTCAAGGTGACCTTTGCCTTGGCCTGGCTTTCCTCGGCCAGCGCGTCGGCGAAGATCAGCTTCTCACCCGGCTGCGGGCCAAAGGCATTCTCGGCCGCCGTCACCTCGTAGAGCCCGTAGGCGACGCGCGGCGAATAGCTGACGGCGCGGTTGCCCGGAATGGTCCACGGCGTCGTCGTCCAGATGACGACATGGGCGTCCAGCAGATCCAGCGACCGCCCGCTCAGGTCCGGATTGAGTTCCGCCGGCTGCCCGTCCACGATATTGGCGACGACAAGATTGGCCACCGGAAACTTCGCCCAGATCGTGTCCGACTCATAGTCCTGATACTCGATTTCGGCCTCGGCCAATGCAGTGCGCTCGACGACGCTCCACATCACCGGCTTCGAGCCGCGATAGAGCTGACCCGACATGGCGAATTTCAGCAATTCGCCGGCGATGCGCGACTCGGCATGGAAAGCCATCGTCGTATAGGGATTCTTGAAGTCGCCGATGACGCCAAGCCGCTGGAACTCACCGCCCTGCACCGTGATCCAGTGCGCCGCGAACTCACGGCATTCCTTGCGGAACTCGTTGACCGGCACCTCGTCCTTGTTCTTGCCCTTGGCGCGATACTGCTCCTCGATCTTCCACTCGATCGGCAGGCCGTGGCAGTCCCAGCCAGGCACATAGTTCGAATCGTAGCCGCGCATCTGGAACGAGCGGGTGATGACGTCCTTGAGGATCTTGTTCAGCGCATGGCCGATATGGATATTGCCGTTGGCGTAGGGCGGACCGTCATGCAGCACATATTTCGTACGGCCGGCGGCACTCTCGCGCAGCTTGGCGTAGAGGTCCATGTCCTGCCAGCGCTTGACCAGCACCGGCTCCTTCTCGGGCAAGCCGGCGCGCATCGGGAAATCCGTCTGCGGCAAATAAAGCGTCTTGGAATAGTCGATCGTTTCAACAGTGTCGGTCATTGATCTGCCATCTGCGTAGCCCGTCGGCACAAAGCCCGGGCGTTGAGGTCTTTGATTGGCGCATATCGTTTTCCCAAAACCGGATCCCACCTTTGGGCGATATGCGTCGATGTTCTGAAAAAAGCGCGAGGGCGCGCGCGAAACTCCCGGCGGTTCCGGCGGCGCTCAGGCCACCCGGAACACCGGGCCAGTAATTCGTATCGCGATCGCGAAAAGGCGCGAAAAGCTCATCATGGCGTGGCTTTTAGCGGAGATGGACGCAGGAATAAAGCGTCTCGTTCAATTCGCCTACATCTTGAAGTCGAAGCGATAGGTGGTCGACACACCGACCATGAACTGGTTGCGGTCGCCGCGCTCCCTGACCAGGCTGGAATCGGCTGCCGGCCCCTTCAGGCGCGAATATTCGCCGAACAGGCTGGCGGTCATCGGATCGGTCACCTTCCAGGTCACCGCGCCGCCGAGGCCGACGGATTTCAGTCCGCCACCGGGATTGTACTGGCTCAGGCCGGAGGCCACCGCCTCCTGCGCATTGACGCCATAGTAGGCGTCGAAATAGTTCGCCGAAGCAAAGGACACGCGCGGGCCGCCCGAAATCCTGACGGTTGGCGTCACATCGTAGAAAGCGTCGGCGGCGATATCGGCGACAAAGCCGTTATGGGCACGGATGCCGTGGCGCAATTCGGCGCGCGCGCGCATCCAGTCCGTCGGATAGAATTCGAAGAAGCCGCCGACTTCGCCGCCCCAGCGCACCGGATCGAGACCCTTGAGCTCGTCGGCATCGCTGTCATCGCGCGAGAACAGGAACTTGCCGGTCAGGCCGGCGCGAACGCCGCCATCATCGACCAGCGCCAGCGAAATATTGTCGTTGCGCGAGGTGAAGCGAGCCTGGGGACCGACCTTGCCCAGGGAGATGATGGGCTGGGCGCTGAGCATGTATTTCTTGCCGCCCTCGAAATTCGGCGCGACCATGCCCGTGGCGCCAACCGTCAGGTACCAGTCGCCGGACAGCCAGCCGAAAGGGCCGTCGCCGGCCTCGGCCGCGGAAGCGCCCAGCAAGGAGGCGGTCAGAAGCAGCGGAATCGCCCGGACAATACGCATCGATACCCCATACGCGAAACACGCCGGAACAAACACCCGGCATCGCTCAAGCCATGGCGCCAGTTCGGTAAAATTTGACTTAACATCGGTAACAGTTGAGTCGGCCAACTTAGTGTCCGGCCGCGCCGGATCAGGCGCGGCGCGGCGCGGTCGGCAGGTCCAGCAGCCCTCTCACGGCCTTGCTGCCCTTGCCGGCAATGCGCGCCGATCCGTCGTCACCCACCTCCACCGTTGCACCGTTGGCAAAGCTTAGCGACCAGCCGTCGCCCTTGGCGTTACGGCGGCGGTCGGTAAGCTCGATGCCGGCAGCGGTGACAAGGGCGACGATCCCGTCAGCGTTCATCGTTTTCCTACGGACACGGGCCTTCAATTGAGGTCGAGCCCGGCGGTAAGATCGCCGAGCGGCGGTTCGCCATGCGCGGCGACGGCCCGGTCGCGAACCACGATGCCGTGCAGCACCGGCAGTTCGAAGCGCTCGGTGATGAAGCGCAGGATCGAAGTCGTATCATAGGGCGTCTGATCGACATAGCCGTGCTTGGCGAAGGGCGAAACGATGATGGCGGGGACGCGTGTGCCCGGCCCCCAGCGGTCGCCCTTGGGCGGAGGGACGTGATCCCAGATGCCGCCATTCTCGTCATAGGTGACGACGACCAGCATATGCGGCCATTGCGGGCTTTTCTCCAGATGGGCGACGACGTCGGCGACATGGCGATCTCCAGCCTCGATGTCGGCATAGCCGGAATGCTCGTTGAGATTGCCCTGCGGCTTGTAGAACGCGACCTGTGGCAGGGCGCCGTCGTCAATCGCCTGGATGAAGCTAACGCCGCCCAGCCCACCGTCGCGCAAATGTTCGCGCCTGGCTTCGGTGCCCGGCGCGTAATTGGCATAATAGTTGAACGGTTGGTGGTGATACTGGAAATTCGGAACCGGCGAGTTGTTGCCGTGGTCGAGCGTGTACTGCCAGGCGCCCGAATACCATGCCCAGGTGATGTGCTTGAGGCTAAGCATGTCGCCGATGGTCGGCTCCGTCTGGGGCGGCAGCGTGGTGGGCTTGGCCGGATCCGCGAGGAGCGGATCGCCGCCAGGCGCCGGATCGTTGCCGCTTGGTTGGTAAGGCGGCTGCATCGTGTTCACCGCGTGGAAGTCCGGCGTCAGATTGCCATCGGAGACAAATTTCGGAATGCCGTCGCGCGCCGATTTCGGCGAATTGTCGGCGATCTTCAGCGCTGTGCCGCTCTCATCCGTCACCGAAATCGACGGTTTGGCTGGGCTCTTGTCGGCATCGGCGTAGTAAGGCGCGCAAGCGCAGATCAGCCATTGGTGGTTGAAAAACGAGCCGCCGAACCCACCCATGAAGAAATGATCGGCCAGCACGTATTTCTGCGCGATCGCCCACATGTCGGTCTTGGAAACGTCCCAGTTGCTCATCGGCATGGCGCCTGAATCGGCCCAGGCAACGAACATGTCGTTCTTGCCGCCGTTGATCTGCATCTGGTTCTGGTAGTAGCGATGCCAGAGATCGTGCGTTGTGACGCTGAGCGGCACGTTGAAACCCTTCGCGTCGTTCACGGTGAACGGCGCGTTTGGAAGGTGCTCGGTCATCGCCTGCGTCACCGGCGGCGTGACGCCCTTGGCGGTCAGCCCGTCCCACACCGGCGGCAGTTCGGACAGCACCGAGCCGTCACGGTCGCGCTGCTGCAAGCTTTCCTGGCTGGCTTTGTCGATGCCTTCGGCACCGGGAAAATGGCCATAGAGATTGTCGAAGGCGCGGTTCTCGGCGAAGATGACGACCACCGTTTCTATCTTGGTGATGCCATCCGGCGGATCGCCGGGCTGCGCTGCGAATGCGGAAGCCGCATTGGCAGCGAACAGGGCGAGAGTTGAGGAAAACAGGGCGAGCCCATGGGATCGCTTCATTGTCACACCTCCCTGAGGCAAAGCGGGATGACACCAGCTTCGCCGCGCGTTTGCAATAGCCACCGCGCTGGACGGGTAGTGCCATTGGGATTACCTTCCTTCAACCGCAGGATGCGCGGCCAGATGTGGAGGGAGATGGATCATGACCTTGCACGGCGATACTCTGAAGAACGCGATCGGCCAGACGCGGGAAAAATGGGGATGGTTTGTCGGCCTGGGCGTGGTGCTGCTGATCCTCGGCGGCATTGCTTTCGGCAATCTGTTCATCGCCACCGTGGCTTCCGTCTATGTCGTCGGCTGGCTGATGCTGGTGGCCGGCATCATCGAGATCATGCATGCTTTCGGGGTCAAGACCTGGAGCCGCTTCTTCTACTGGCTGCTCAGCGGGCTGCTTTACGCGGTCGCCGGATTTTTCGCCTTCGACAATCCGCTGCTGGCCTCGGCGGTGCTGACCTTCCTGCTGGCCGTCGCGCTCGTCGCCTCCGGCGCGCTGCGGGCCTGGGTCGGCTACAGCCACCGTCCGGAACAGGGTTGGGGCTGGATCGTCGCGGCAGGCCTCATCAGCGTGCTTGCCGGCCTGATCATCGCCATGGGTTGGCCGGTCAACAGCCTGTGGGTGCTCGGACTGTTCCTGGCGATCGACCTGATCTTCCAGGGCTGGACCTTCATCGCGGTCGGCCTGGCGCTGAAAAAGTAGCGTCTTGCCGAGCATGATCTCTGGGCAAGCGGAAACCGTTTGTCCGAGAAAACCGGTATCCGCTTTTCGGGATCATGCCTTAGAACGCAATGGCCGCGTCGAGCTGTGACAGCGGCTTGACGCCGGCGAGCAGCGCCCGGGCCTCGGCTTCATCGCGCTTCATCTGCACCACCAATGCATCGAGGCCGTCGAATTTGATCTCGCTGCGCAGGAAGCCGAAGAATGAGACCTCGCAGGTCTCGCCGTAGAGATCGCCGGAAAAATCGAAGACGAAGGTTTCCAGAAGCGGTGCGCCATTGTCGTCGACGGTCGGGCGGCGGCCGAAGCTGGCGACGCCGTCATGCAGCGTGCCGTCGGCGCGGCGGAAGCGGACGGCATAAATCCCTTCCTTCAGGGTCGCTTCCGGTGAAAGCCTCATATTGGCGGTGGGAAAGCCCAGTGTGCGGCCGAGTTGCTGCCCGCCGATCACTTCGGCCTCGACCGTGAAGCGATAGCCGAGCAGACCGGCGGCCTCGACTACCTCGCCATCGCAGAGCAGAGCCCGGATCCGGCTCGACGAAACCACCTCGGCGCCCTCGTCGCGAAACGCGTCGACGAGCGTGACACCAAAGCCATGGCGTTCGCCGGCTGCCATCAGATAGGCCGGTCCGCCCTGGCGGTCCTTGCCGAAATGGAAATCGAAACCAGTCACGGCGTGGGTGATGCCGAGCGTCCTCTCCAGCACGTCGGTGACGAAAGCTTCCGCCGACAGCGAAGCGAAGTCGCGCGTGAACGGCTGCTCGACGAGCGCGGCAAAACCCAGCAAGGACAAGAGCCGCGCCTTCATCGGCGGCGGCGTCAGCACGAACAGCGGCATGTCGGGCCTGAACACCTTTCGCGGGTGCGGTTCGAAGCTCAGCACCAAGGCCGGCACATCACGCCGCAGAGCCTCGGCCAACGCCCGTTCGAGCACCGCTTGATGGCCACGGTGGACGCCATCGAAATTGCCGATCGCGACAACGCCGCCACGCAGATCGGCGGGCAGCGGCGCGGTCGCGGTGAGATGCTGGAAGCCTACCATCGCCACCTACTGCAGTCTGACCATGACGGCCACCGGACGATAGCCGTGCCGCTCCAGAAAGAGCCCGAGCTTGGCCGGATCCGGCCGGGATGCATTGCCATAGTCGCGGGCATGGATGCCGCCGGAGACATAGAGAACGTCGAAACCATTGTCGGCCGCGCCCTTCACATCGGTCATCATCCCGTCGCCGATGGCCAATACCCGAGAACGCTCGACCGGCCGGCCAAGCACCTCGGCCACCTCCTTCATCGCAAGGTCGTAGATCGGCGCATAGGGCTTTCCCGCAATCAGCGTACGGCCGCCGAGCTGGGCATAGTCGCGCGCCAGCGCGCCGGCGCACCAGATGATGCGTTCGCCGCGCTCCACCATGATATCGGGATTGGCGCAGATGAATGGCAGGTTCCTGGCACGCAATCGCCGCAGAAGGTCGATATAATCCTGAGGCTTCTCGACCTCGTCATCGAACAGCCCGGTGCATACGACGCCGGTGGCCTCGAATTCCTCGACGAGGTCGACATCGAGGCCGTCATAGAGGGTCAGATCGCGGTCGGCGCCGATATGGAAGATCTTGCGTGGGCCTTCCGCGATCAGGTCGCGGGTCACGTCGCCCGAGGTCACCACACGGTCGTAAGCTGACGGCGGAACGCCGATCACACTCATCTGGGCCACGACATCGGCGCTGCGGCGGGGCGAATTGGTGATGAGAACAACGGGAATGCCGGCTGCCCTTGCCCTGGCCAGCGCCACCGCGGCCGCCGGGAAATGCCATTCGCCATTGTGCACCACGCCCCAGACATCGCAAAGAATTGCCGAATAGGCTTTTGAGACGTCTTCGAGCGAGCCGACGATGTCAGGCGAATCCGCCATGCCGTTTCCTTCAATATGAGCGTTGCGAGTGCCGCGGCCGACGGTTCGCCGCAGCGGATTCGAATTATCCGAACCGATCCACGCTGTCACCAGCTTTCACCTGGAGATCGACGCGAAGGCGCCCCTATGCGCGCAAACGGCGCTATCTGTTGGCGCCCGAGCCACCACTGGACAGCGTTTGGTTAACGCGCGTTGAAAGGGCGGCTCGACCTTGCAGGTATTACGGCAATGTGAAATTTAACGATTTATGACACGATCCCCACCGATTATCGATTTGGCGGGGGAATTTTGAAGCAATGATCCGGAGATTCGGAAGCGATCGGCGTGGCAATTACGCGCTCATGACCGTCGTCGCCATGGTACCGCTCATGGGTGGCCTGGCAATCGGCGTTGACTATACGGAAATGACGCGGCAGCGACAAACCACCTTGAACGCGCTGGACGCTGCCGGCGTCGCCACTGCCCAGCAGATCGTTGCCGGCGCCAGCGATGCCGATGCCAAGGCCTACGCCAAGAATTTCTTCGAAGCCAATCTCGCACATGTCGATCCGGCCAACACCATGCTGGCCGTGACGCTGCCCAACAATAATACCGGCGGCGGCACCTTGAAGCTCTGTAGCACCTTGACCTACAAGCCCTACTTCCTGCCAACGGCAAAAATGCTGATAGGCGGAAGCGCCGCCAACAGCGACATCAGCTTCGATGCCTGCTCGGAAGTCCGCCTGAAGAATACGCTGGAAGTATCGCTGGTGCTCGACAATTCCGGCTCGATGACGGAACTCGGCCACGGGTCCAACAAGGTGCGGTTCGACCTCCTCAAGAGTGCCGCGAAGCAGCTGGTCGACCAGTTGGCCGGCCAGGCGCAGATGATGAAGCAGGTTACCAAACCGGTCCAGTTCAGCCTGGTTCCCTTCGCCGCCTCGGTCAATGTCGGCTCGGGCAATGCCTCGGCGGCATGGATGGACACGACCGGCATCTCGCCGATCCATCATGAGAATTTCGACTGGACGACCATGAGCTCTTCCTATTCGTCCACCAAATATGCCCAGAACATCGCCGGCGTCTGGTATGCGAAAGGCAATGGTTGGGACGCAACCCAGAAAGACCTGCCGTTGACACGGTTTTCGCTCTATAAGCAGATGAAACGGGTTTCGGCGTGCAGTTCGAAGAACTGGGACGGCAGTTGCGCTTCGAACGCGACATATACCTATGACACCGTCGCCAACTGGGGCGGTTGCGTCGAGTCCCGTCCCTACCCCTACAATATCCAGGATACGCCAGCTTCGACCGGAACGCCCGCAACCCTGTTCGTGCCGATGTTCGCACCTGATGAAACCGACCTCACCGACACCAGCAGCCGTCCCGCCAACAACAATTGGCGTACCGACACCACGCCCGGCAACAGCACCAGCGCGGAACGTCAGCGCTACATGCCGAAATATTTCGCCTCTCCGGGCAACACGGTTACGCCGGCCTATGGCATGGATGCCGGCCCCAATACGAGCTGCAGCACCACGGCGATCACGCCGCTGACCGATGTTTCCACGACAGCCGGCGCGACGTCGGTGAAGGCGGCTGTGGACGCCATGGCCGCCGACGGCGCCACCAATGTGCCGGAAGGCATGGCCTGGGGCTGGCGAACCCTTTCCAGCACCGCTCCCTTCACCGATGGGCGGCCCGAGACGGAACGAGGCAACGACAAGGTTCTGATCGTCCTAACCGATGGTGCGAACACCTATTACACACCAACTTCGGTGACGGCCCAGACCTACTCAGGAACCAATTGGGCCTATGGCGGCAACGACCTGGCGGGCAGCAAAGCGATCTATTCGTCGCTCGGCTATATCTTGCCTTTCAGCAGCGGTTACACATATGGCCGGCTGTTCCTCGGTACCAGCAGCAGCATAAGCAAGACAGACTATTCCAATTCGAACTACAGCAAGGCGATGAACGAGCATTTCACCACGCTTTGCAACAACGCAAAGACGGCTGGCGTCATGGTCATGACGATCGCGCTCGACCTGGATTCTAGCAATACGGCGGAAAAAACACAGATGGATGCGCTGAAGGCCTGTTCGTCGGATTCCCGCTTCAGCAAGGATCCGACCGATCCGAGCAAGCCGATGAAACTGTTCTGGAATTCGACCGGAGCGACACTCTCCGACGATTTCAAGGCGATCGGCAACGAACTGTCCAACCTGCGCATCGTCAGCTGATCGCCAGGCCGCGAACGCCCTCCCCGATGGGCGTTCGCCTTAGATCGGATCGGGGCCGCAGGCCTGCATTGGTTAGCGGTTGGTGAAGCGCCGACCAAGCAATAGAGCGGTTTCCCAAATCCGTCCTTCAGCGTTTTGTGAAAAGCTGGCGTCAATCGAGAATCCGCAGGCGGGGGCCGCTGCAAGTCATGCATGAACTTTGGCGTCAGTTCCGCCGCGACAGGCGCGGCAACTATGCTCTTATGACTGTTGTGGCGATGGTGCCGCTGATGGGTGGCCTGGCGATCGCGGTCGACTTCACGGAAATGAACCGCGAAAAGCAGATGGTGACGAATGCGCTCGACGCCGCCAACTTCGCTACGGCGCGCCGGCTGACGGAAGGCGCGACCGATGACCAGCTGAGAGCCTATGCGCTCGACTTCTTCAATGCCAATCTGAACGATATCGATCCGGCCAGCGCGACGCTCAACGTCACCTTGCCCAGCAACACCAGCGGCGGCGGCCTGCTCACTATGACGGCGCAGCTGGCCTACAAGCCCTATTTTTACCCTGCCTTCGCCCAGCTCGTCGGCAAATCGGCAACCGATGCGAACCAGAAGATCAACTTCAGCGTCACCTCTCAGGTCAGGCTGAAGAACACGCTGGAAGTTGCCCTGGTGCTCGACAATTCCGGATCGATGACCACGCTCGGCACGGGCTCGGGGCAAAAGCGCATCGACCTTCTCAAGACCGCGGCCAAACAACTGGTCGACACGCTGGCCCAACAGGCGGTCATGATCAAGCAGGTCGACAAGCCGGTGCAGTTCGGCCTCGTGCCCTTTGCCGCTTCGGTCAATGTCGGCCCCGCCAATGGCAACGCCTCGTGGATGGACACGGAGGGCCTGTCGCCGGTGTCGAACGAGAATTTCGACTGGTCGACCCTGAACGCGGCCAACAAATATGCCCAGCAGACCAACGGCATCTGGTACAAACGTGGCACCGGCTGGGGCAGCGAGGAAGGGCAGATGCTGACCCGGTTTTCACTCTACCGGGACATGAAGGTCGTCACCAACCACGAGCGTGTCGTCAACAGCAAGCGGGTGGTTTGCGACGAGTACAATTCGAACAACACCTGCAAACGCAGCCACGACGAATATGACTACATCGATTCCTACGGTCCGTTCGCCAGCTGGCAAGGCTGCGTGGAGGCCCGGCCCTATCCCTACAATGTCAACGACGCTTCGCCGTCCGGCGGCTCGGCCAACACAGGCATAGGTGTCGGCGATCCGGCAACGATGTTCGTGCCGATGTTCGCTCCGGACGAACCCGGCAACCACTGGAAGCTCACGCAGGATCCCGACGAGGCCGCCCCGGTGACCTACGGCTCGGTGAACAGCTGGTGGAACGACAATCCTACGAGCAGCACCGGTCAAGCGCGGCTGCGAAACATGGCCAAATATTTCCAGCCGCGGCCGATCGATGCGCCGGCGCTGCCCGCCGGCAACGGCCCGAACTACAGCTGCACCACCAATCCGATCACACCACTGACCGATGTGAGCGTCGCCGATGGGGCCACCGCGATCAAGGCGGCTATCGACCTGATGCAGCCGAATGGCGGCACCAATGTTCCCGAGGGCATGGCGTGGGGCTGGCGGGTGGTCTCAAGCGGCGAACCGTTCACGCAAGGGCGCCAGGAAACGGAAAAAGGCAATGACAAGGTGGTGATCGTGCTGACCGACGGCGCCAACACGTACTACACGCCGTCCTCGCTTGGCTATTCGGACCCCGCCGACTCGAAATCGACCTATGCGTCCTACGGCTATCTCAACCCCGGCTACAACGGCACCTCGGTCGGCCGCATGTTCATGGGCACGTCGGGCGCCATCGGTCAGTTCGACTATTCGAATGGCAACTACACCAATGCGCTCAACGAGCAGATGGCAACGCTTTGCAACAACGCCAAGGCGGCCAACATCATGGTGATGACGGTAGCGCTCGACCTGTCGACGACCAAGGCCAGCGACAAGCTGGCGATCGATGCGCTGAAATCCTGCTCGTCGGACTCGCGCTTCCGCAAGGACCCGACGGATCCGAGCAAACCGGCGAAGCTGTTCTGGAATGCGACCGGCGCCAGCCTGTCGAACGACTTCAAGGAAATCGGCAACGAACTGTCTAACCTGCGGGTGGTCGGCTAAGGCGCCGCGTCGAACGGCGCTTTGGGTCCTTCTTCATGCATGTCGTTGTCCCGAAACCGGAGGCACTTGAAACGACATGCAGCAACCGCTTCTCTGGCGTAACGCCTGATGCCGGCAAGCCCTTGCGGGCGCCTGCCGTGACAGGCAGATATTGGCTGCTCGCGGGATGGCACATCGATCGCGGGCGTGCTTGGGGACGAACAATGCCGGATACCGCCAACCATATCGCCTTCGCGCTGGTCTGCCTCGGCATGGTGCTGACGCCAGGCCCGAACATGATCTACCTGATCTCGCGCTCGCTGTCGCAAGGGCCGAAGGCTGGACTGATCTCGCTTGGCGGGGTCGCGGTCGGTTTCCTGTTCTATGTGCTGTCGGCGGCGTTCGGCATCACCGCGCTGCTGCTCGCCGTGCCCTATGCCTACGACGCGCTGCGCTTTGCCGGCGTGCTCTATCTCCTGTGGCTTGCCTGGCAAGCGGTGAAGCCGGGCGGACGTTCCCCGTTCCAGGTGCGCGATCTGCCGAAAGACCGGCCGCGCAAGCTGTTCGCCATGGGGCTGATGACCAATCTGCTCAACCCCAAGGTGGCCGTTCTCTATCTGTCGCTGCTGCCGCAATTCATCAGCATCGGCAAAGGCCATGTGCTGTCGCAGCTATTGGTTCTGGGCGCGACGCAGATCTCAATCAGCCTGACCGTCAATGCCATCATCGCGGTGACGGCCGGTTCGATCGCCACCTTCCTTGCCGGACGGCCATTGTGGCTGGTCATCCAGCGTTGGATGATGGGAGGCGTGCTGACGGCGCTGGCGTTGAAGATGGCGACCGACGCACAGCGCTGATATCCAGGCGCCGGGCCTCGTTCCTAGCCGCTGAAGGCTTTTTTCAAAAAAGCACGAACGTCGTTTATGGATCGATCGGCCGCGGCCGCGTTGTACTCCACCCGATGGCCGTAGGCCTCGGTTCCGACCTTGAACTCCGGGGCATCAAATGCATGGCGAGCCCCCTCGTAGACGTTCAGAAGGACCGGGCTTCCCTTGCCGTTGCGCCGAGCCATCATCTCTCGGCACTTCTCGGCGGGGCTGAAATCGTCAAGCTCACCGGCCAGAATCAAGGTCGGGACCGCCATGTCGCCATTTGCTACGGAACAATTTGGATAGTAGGCAATCGCCGCCTTGAATTTGCGTTCCGCCAGCCGCTCGGCGCCACCAAGTTGCACGGCCTCGAGCGTTGCTATCCCGCCAGCGGAGAATCCCAGCAAGGCTATACGCCGCGGATCGACAAAACTGTGTTTCGACAGGAACTCCTCGGCCCCGTAGGCATCGTAGACACGATCAGCAAGCACGCCGCGATCACACGTCTCGTGAATGCCGCGCGTGCTGAAACTGTCGACAACGAGTACGACGTAACCCCAGGAGGACAGTCGGTCAGGCCAAGTTTGCCTGTCATTCGAGAGCACACCCGCGCAGCCGTGGAGAAGTACTATCGCAGGAAACGGTCCATTACCCTGAGGTTGCGTCAAATACCCCCTAAGCGGCGTGCCGGGAACAGCTTCCAGGACCTTGCCGCTTGCCTGGGCATTGCGCACCTGAAAAGGCGTTGGCGTTATCGCGGCACTTTCAAATTGCACCATCTGGCTGGCATCCGCATGCGCGGCGTTGTGCCCTGCGATGCCGAAGCAGGCCAGCCAAACGATTCTTTTCACAAGCCCCAGCATCTTGCGTGCCATCGGCAGACTCCGGCCATTGGGTGCCAGCGACGCCCTTGGCCGACGTTACAGACTTGGGCGTCCGCCTGGTTGCCGGAGATATGGTTTCCTACATCGGCCGGCGGATCGGCCGGATCTGCGCCGGCTCGACTACCTTGCGGTAGAGGTGCCAGGTGGCATGGCCCAGGATCGGCATGACCACGGCCAGACCGGCAAACAACGGGATGGAGCCGATCACCAGAAGCACGGCAACCAGCAGGCCCCACAGCGCCATCTGCAACGGGTTTGCCATCACCGCCCGGGCCGAGGTTTCGATTGCCGAGACGGCACCGACATCACGGTCGAGCAGCAACGGGAAAGCGATCACCGTTGTGGCCAGCACCACCACGGCAAAGACAAACCCGGCCGCATTGCCAAGCAAGATCAGGGTCCAGCCCTTGCCCGTCGTCAGCACGTCGCGGACAAAGGCGCCGATCGAGGCCGGCGGCTGGTCGCCGAACAGGCCGGTGTAGATCGATTGCGCGGTGTACAGCCACAATAGAAACAGCGCAAACAGCATGACGCCGATGACCGCGATCGACGGCAATGCCGGCGAACGGCGCACATCCAGCGCATGGCGCCAATTCGTGTTCATGCCGAGTTCGCGCCGGCGGCTGATTTCGTAGAGCCCGATCGCCGCGAAGGGCCCGACCAGGGCAAAGCCCGACATCAGGGGATAGACGAGCTGAATGGCGTTGGAACCCGAGCTCCACTGGGTAAGGATCAGGCCGACGATCGGGTAGATCAAACACAGGAACACGTAGTGGGACGGTTTTGCCCAGAAATCCCCGGCGCCGAGCCTGAGCGCGTCCCAGAGATCCGCCGTGGTGATGCGGCGCACCGCGGGCTGCACATGCATCCCGTGGGCGTCCGCCATGACATGAAAGCCGGCCATAACCATCCTCCCGTGTGTCGGGGGCGGTCACCGCCGTGATGGCCGCCCGCAGCTGCCACTAGTAGATGTGGCAGCATAGCCGATTTGCCAGGGGTTGTCGCCGAATCGATGATCTTGGTCGGGCCCTCACGGGATTGTCATCGCCTGCCGGCAAAAGCCGGCCGCGCGGAACCTACTGCCGCGCGTTGAAGACCGCCTCGATATGATGGCCGTCCGGGTCGACGACGAAGGCGGCATAATAATGCGGACCATAATCAGGCCGCAGGCCCGGGGCGCCGTTGTCACGGCCGCCAAGAGCAAGTGCCGCCGCATGAAATTGCGCGATGCTTTGACGATCCGGGGCGGCGAAGGCCAGATGAAAACCCGGACCAGGCGGGCGCTGCCCTTTCGGGCGAAGTTTTATCGCCAGCTTGTCGCCGCCGCCAGGAATCCCGTAGCCCACCGCCTGGTCGGGCTCGCCGGGCCTCAAATCATCCCAGACCCTGACATAGCCGAATGGCGTCAGCACGGCGTCGTAGAAGGCCGCCGAGCGCTCGATGTTGGAGACGCCGAAAGAGACGTGGTGCAGCATGTCCTGGAAAATCCTTGTCCTTGGCTGCTGTCGACCGCTTCGTTTGTGGCGGCAGCCAGTGCTCAATTCACGGAACGTGTTCAACCAGACGGCCGAACATCCGGAAATCATGGTGCCCTTGAGGGCCACGTTTGGCGAGCCGCCTCGCCTCATTTTAGAACCCATGCATTTTAGTAATTGCTTAAATTACTCTTAGATATCCCGAGCGTATCACCTGGGCATTGCAAACCTTGGCGGCGGACGATGTTCACATTGAGAGGCTTCTGGCTTTCGAAGCGCGGCAACTTTGCCATGGCGACAGCCATAGCGATGCTGCCGATAATGGTTGTGGTGGCCGGCGCGATCGATCTGACAGGCACGAGTGACGACGCCGCGCAATTGCAAAACTCGCTGGACGCGGCTGGACTTGCCGTCGGCACGAAGTACCTGCCCAGCATGGCCGCGAGTGATGTCGAGGCACTTGGGTCGACATTCTTTGCGGCCAATTTGAGCCTCGCCGACCAGCAGGAATACGCAGACAGCGTCTCGGCTTTTTCGGCAACCGCCAGCGGCGACCCGAGCGCCTATTACATCTCGCTTTCGTCCAGCATCAACCGTCCGAGCTTCATCAATGGCGCGGCCCCGTGGCCAGCTCACCGCTCGGCCACGGTCAAGATGAATCCCGGTGCGCAGGCCTGCGTTCTGGCGCTCGATCCACATGCGTCGGCCGCGGTAAGCCTACAGGGCTCGACCGATGTCTCCATGAGCAGTTGCGTCATCGCGGCAAACTCGGATGCGTCCGACGCTGTCAGCAGGGGCGGTTCCGCGCAGATTTCGGCGGGCTGCGTCTCGACCGTCGGCGGCACTTACGGGCTTTCGCCGCCCAGCGCCAATCTCACCTGCGGAGCCCCGCTCGAACATCAATATGCATCTTTCGATCCTCTGGCGGACGTTGTTCCTCCCCCTTACACATTGTGCCTGCCGGTCCCGAACGGCAGAACCTATACGCTGTCGCCTGGAACCTATTGCGACAAGACGTTGTCGGGAAACATCACGCTCAATCCGGGCGTCTACATCTTCCGAGGCGTCACCCTAAAACCCGGCGGCAATGGCAGCCTGACCGGTCAGGGCGTGACCTTATTCCTCGTGGAGGGCTCACAGATCATCATAAATGCCAATGAACAGGTGAACCTGTCCCCGCCCACCAGCGGTCCCTACGCCGGCATCACCATTTTCGAGAACAGCGGCAACACCTCGGCCCTGACGCTGAATGGCGGTGCAAATTCCGCGATCAGCGGGTTCGTCTATGCGCCGGACGCGGCGATATCCTTTGTCGGCAACTCGGATATGAGCGGTCAGGGCGATTGTCTGAGGCTTGTTGGCTCCACCGTGCAGATGACCGGAAACTCATCCATCAAAACCGACTGCACCGCCGTGTTTGGAAATCGCGAGATGTATGCCAGCCGCCTCATCACGCTTGTGAAATGAGAGGCCAACCTGCATTTCCATCTCGGATTTTACGGCCCTGCCCGGCAAAAGCCATGATCGCCATTATGTCAGGTGGGCATGATAATCGCGAAAACTGCAAACTCCCCAATCCCGCATCCGAACTGGCGCACGTTGCTCAAGGTCGCCGGCCTTGCAGCCATTGCCGCGCTTTCCGCCTGCAGCACCGTCTCTGTACCGACGGGCGAAAGTGCCGGCGTCTCTTCCTCCGCCACGGCTACTCTGTCGGGCTTGCGCGCCTCAGCCGGGCTCGGCCCGCTGACGCCGGACGCCCAGCTCGAACAGGCGGCGCTGCAGCAGGCCGGCTATATGGCGTCGCGCGAGCGCATGAGCCACACCACGGGCTGGGGCAAGGATTTCGCATCGCGGATGAAGGACAATGGCGTGCGGGGCGCTGCGGCCGAGAACATCGCCGAAGGCCGCTTCGACCAGCAAAAACTGTTCGACATCTGGATGCATTCGCAGGGCCACCGGCGCAACATGCTCGATCAGGATTTCAGCCGCTTCGGGCTCGCCTATGTCCGCGACGGACGTGATCCCAACCTGCGCTATTGGTCGCTGGTGCTCGGCAGGTAGCGTCTTGCCAAGGCCGCTTCGGCTATTTCGCCAGCACCAACCGGCACGCCAATCCCAGTCCATCTAGACGGCAGGCGGACCGCCCGCCCACGGCTCAGTCCATATGCGCTGCAGGTGCGCCGCCGGCCGGACCAGCCTTTGGCTTGCGCAGCAGGAAGACGAACGGGATGGCGGCCAGCGTCATCACCATCAGTATTTTGAAGTCATTGACGTAGGAGATCATCATAGCCTGGAGATTGACCATGCGATCGACCTCCGACAGCGCCATCGGATCGCCGCCCGCGGCGGCCGGCGAGACGGCCCAGAGATTGGGATTGAACGGACTGATGAAGGCCGAAAGCTCGGCGTGGTTGATTTGCGTGTTGCGCACCAAGAGCACCGTCACGACCGAGACGCCGATCGACGAGCCGAGATTGCGCACCAGGCTGAAGAGCGCGGTTGCGTCGGTGCGGTAGCGCGCGTCGAGCGTGGCGAAGGCGACCGTCGACAGCGGCACGAACACCATTCCCATGCCCAGGCCCTGGATCACGCCGGAGCTGATGATAAGCCAGTTATCCATCTGCGGGGTGAAGCTCGCCATGGTGTAGAGCGACTGCGCGGTCAGCAGAAAACCGATGACGACGAGAATCCTGGCGTCGATCTTTCCCATGATGCGCCCGACGACGAGCATCGAGATCATCGTGCCGATACCGCGCGGACCGATGACGATGCCGATGGTGATGGTCGGATAGCCGAAGATGGTCGACAGCATCGGTGGCAGCAGCGACATCGAGGCCAGGATGAGCACACCCATGACGAAGATGAACGCCAGCCCGGTCACGAAATTCTGGTCGAGGAAAATCTTCGGATCGATGAAAGGATGCTCCGCGGTCATCGTGTGAATGATGAACACCCAGAAGCCGGTGATGGCCAAGCCGAGTTCGATCCATATCTCGACCGAGGAAAACCAGTCGACCTCGCCGCCGCGATCCAGCATCAGCTGCAGCGCGCCGACGCCGAGCGATATCATGGCAAAGCCGAAGAAGTCGAAGCTGCGCACCCGCCGGGCAATGGCCGGTAGATAGGCCGCCATGCCAAGGAAGGCGACGATGCCGACCGGCAGGTTGATGAAGAACACCCAGCGCCAGTTGAAATTCTCGGTCAGCCAGCCGCCCAACGTCGGGCCCAGGATCGGCCCCAGCATGATGCCGGCGCCCCAGATCGCCATTGCCTGGCCGTGGCGCTCCTTGGGATTGATGTCGAGCAGGAATGTCTGCGACAGCGGTACGATGGCGGCGCCGAACACGCCTTGCATCAGCCGGAACAGCACAATGGTTTCAAGGCTCCATGCCAGGCCGCACAGCATGGAGAAGATGGTGAAGCCGACCACCGCCGTCAGGAACAATTCCTTGCGGCCGAAGCGGTCGGCGAGCCAGCCGGTGACCGGCGTCATGATGGCGGCGGCGACGATATAGGAGGTCAGCACCCAGTTGATGTTGTCCGGGGAGGCGCCGAGGTCGCCTGTCATGGTCGGCAGCGCGACATTGGCGATGGTGGTGTCGAGCGCCTGCATGATCGTCGCCAGCATGAGCGCAACCGTGATCAGGCCGCGATGCGGCACTTCTCGAAATGGCTCTGGCGTGCTCATGATGCGGAACTTCCAGCAGGTAACAAAACCGTGTACACAGGGGTTTCCGGGCGGCAAAAGCCTTCCGTTGAGAGACCTTCATCGCGGTGGGACGCGATTATCGATGTGGGGGTTACATCGACCGAAAGTCTCTGATGAGCGGATGCCTGCCGCCCGGAAACACGAGGACCGAAGGGTCCGTGTCGAAGAATTCAGATTTCAGCCAGGCCGCGACGCGGCTTGAACCGAACGCTGATCCTTCTCACTCCTCCCCTCAGACCAATCCTTGGCTGTCCGCTTCACCTGCCTGGCGCCGTGGACTTCCGCCGACTTACTGCACGACCTCGCCAGCCGTGGCGTGGCCGAATATGGCGGGAAAGCCGCGGGCAACGCCGGTATCGACGGTGACCGAGGCGCTCATGCCGGTCCGCAGCGCCATCTTGGCGTCGGGATCGGTCAGTTCCAGTCGCACCGGGATGCGTTGCGTGACCTTGACCCAGTTGCCGGTGGCGTTCTGGGCTGGCAGCAGCGAGAATTCTGCCCCCGTTCCCGCACCGATCGCCTTGACCGTCGCCTCGAACGTCTTGCCCGGATAGGTATCGACGACGATCTCAGCCTTCTGGCCCGGCTTCATGTTGGTGAGCTGGGTTTCCTTGAAATTGGCATCGATCCAAGTGTCGTTGGTCTCGACCAGCGAAAACAGCGGCGTGCCGGAGCCGACGAACTGGCCGACCTTGAAGGACGAGGCCTGGGAGATGACGCCATCGGCGGGCGCCTTCACCGTGGTCCGCGCCAGGTCGTAGGCGGCCTTGTCGCGAGCGGCGAGCGCGGCCATCACGGTCGGATGCTTGTCGGTTTCGATATCGGGGTTGCCGCCGAGCGCGGCCTTGGCGCTGATGATGCCCTGCTGGGCGACGGCGACCTGCTGCTTTGCCTTGTCGAGGTCGTTGCGGGCCTCGTCCAGAGACGATTTGGCGTTGATGCCCTTCTGCGCGAGATCGGCGGCGCGGTCATACTGCGACTGGGCGTAGTCGACCTCGCTGCCGGCGGACTTCTCCTGTGCCATCGACTGGCTGTAGGCGGCGCGCAGCTGCTCGACATTGAGCCGCGCGGCGGCAACCGCGGCGTCGGCCTGGGCAAGCGCGATCCGGTAAGGCTCGGGATCGATGGTGAACAGAAGGTCGCCCTGCTTGACCATCTGATGGTCTGATATGGCAACCTGGACGATGCGGCCGGCCGTGTCCGAGGCGATCGACACCTTGGCCTGCTGCAGATTGGCGTTCTCCGTCCCCTGATAGCGGCCGCCGGTCACCCAGACATAACCACCACCGATGACCAGCGCCGCCGGCAAGACAAGCATCAGGAGGAAGCGGCCCATGCGGCGCTTCTTCTTCGGCGCCGGAACCGACTCCGCGGGCGGAGCTACCGCGACGGGAGCGGCGGCCGGCTGGGCCGGGGCTTCCATCTCGACCTTGGCGGCGTTTTCGTCGACTTTGGCTACCGCGTTCATGCTGCTGCGCCTTTCGTAGGCTCGATTTTTTCCGAGGTATCGCCGTCGGCGAGGTTCTGCGCCATCGCATCGAGCGCCCTGATCAGGACGCGACGGTCCTCCGGCGAAACGCCTACGAGCGATTCCTCATAGACCTCGCCGGCCAGGCTCTTGACCTCGGCATAGGCGGCGCTCGCCTTGGCCGTCGGAAAGATCATGCGTACGCGGCGGTCGGCGGCGTCGGCGCGGCGCTCGATCCAGCCGCCCTCCTCCATCCGGTCGACGAGGCGCGAGACACTGATCGGCTCGATTTCGAGCAACTCCGCGAGCCGGGCCTGGGTAACGCCCTCTTCCTTGGCGACGCGCACCATCAGGCGCCATTGCGCCGACGACAGGCCGAGCCCGCTGGCACGCGTCTCGAAACGCTTGCGCATCAGGCGCTGCACGTCGTGGATCAAAAAACCCAATCTGTCGATGCCGTCGGAAACCATGAGCGGTATATATAATAAGCGTGCTCACTATTCAAGCACCACGTCGTTCAAAAGCCGGCGAATGTGCATGCCCATCGTGACCGTTCGACGATTGGTCGACGCCTCAGCAACCGATGCGCGGCAGCCGGGCGGCGAGAGTCGCTGTTTTGGGCGCTGCAGCCGCTGGTCGCATATGACATATTGATGTACAACCGCAGGTCAGGATCGGGGGATCGACGCCATGCCGACGCTTTACGCGCTCAAGCCGGCTTTCCAGGGAAGACTGCGGCCGTTGGTCAACCAGCTGGCGGCGAACGGCGTCACCGCAAACAGCATCACCATCCTGGCGGCCCTGATGTCGATCGTGGCTGGAGCGGCCATCGCGACCCTGCACGAATGGCGCTGGCTGCTGCTGCTCATTCCCGTGGTGCTGTTCGTGCGCATGGCGCTCAATGCGGTGGATGGCATGCTGGCACGCGAACATGGCCAGGCTTCGACGCTCGGCATGTATCTGAACGAGATTTGCGATGTCGTTTCGGACCTGGCACTCACCCTGCCTTTCGCGGCCTTTGCGCAGTTCAGCGCATGGGGCGTCATCGCCTTCGCCATCGCCGCGGTGCTGGCCGAGTTCGCCGGCGTGCTCGGCATCGCCGCCGGGATCGGACGCAACTATGCCGGTCCGTTCGGCAAGAGCGACAGGGCGCTGGCGCTGGGCGTGGTGGCGGTCCTGTGCGCTGCCGGGCTGTGGCCGGTATCCATCGTGCCTTTTGTGTTTCCGGCCATGGCAACGCTTTCGCTGCTGACCGCCATAAACCGGATACGCGCCGGTCTTATTGGCAGCGCCAGCTGAGCACCGGGGGCTCGCAATGCCGCCAGAGGGGAAGACGATGATGCACGGACCAATTGCAGCGGTTGCGGAGAGCCCTGGGCGGCAGGCACAAGAGCGTGTCTTCCACAGCCATGACGGAACGGAAATCTTCTACCGGTTCTGGCCGGCGGCCTCCGCCGACGCCAAGGGCGCGGTGGTGCTCTTCCATCGCGGCCATGAACATGGCGGCCGCATGGCCCATCTCGTCGACGAACTGCAGATGCCGGATCATGCCTTCTATGCCTGGGATGCCCGCGGCAATGGCCGTTCGGCCGGCGAACGCGGCTATGCTCCGTCCTTCTCGGCGCTGGTGCGCGACATCGACTGCTTCATGCGCGAGATCGCCGCCAGGGATGGCTTCGCCACGCAGGACATCGCGCTGATCGCGCAGTCCTTCGGCGCCGTGCTTGCCGCCGCCTGGGTGCACGACTATGCGCCGAAACTGCGCGCCATGGTGCTGGCCTCGCCGGCCTTTTCGGTCAAGCTCTACGTGCCCTTCGCCAAGGAGGGCATCGCGCTCTGGCAAAAGCTCAAGGGCCGTTTTTTCGTCAACTCCTACGTCAAGGCGAAATTCCTGACCCACGATCCCGTGCGCATCGCCTCCTTCGAGAGCGATCCACTGATCACGCGGCCGATCGCCTCCAACATCCTGGTCGAACTCTACCAGCATGCCGCCCGCATCGTTTCGGACGCCCGCGCCATCACCGTGCCGACGCAACTTCTGCTTTCGGGAAGTGACTGGGTGGTGCGCCACGCCCCGCAGCACGAATTCTTCGTCAATCTCGGCAGCCGGACCAAGGAGCGCCACGTGCTGCCGGGTTTCTTCCACGACACGCTGGGCGAGCGCGACCGGGCGCAGGCCCTCGACCTGATCCGGCCGTTCCTGGCCAGGCAGTTCACGGCGCGCGATGCACCGGTTGACCTGAAGCAGGCTGACATCGCCGGCTACACGCGCGACGAGGCCGACAAGCTTGCATCGCCACTGGATCTGTTGTCGCCCAGGGGCTTCTATTGGGCATTCAGCCGCGCCTCCATCCGCATGGGCGCCTGGGTCTCGTCGGGCATGAAGGCCGGCGTCAGCACCGGCTTCGATTCCGGCTCAACGCTGGACTATGTCTACGAGAACAACGCGCGAGGGCTGACGCCGCTTGGCCGCTTCGTGGACCGCATCTTCCTGGAGGCCATCGGCTGGCGCGGCATCCGTCAGCGCAAGCTGCATCTGGAAGAACTGATCGGCACCGCGCTGTCGACACTCAAGGCCGCCGGCCGCGCCGCCCACATTCTCGACATCGCCGCCGGCCACGGCCGCTATGTTCTCGATGCGATCGTGAAGAGCCCCGACCAGCCGGCAAGCGTGCGCCTGCAGGATTATTCCGACCTAAATGTCGGGCTTGGCCGCAAGCTGATCGCCGAGCGGCAATTGCCGGCCAGCATCTCGTTCCAGCGCGCCGACGCTTTCGATGCCGACATGCTCGCCGCTATCGATCCGGCGCCGGACCTCGCCATCGTTTCGGGCCTTTACGAACTGTTCTCCGACAATGCCATGATCGCGCGCTCGCTTGGCGGACTGGCCCGCGCCATGCAGCGGGGCAGCCTGCTCATCTACACCAACCAGCCCTGGCATCCGCAGCTCGAGATGATCGCGCGCAGCCTGACGTCCCATCGCGGCGGACAGGCATGGGTCATGCGCCGGCGCACGCAAGGCGAAATGGACCAGCTCGTCGAAGCCGCCGGTTTCGAGAAGCTCGACCAGCGCATCGACCAATGGGGCATCTTCACCGTCTCGGTCGCACGGCGCCTGTAGGACCAGCCGAGGCATGCCGACTAACCCCGACGCTTCGCAACCCGCAGCCATCCTCGCCGCCGAACCCTATGGCCGTGTGGTCGTCAGGGCTGCATTGTGGCTGGCGTTCCTGGCGCCGTTCTTCTACCTGAGCTATGGCTTCGCCAACTGGCTGGCGTCGCGGCGCGACGATGTCGGCAGCATCGTGTTCTCCTGGGAACACAGCATCCCGTTCGTCGCCTGGACCATCCTGCCCTACTGGTCGATCAACCTGTTCTACGGCCTGTCGCTGCTGCTTAACGACAACCGGCAAGGGGTCGACCGCCTGGCCGGCCGCTATCTCACAGCGCAACTCGTCGCCGTCACCTGCTTCATCCTGTTCCCGCTGACCGCGACGTTCGTGCGGCCGGAAACGACCGGCCTGCCGGGCTTCATGTTTGCCGTGCTTGGCGGCTTCGACAAACCGTTCAACCAGGCGCCCTCGCTGCACATCGCCCTGCTGGTGATCATCTGGGACCATTGGCGCCACCGGCTCGGTCGCCTTCTCCTGCCGCTCTGGCACGGCTGGTGCTTCCTGATCGGTGCCTCGGTGCTGACGACGTGGCAGCATCATTTCATCGACATCCCGACTGGTGCGCTGCTCGGTCTTTTCGCGCTCTGGCTGTTTCCGCGCAACGGCGAATTGCCGTTTTCAGATGCCCGGCTGACCAACGATGGGAAAGCCCGCCGGCTGGCACTGTTCTATGCACTGGGCGCCGTCCTTGCGCTGGCTGCCGCCGCGTTCGGCGCGCTCTTTTCAGCCGTCGCGCTCTTCCTGCTTTGGCCAGCCTTGGCGCTGGCCATCGTCGCGCTTGCCTATGCCGGGGCCGGCCCGAAAGTGTTCCAGAAATCCGCGGATGGCAGCATCACGCTCGCAAGCCGCATCCTGCTCTTGCCGTACCGACTTGGCGCCAGAATAAACATTCGGGCCTGGACGCGTAATCTTGCTCCGCAGGTGGCGGTTGCCGACGGCGTCTTTCTCGGGCGTTTTCCCACGGCAAGCGAGGCCAACGGCTTCGGCACGGTCATCGACCTCGCCGCCGAACTTGAAAGGCCGGCGGGAGCGACTTGCCGCTGGATCGCCTTTCCGATGGTCGACCTGTTGCCGCCGCCGTTGATGATGCAGCAGCAGGCAGCCGGCGCGCTGGAGAAAGCGCGCCGCGACGGCACGGTGCTTGTCTGCTGCGCGCTCGGTTTCCAGCGCAGCGCCGGCGTCGTTGCCGAATGGCTGGTGGCGAGCGGCAGGGCCAGGACACCGGCCCTGGCCCGCGAGATGCTGAGCGACGCCGGCCGGCCGGTCCATCTTGTCGGGGCAACGGAGCGGGCGGCATCATGACCGGCAATGCCTATCAGCAAAGCACCGATCGCTTCGCCCACCTGTTGATGCGGCAGGCCGCGTGGCCGGCCGCACTCGTTCTGGCCGCGAACATGCTGGCGCCCTTGGCCGCCCGGGCGCGCGGCGCCTTCGAGACCTTGCCCGCGGCCGTGGCGCTGTCGCTCGCTGCCGTCAGCGCGGTTGCGGTGCTGGCGCTGTCGGCCCTGCTGGCATTCGACGCGCTGCTGTTCCGGCTGATGGCCAGCCATGACGACGAGGCTTCCGCCGGCGCCGCGGTGGATGACATGTTGGCGCGCATGCGCCTGAAGCCGCTGCCGCCTTCCGCACGTTCGCTCGACGAACGCATGGCCGGCACGCGCCGGCTGCTGACCAGGCAACGCATAGCCCTTGGCCTGTTCGTGGCGATGCTTCTGGCGGCCGGATTTTGGGCGCCGCGATGAACAAGCTCTCGCTCAAGACCTTCACCCTGCTGCAGACGGCGACCTCCGTCGGCCTCTCGGCGCTTGCCTGGGTGGTGACCGGGGTGCGTCCGATCTGGAATGGCAGTCTGCCGTCGGACAAGCAGCGCATCTATTTCGCCAACCACACGAGCCATGGCGACTTCATCCTTTTGTCGGCGTGCCTCAACGAAAAGGAGCGCGCGATCACCCATGCCGTGGCTGCCGGCGAATATTGGGGAAAATCGCGGCTGCGCCGCTTCATCGCCGAAGACATGCTGTCGTCCGTGCTCATCAACCGGCAATGGACGAAGCCCGAGGAAAACCCGATCGAGATCATGCTGTCGGTTCTCGACCAGGGCCATTCGCTCATCCTGTTTCCCGAGGGCACCCGCAACATGACCGACGAGCCGCTGCTGCCTTTCCGCTCCGGGCTCTACAATTTGTCGATGGCACGGCCGCAGGTCGAGTTGATCCCGTGCTGGATCGAGAACATGTCGCGCGTGCTGCCCAAGGGCCAGTTCCTGCCGGTCCCGCTTTTATGCCGCGTCGTCTTCGGCGCGCCGGTGGCGATTGCCCCCGGCGAAGAGCGGCGCGCCTTTCTCGAGCGAGCCCACGCCACGCTTCTGGCGCTCAACCCGCGTCCCGAACGAGACGATTGATGCGCCACGACATCTCCATCCTGATCATCGGCCTGCTGGCGGTGCTGACGACCGCCAGCATCGTGGCCGCGATACTTTCGGCACGGGCGCCGAAGCCACTCAGCTCGACTCTGGTCAATCTCACCCAGCGTATCAATGCCTGGTGGGTGATGGTCGCACTGATGACGGTCGCCTTCTTCTTCGGCCGGTACGGCCTGACCATCCTGTTCGCGCTGATTTCCTTCGCCTCGCTGCGCGAATTCGTGACGCTGACGCACACGAGCCGGAGCGACCATTGGGTGCTGCTCGGCATGTTCGGTATCATCATCCCGTTTCAGTACTGGCTGGTCTGGACCGCCTGGTACGGGCTCTTCGTCATCTTCATTCCGGTCTATTGCTTCCTGCTGATGCCGGCCATCACCGCGTTGCATGGCGACACCGAACGCTTTCTCGAGCGGATCGCCGCGCAGCAATGGGCGGTGATGATCTCCGTCTATTGCGTCAGCCATGTTCCAGCGCTGCTGACGCTCGACGTGCCGGGCTTCGAAGGCCGCAATTTGTTGCTGATCGCCTTCCTGGTCATCGTCGTGCAAGGCAGCGACGTGCTGCAATACATCTTCGGCAAGCTGTTCGGAAAACACCGGTTTTCGCCGACCGTATCGCCGTCGAAAACCTGGGAGGGCCTGATCGGCGGAGTGGTGTCGGCGAGCCTGCTCGGCGCTCTGCTGTCGTTCGTGACGCCATTCACGCCCCTGCAGGCGGCGTGTGTCGCCTTCGTCGTCTGTTCGATGGGGTTTCTGGGAGGGCTGGTCGCCTCGGCCATCAAGCGCGACCAGGGCGTCAAGGACTGGGGCCATCTGATAGAAGGCCATGGCGGCATGATGGACCGTACCGACAGCCTGATCTTCGCTGCCCCCATCTTCTTTCACATCGTGCGCTATTTCTGGACGGTCTGAGACGGCAAGCTCTGGCCTCTTTGTTTTAACGCAATTCCGGACGGAAAACCGCTTCACACTTTTCCTGAAATTGCTCTTGCGGTCAGAGCCGGTTTCTCACGACCAGCGTGACGACGAAGAGGGCGCCGAGCGAGCTGGTGATGATGCCGATCGGCAGTTCCTGCGGCGGCAGCAGGGTCCGCGCCAGAAGATCGCTTGCCAGCAGTAGCACCGCCCCGAACAGCGCACAGCTGGCGATCAGGCGCAGATGCAAGGGACCGACCAGCGGCCGCGACAGATGCGGGATCATAAGCCCGACAAAGCCGATGACGCCGGCAACCGAGACGAGAATTGCCGTCGAAAAGGCGGCGACGAGAAACGTCGCCCTGCGCATCCGCGCCACCGGCACGCCAAGGCTTTCGGCGGCACTTTCACCCGCAAGGAAGGCGTCCAGCCTGCGGTGGTTCCACAGCCCGTAGGCTGCAATCGTGCCGGCGCCCAAGGCGCCTAGCCAGACATTGTCCCAGCGCGCCAGCCCGAGCCCGCCCATCGTCCAGAACAGCACCGAATGGGCGGCGCGCTGGTCACCGGCAAAAACCAGATAGTTGGTCAAGGCCGTGAACAGGAAGGAGACGGCAAGGCCGGCGAGGATCAGCCGTTCGGGTCCCTGCCCCCTCACCCGCGCGACCAGCAGCAGGACGATGCAGGCGGCCAGTATGCCGCCGGTGAAGGCAGCGACCGGCAAGGTCCAGATGCCGAAAGTGTCACCAAAGACGGTGATGACGGAAACGGCACCGGCCGCCGCCCCCGACGACAGGCCGAACAGGAAGGGATCGGCAAGATCGTTGCGGGTCACCGTCTGCAGCAACGCGCCTGTTATGCCGAGGCCGCCGCCGACACACACCGCCAGGATCGTGCGCGGCAGCCTGAGATCGACGACGATCTTGCCGACCGGGCCAGACACCTGGTGTTCGTTCAATCCAACGGCCTGGCCAAGCGAGGCGATGACGTCGGTGAGTGGGATCAGCGTCGAACCATAGGCGATCGACAGCAGCACGAGGGCGACGATCGCCATCGTGCCCGCCACCATCGCTAGCGCGAATGCCTTGTGTCCCGAAAGCGCGCCGGATTTATGCCCAGGGGCAACAAGCATCAGAACGCTTCCGGATGCATCGCCCTGGCGATCTTGCCGATCGCCTCGATGTTTGCCGGCCCGGGCGTCAGTTCGGCATAGCGCAGCGCCACGAAGCGCTCGTTCTTGACCGCGTCCGTCTCCTTCATCGCCGGATGCGCCTTCAAGAAATCGAGCAGTTTCTTGTAGCCGCCGCCATCCTGGTAATCGAGCAGGATGAGGAACTGCGGATTGCGCGACGCCACGGTTTCCCAGTCCGTGTTGCCCCAGCTGGTGTCCATGTCGGCCATGATGTTGTCGCCACCCGCCGCCGCGATCATGGCGCTCGGAATGGCGAATTTGCCTGATGTGAACGGCTTGTCCTCGCCGGAATCATAGAGGAATACCCGCGTCCCCTTGCGGTCGCCAACCTTGGCGATGATTTCCGCGAGTTGCGCCTTCCAGCCGGAGACAAGCTTCTCCGCGTCCGCGTCCTTGCCGAAGATCTTGCCCAGCTTTTCGACATCGCCATAGAGCAGGTCCATCGAGGCGGCCGGACGGTTCTTGTCGAGATGGACGCAGCTTTCGGTCAGCACCAGGGTCTTGATGCCGTGCGGGGCGAGCGTGTCGGGCGTCACGTCGCCACCCGGCTTCATGCCATAGTACCAGCCGGCGAAGAAGAAATCGGGCTCGACGGCGACGAGGTTTTCGAGCGTCGGGTATTTGGGCGCCAGTTCCGGGATGGAACCCTGCTCGGCCTTGAACTCGGGGCCGACCTTGTACCATCCGGTGATGCCGGTCAGGCCGACGATCGACGGCTGCAGCTTCAGCGCGAAGGCCATTTCGGCCATGTTGAGATCATGGATGACGGCGCGCTTGGGCGGCGCGTCGAAGGTCAGCGGCTTGCCGCAGCTGTCGACGGTGACCGGGAAGGCGAAGGCTGCCGGGGCCAGCAGCAAGAAGACGAGCGACAGGGCGAGGCGTTTCACGGATTTTGCTCCTTGGCTGAACAGTGTCGGATGAGGGATGGGCTCGATCAGGATGGCGGCGCGGCGCGGTTCGGAACATCGAACACCGTGAGTTCGCGGTCTTCGGTCGGATGGCGCAGGCGAAACACGTCGACGCCGAAAATCTCGCGGATCAGCTTTTGCGTCAGCGCTTCGCGGGGTGCCGCCAGCGCATGCAGCCGCGCCTCGTTCATCACCGCGACCCTGGTGGCGAAGGGCGCCACCAGAGCCAGATCGTGCAGCACGGCGATCACCGTCATGCCGAAGCCGGCCACGAGCTCGAGCAGCTCGCCGCGGGCGCGCGGATCGAGATGGTTGGTCGGCTCGTCGAGGAACAGCACTTTCGGTTGCTGCGCGATGGCGCGCGCCAGTTGGGCGCGCTGGCGTTCGCCGCCCGACAGCGAGCCGATGGTGCGGCCAAGCAGCGGCAACAGGCCGGTCCGGCGCAACGCGTCGACGACGATGTCGCGCTCCTCGCTCCTGCGTCTCAGGCCGGCATGCGGGACGCGGCCGAGCTCGACATAGTCGATCACCGCCAGCCGCGGGTCCGGCTGGTCGGTCTGGCCGACGACGGCGATATGCAGGGCCCGCTCGGCGGTCGCGATACGGTCCAGGCGGCGCCCGCCAAGCTTCACCTCGCCCGCACTTGGCCTGAGCATGCCCGACAGCATGCGCAGCAGCGTGGTCTTGCCGGCGCCATTGGGGCCGATGATGGCAAGGCGATCGCCCGAGGCCACCGACAGGCTGACGGCGTGGACCAGATGCCGGCCATTGACCATGGCGCTGAGGTCGCGCGCTTCGAGGAGTGGCATTGTCATCGGCTGTTGCCCGGAAACTTGGCCGGCCCGGGAATGCGGGCCAGTGTCTTGCCGGCCAGTCGCGGCGGACGTTGTCCGGAATTGCACCAGCCGTCGGCGAGCGAGGCGTAAAGTCGGGCAAATCGCAGGAGATCGCCGGCGTCGGCCTCGGCGTCGATGGAGCCGAAGAGATAGGAGGCCTTGCCCGGCGCCTGGAAGGCCACCGTCAGCGGCCGCGCGCAGCCCGCCATGCATTCGACGCCTTCGACCGTGAAGCCATGCGCCACGGCGGGTTCATGGCAGGCTGCGAGCCGGGAGCGCAAATCGACGCACAGGCTTTCGCCCGACCTGATGCCGGTCGGAACGTCGCGGCAAAGCGTGCACACGATGATACGATGATCGATGGCGCCGTCCAACTTTCCGTCACTTTCAAAACTGGCGACGGAAGGATGTTGGCGAGCCGGCCGACAAGACCGACGTCCACGCCTCCTCCCGGCACACCCCGTCCGGTCAACTCAGTTGATGGCAGGTCTCCTGGCTCGCGGGTCTCGGCGCAATCCAGCCTTCCCAGCCTTGCCGGCCAGTGGCATGTCGGATCTTGCTCACCGCTTACAGTTGCGGGGGCAGCCACGGCCTCGACCTTTTGAGGTCTCACCGTGTTCCCTTTTCACCCCTTGCCTTTCGGCGCGGGGACCATCACGCACCCACCGTAGATTTCCGTCGATCGCATCGCAATGAGTTTTTTGCGACGCCGTCGCCACATGCTCCATATGTAATAACATTACGTTTGAAGCGATGTTTCGCGGCGATGTCAACCCCTGTCGTCGCGCAATGCGGCTTCGGCGCGGCTGCGGTTTTCAGCCGCGAGCGGTCACCAGGCAGGAGGCATGACACCTGGCCGCGGTCGCCGAGGAACCGGCCTATAGCTTTCTGAAAAAGCCTGACAGAATATTCGGACCCGCTTCGCCCGGCCGCAGTCTGATCCCGTCTTCAAAGCAATTCAGCGTCACGCATTCGAAGCCGTAATGCTCGAGGAGCGCCACCAGCGAGTCACGGTCGAAATGGTGCAGGTGCTCGTTAGGCAGACGCATGCGCCACGTCCGAAACCACGCTTCGCCGTCGGCGCCGAGTTCACGCCAGCGGCAGTAAGGGACGGCGATGGCCAGGTGGCGGCTCTGAAGGCGGGCGAGGAAACCCAGATCCGGAATGTGCTCGAGCACGTCGAACATGGCGACGAGATCCCACGAGCCGGCGAGCGCCTCGTCCCAATCGACAAAGCGGACGCCCTCGGGCAGCGGAAATCTGGTGATGTCGCAGCCGGCACAGTCGGCAACCCCGGTAATTTTGGCGGCCTCGACAAAGGTGCCGGTGCCATAACCAATCTCCAGCACGGATCGAGGTATCTCACCGGTGACCCCCAGCACCCAGCCAAGCCGCTGATAGCCGAGCTTGATGGTCCGGTCGCTCAGATCCTCGTAATAGGAAATGTACTGCTTGTCGTATTTGATCGGTGTGACGTCGATCTGGTGAATCACGCCAAACCGGTCGGCCTCGTAATTATCCAGCATTCGCGCCCCCTTGGGATTACGGATCCTTACATGACGGGGCTAAACGCAAAGTAAGCGACTGGGGTGGCGGGCCGAAGCTGGCACGAGCACGACCAGATCTAGCAATAGCAAAAAAGCAAGGCCCCGCGCGGGGCCCTGCTGTCTCAACCTCAGCGCCGAGCTCTAATCGCCCTTCACTTCCCCATCAGCTGCTTGGCATTCTCCGCCGTGATCGCCGTCGTCTCGACCGTTACCGTCGGCTCCACCGAGGTCGAGCAGTCGAGCAGGATCTTCTTCGACATCTCGATCGCTTCCTTCGCACCCGTCGGGTAGGTGAAGGTTGCCGCCCAGTCGCCCTTGGCGACGGCCTCGATGCCGCCGGCCGGTCCAGGCAGGCCGTCGGTGCCGATGATCTTGACGTCCTTGCTGGCTCCCTTGGCGGCAAGCAGCGCGCCGGCCGCCATCATGTCGTTGGAGGCATAGAGCACCTTGATGTCGGGATGCGCCTGCAGCATGGCGGCAAAGGCGGTCTGGGCTTTGTCCGGCACCCAGTCAGCGGCCTGCTCGGCGACGACCTGGATCTTGGCATTCCCCTTGACGCCGTCCTTGAAGCCGTTCAGCCGCTCCACCGCCGGCGTCGAGCTCGGCAAGCCTTCCAGCACCGCCGCCTCGCCGCCATCCGGCAGCAAGGTCTTGGCGGTGTATTTGCCGGCCTCGAGCGCAATCTTGTAATTGTCGCCGCCGATGAAGGCGGTGTAGTCCTTGCCGGGATCGCCGACCGTCTTGCGGTCGAGCTCGATGACCGGGATGCCGGCATCCATGGCGCGCTTCACCGCCGGCGTCAGCGGTGCCGCCTCGAAGGGCGAGATCAGCAGCAGATCGACTTTCTGGGTGATGAAATTGTCGACCTGCGAGGTCTGCGTGTTGACGTTGCCGGCGCCGTCGGCGATCTGCAGCGTGAAGCCCGGCACGGCCTTGGCCGCCGCCGTCAGTTCGTCATTGACATGCTGGCGATAGGGTTCGGCGTTGTTGGCCTGCGAGAAGCCGATGATGAACTGGCCGTCCTTGGCGCAGGCCTTGACCATCGGGTCGGCGGCCTGGGCGGCTCCTGCAATGCACAGGCCCGCGCCTGCCAGAAGCACGGCATGAAGCGTGTTCCTCGTTCCTTGTCTTGTGGTTTTCATACTCGCTCTCCTCCTCGTCGGGCCGGGGGGCCAGACCTTGGTTTGACTTCGACTTTGTTGCCGCCTTCCTCCTAACGACCCAACCCCTCGCGGCGGCGAACGAGGGATTGAAGCACCGCCGCCAGCACGATGATCGCGGCGGTCGCGAGCAACTGCATGGCGGGCGTGATGTTGTTCAGCTGCAGGATGTTGGCGAGCGCGCCGAGCATGATGGTGCCGGCAACGGTGCCGACCATCGAGCCGGCGCCGCCAAACAGGCTTGTGCCGCCGATGACCACGGCGGCGATCGCGGTGAGCTCGTAGCCCATGCCGTCATTGGCGCTGCCGAAATTGAACTGGCCGGCATGGACGATGCCGGCAAGGGCCGAGGCAAAACCGGTGATGGCATAGACCGAGATCTTCACCGTCGAAACGGGCACGCCCGAAATTCGCGCCGCGCGCTCATTGCCGCCAACGGCAAAGACATAGCGGCCGAAGCGCGTCGTGTTGAGCACGATCGTTGCGATCGCGGCAAAGACGATAAAGACGATGGTGGCGACCGGCACGGTGTTGTTGAACAACCGCTCGCCGAGGATCGCGAACACCGGCGGTGCCAGGCCCGGTCCGTCGCCATAGGAAATGTTGATGTACTGGTTGCCCGAGACGACCAGCGCCAGGCCGCGCGCCGCCTGCAGGCCGGCGAGCGTGACGATGAACGGTTCCAGCCGGAAGCGGGTGGAGATGGTGCCCTGGATGGCGCCGAAGACGATGCCCATGATAAGCACGGCGAGGATGGTGGGAATGAGCCCGACGCCACCCGAGATCATCATCGACGCGGTGACGACGCTGGACAGCCCGAGCACCGCGCCAACCGACAGGTCGATGCCGGCGGTGATGATGACGAAAGTCATGCCGATGGCGATGATGCCGGTCTCCGAGACGGCGCGCACGATGTTGGCGATGTTGTCGGGATCGAGGAACAGGATCTGGCCGTGCCGGCGCGGCGAGAAGATGATGCCGCCGATCGCCACCACCACCAGGCCGATCAGGCTCTGGAAGCGCACCACAAGGGCGAGCGGATCGCGATGCTTTGGCGCTGCCGCCGGCACAGCCGGGCTCGCTGCCACCGAAATCTTCTGTTCAGACATCAGGCCTCCCTGCCATTTGCCGCGTCAAGCACTGTGTGCTCGTCGACGCCGCCGATGAATTCCGCCACGTTGCGCCCCTGGCGCAGCACCACGATCCGGTCGCACAGGCCGATGAGCTCCGGCATCTCGCTGGACGCGACCAATATGCCGAGCCCCTGCGCCGCCAACTGCCTCAGCCGCGCGTAGATCTCGCCCTTGGCGCCGACATCGACGCCGCGAGTCGGCTCGTCGAGCAGCAGCAGACGGGGATTGCCGAGGATCTCCTTGGCCAGCACCACCTTCTGCTGGTTGCCGCCGGAAAGCGCGCCGACGGCGATGTCGGGATTCTTCGGCCTGATATCGAACTGGCCGAAGGACTGCTTTACCGCATCCGCCTGGCGGCGCTGCGACATCAGGCCGAGGGGCGAGATGCGGCGGATCACCGACATCACCAGGTTGAGGCCCACCGCCATTCTGAGCATCAGCCCGCTGCCGCGCCGGTCGTCGGTGACGAAGGCGATGCCGGCCGCGCGGGCCGCCCTGATCGAATCCAGCCTTACAGGCCGGCCATCGATGGCGACCTCGCCTTCCCAGCGGCCGGACAGGCCGGTGCCATAGAGCGCGCTGAGCAATTCGGTGCGCCCAGCCCCCATGATGCCGGCCAACCCGACGATCTCGCCCGCCTTGACGTCGAGCGAGACGCCGCTCGGCGGCTGCCAGCCGGCGCTTTCATGGGCGAGCCTGAAGCTGGCATCGCGCAAGCTGAGCAGCGTCTTGCCGGCCTTCGTCGACCGCTCGGGATAAAGCTCATCCAGCGGCCGGCCGACCAGAAGCCGGACCAGTTCGGCCTGCGGCGCGTGCGGCTCGGTGACGCCGGCGACGCGACCGTCGCGCATGACCGTCACCCGGTCGGCGATCTGCGGTACCTCCTCTAGGCGATGCGAGATGTAGACGATGCCGACGCCGCTGGCGGCGAGCTTTCGCATGATGTCGAACAGCCTGTCGACCTCACCTACCGTGAGTGCCGCCGTCGGCTCGTCCATGATCAGCACGCGCGAGGCGTAGGACAGCGCCTTGACGATCGCCACGACCTGGCGCTGGCCGATCGACAGGTTCGCCACCATGCTGGCCGGATCGATGGCCAATTCGATGGCTTCGAGACGCTTGCGCGCTTCGCTGCGCATTGCCGGCACGTCGAGGAAACCACCCGGCCGCATCAACTCGCGGCCAAGGAAAAGGTTGGCGGCGACGTCGAGCGTCGGCACCAGGTCGAGTTCCTGGAAGATCGTGGCGATGCCGGCCGCCTGCGCCTCGCGCGGGTTGTTGAAGGCTACCTGCTTGCCGTCGATGTGGATGGTGCCCTCGTCCGGCGTGTAGACGCCCGACAACAGGTTCATCAGCGTCGATTTGCCGGCGCCGTTTTCGCCAAGCAGGGCATGGATCTCGCCCGCCTTGAGGTCGAAGTCGACGCCGCGCAGCGCCTGGACGCCGCCGAAGCGCTTGACCGCGCCGGTGACGGAAAGCAGCGGCGCGCTCATGCCGACCTCATGGGGCTGACCTCATGGGAGGCCGGCCTCGCGCAGGACTCTCGCACCTGCAGCGCCGCCCGCAACCGCACCGCCTGCGGCTCCAGGTCGGTCGATGCGATGCGAGCGCACAGCAGGGCGGCCGCCTGCCGTCCGATCTCGGTGCAGGGTTGCGCGACCAGTGTCAGCCGCGGCTCGAAACAATCGGCCCATTCGAAGTCGTCGAAGCCGGCTAGCGAGAGGTCGCCGGGGATGGAGAGCCCCCTCTCGCGGATGGAGCGAACTGCCCCGATGGTCGTCATGTTGTTGCCCGTGACCAGTGCGGTGGGCGGCGACGGCAGAGACAGGATCGCATGGGTCGATGCGGTCGCGCTCGCCGTGTCGACATTCTCCGGCGAGACATAGTGCGGCAGGCATTCAAGTCCATTGGCGACCAGCGAGGCGCGAAAGGCCTCGACGCGTTCGCGCGTCGTCGCCAGGCCCGGCTGGCCGGCGATATAGCCGATGCGCTTGTGGCCGAAGGCGGCGACATGGTCGATCAGCGCGCGCATCGATGACTGGTTCTCGACGCCGATCTGGTCGAAGCGCTCGTCGGCGAAACGGTCGATGAGCACGCAGGGCAGCCTCTTCTCGGCCAGGTAATCGATGGCGCGCTGCGGCGCGCCCGACGGCGCCAGGATGACACCGTCGACGCGACGCTGGTGGAACGCGCGCACCACCGAAAGCTCGCGGTCGGGGTCCTCCTGCGTGTCGGAGAGGAAGACCATGAGGCCGAGGCGCGCGCATTCGGCCTCCACCGCGCAGATGATGTCGGTGAAATAAGGGTTGGAAATCGCCGAGATCGCCAGGCCGACGCTGTTGGTCGAGGCCACTTTCAGTGACCGCGCCAGCTCGTTGGGCTGGTAGCCCATCGCGGCGATCGCGTCATTGATGAGCCGCGCCTTCTCCGGCGAGACAAAGCGGGTGCGGTTGATGACATGCGAGACGGTCGAAACCGATACGCCGGCGCGGCGCGCGACCTCAGCCATTGTCGGCATGGCGGCTCAAATGGAGTGCTGGCAAGCGCTCCTCCCTGATGATGCGTTCCAGTCCGCTCTCATTGGCTTTGGCGGATTTCGGCAGAGCATATTGTCATCGAAACGTTTGCGCAATCGATTCGATGACTTTGTTCGACGAAATTCGCGCGCTGCGCAATTTCGATCAAATTGCCACGGAAGAAAGCGGCAAGATGGTCCGACCCAATGCGAGAAGCCCATGAACCCGACCGAGAAAGCGCTGTGGTTTGTCGAAAGCCATCTGCCGGAGGCGATTTCGCTCGACGACGTCGCTCAAAGCAGCGGTGTATCGCGCTTTCATGTGACGCGCGCCTTCGGTGCCGCCACCGGCCGCTCTGTCATGGGCTATATGCGCGCGCGCCGGCTGACTGAGGCGGCACGCAGGCTCGCCGACGGGGCGCCCGACATCCTCTCGGTGGCGCTCGATGCCGGCTACAACTCGCATGAGGCCTTCACCCGGGCCTTCCGCGACCAGTTCGGCACGACGCCGGAACTGGTGCGAGCGCAAGGCTCGACAAAGACCCTCGACCTCGTGGAGCCGATCCTGATGGACCAGTCCTTTCTTGCCAAGCTCGAACCGCCACGCTTCGAGACCAGCCGGCCGTTCCTCATCGCGGGGCTCGGCGAGCGCTACAGCTGCGAGACCAGCGCCGCCATTCCGATGCAATGGCAACTCTTCGGCCCCTTTATTGGCAACATTCCGGGCGAGACCGGTGACTTCGCCTATGGCGTCTGCGTCAACGGCGACGATGCCGGCAATTTCGACTACATCGCCGGCGTCGAGGTCTCGGACTTTTCCGACCTTCCCGGGGAATTCAGCCGCGTGCGCATACCGGCTCAGAAATATGCGGTGTTTTCGCATCGCGAGCACATTTCGACCATCCGCCGCACCGTCAACACGATCTGGAACAAATGGCTGCCGACCTCCGGACACGAAATAGCGGACGCGCCGGAATTCGAACGCTATGGCCCGGAGTTCGATCCGCGCAGCGGCAATGGCGGACTGGAGATCTGGATACCGATCAAGGGTTGATCGGCGCTATAATTCCAAATCCCATGTCTGCCCGACCAGATCCTTGCCGAAGGAATGGTGGCGCTCTTCGTCGATCAGCTTGAAGCCAGCCGCCTGATAGATGCGGCGCGCCGAGCCCAGTATATCGTTGGTCCAAAGCGTCAGCGTCTTGTAACCTTTGGCTCGCGCGAAGGCGATGCACTCGTCGACCAAGCGCCCGCCGATGCCAAGGCCGCGTGCCGAAGGCTCGACATAAAGCAATCTGAGCTTCGCCACCTCGGGCGACTTGCGCACGACGAAGACCGAACCGACGACCTCGCCATCGCGCTCGGCGATCCAGCTGCGCTCCCATTTCGGGTCGAAGGATTTGACGAAGGCCGCGAGGATTTCGGCGACCAGCGCCTCGTAGGTTTCGTCCCAGCCATAATCCTGCGCGTAGAGCATCCCTTGCCGGCGGGTGATCCAGCCGATGTCGCCGATCTGCAGCGGCCGCAGCAGATAGGGAATTTTCGGCTCTGCGCTTTCGTCCAGCAGTGCCTGGATAGTCCGCATGGACTTCACCAGCCGGTCCTGTTCCGAAACAGGCAGCCGATCGAGCAAGGCCGCGACCTGGTCATGCGAATCCTTGTTCAACGGCGCAAATGCATTCCTGCCCGCCGGCGTCAGCGCAATCGAGGATTGCCTGGCATCCGAAACCAGCGTCGACCTGGAGATGAGGTCATGGCGTTCGAACTTCTTCAGCAAACGGCTGACATAGCCGGCGTCGAGACCGAGATCGCGCCCAAGGTCGGTCGCGGTCAAACCGTCGCGGTGCGCCAGCTCGTAAAGCACGCGCGCCTCGGTCAGTGAGAAGGCGCTTTTCAGCAACCCTTCGTCGAGCAGGCCGATCTGGCGGGTGTAGAAGCGGTTGAAAGCCCGCACCGCATCGATCAGCTGCTTGTTCGGCGCTTCGTTCTTGGGGTGATGGTGAATCGTCATGGTCATCTCCTGCCTTCACAGGATCAACCATTTACTTGACTTAGTCAACTATATCGACCTACCTGACGCGATCACATCATCGGCAACACCGGCCAACGATCAACGATCCTGCCCTGGGAAAGCACCGCGATCGGCCCGAATTGCTGCAGCACGGCCTCGCTCTGCGTCGGCCGCAGGAACGCGTAGTCGCCTGGTTTGGCGACGCTATCGGCAGGCAGGCCCATGAATTGCTGGTTGGAAGACAGGCCGAGCAGGCGATTCGTCCTCATGCCCTCGGGAAAGACCGGTTCGGCCATCCATTTGCCGCCATAGAGATAGCAGCCCTTGCGGGGGAACCGGCCGAGCGCCTGCAGCAGGCGGGAAACAGCCGGCGGACCCGGCAGCATCGGCTCGGCCATCTTCAGGATCGGCGTCGCGATGAAGGCCGCCGGCTGGAAACCGTCGAGGCCAGGCGTGTCGAAATCGCTGGGCAGCACGAAGGCCGACCCCATCGACACTTCATTGGCAATGCTGCCGTGATGCAGCAGCGCGGTCTTGCTGCCGCCAATGTTCAGGATGCGGCGCCGGTCCGGGCCGAGGCGCGCCACGAAAGCGGCGGCCCGCTCCGAAGCCTGCGCCAACGCCTTGGCCGGCCCGCCGAACAGGCCGGGAATATGCGGCGCGTGCGCCTCATAGGCCATGACGCCTTCGCAGCGCAGTCGTTTGTGGGCCGCCATGGCGCTTAACGCTTTCGACAAGGCCTCCGGGTTGGCGAAGCCGCCGCGATGCAGCCCGACATCGATCTCGAAGGCGATGCGCAGTTCGATATCGAGTTCGATCGCGAGAGCGCCGTATTCCGCCAGTCTTTCGTCACTGTCGATCAGCAAGCAGACGCGCGACCAGTCGGCGCCACCCTTCACCAGTGCCGCCCTGGCCGCCCCGATCGGCATCGGCTTGCCGAACAGGAGACCCGCATCCGGAAACGCCTCCAGCACCGCCTCACTGATCGGTGGATGAAAGGTCATGAAGCGGCCGGTTCCGAGCGTCTTGCCGATATGCGCAAGCAGCGGCAGGCAAGCGAGCGACTTGTCGACCAGCCGCACGGCAAGACTCGGGTCAAGCCTGGCCTTGACCAGCGCAATGTTGCCATCCAGCCGGTCGAGGTCGAGCAGCAGGCAGGGCTGGAAGATGCCGGCGGTCTTCAGTGCTTCGGAGAGCGCGGCAAAGTAGGCACTCATCGTTCGATGCCAAAAGGACTGGGTTCGATGCCAAAAGGACTGGGTTCGATGCCAAAAGGACTGGGTTCAATGCCGAACAGCCCTGCCATGTAGGGCGAGACGAATCGGTTTTGCGGATCGATGTCGCGGCGAACCGCCATGGCGTCGTCCCAACGGGGATAGAGCTTCTTGAAATCCGCCGCCTTCAGGCTGTGCATCTTGCCCCAATGCGGCCGGCCGCCATACCTGCGGAAGATCGGCTCGGCCGCCTGCATGAAGGGCAACGGATCGCTCGCCGCGTCGTGGTGGACGGCGATCGAACAGGTCGGCCTGTTGTAGAAGGGCGAGAGCCAGAACCGATCAGCCGCGACGCTGCGCACCTCCATTGGGAAATAGACTTCGGGAAAGTGCTTTTCGGTGAGCGCGATGATCTCGGCCAGCGCCTTCGGCCCCTCCTCGAAGGGAAGGTGATATTCCATCTCGTTGAACTTGGTCTGGCGGTCGCTGGCATAGACGTTGAGCCAGTCCTGCACATAATCCTCGGCCGGCACTTTCGCGACGGCACCGAGGATCAGGCGGCGGCGCAGTGACGGCAGCCAGGCGAGCCCGGTGCGCAACCGGCGCAGCGTGCGCAAGGAGCCTTCGTCATCGTCGGTCGGGCGCGTGGTGGTCGCCTCGGTGCTGAAGTCGCTGGCGATGAACTGCGCGTAGCCGGAAAACGGAATGTAGTAGAATTCGGCCGAGCGGTGCGCGGTCATCATCTTTTCGAAATCGCGCAGCATGTCGCCGATCGGCAGCACCCATTTGCGGCGGCGCAGCCGGTAGGTCGCGATGTTGTTCAGCGTCACTTCGCTCAGGACACCGAAGGCACCCAGCGCGACGCCGATGGCGTGGATCATGTCCTGATCCCCTGCCCGGGTGAAGTCGCGGACCTTGCCAAGCCCGTCGACGATCTGCACCGTCTCCAATTGCGTGTGATAGGCGCCGAGCGTCGGCCCCGAGCCATGGGTGGCGGTTCCCAGCGCGCCGCCGATTGCCTGGCGGTCGATGTCGCCCATATTGGGCAGGCCCTGGCCGATGCCGTGCAGGATGTGCATAAGCGGACCAAGCCGCGTCCCTGCCTTCACGCGTGCCTGATGCTTTTCAGCGTCATGCGAGACCAGCCCTTCCAGCTTATCCAGAGACAGGATCGTGCCCTCGGATTTCACCAGTGGGGTGAAGGAGTGACCGGCACCGACGACACGGACCGGGCCGGGTGCGTTGCGAACGAGGTCACCAACTTCGCCGGCATCGGCGGGGCTGGCGATCAGCCGCGGCGCGGCAGTGACAAAACCGGACCAGTTGCTCCAGATGTTCGACATGGCGCTCACGCAACAACCCGGCGACGCCGCGCCACGAGGATGAACAGGCCGAGCAACAGCACACTGGCCAAGGCACTGCCGGCAGCGAATTCCGGAACCGGGCGGAAATCCTTGCCGTCGATGAGCAGCGACGCCGCAACCGGCCCGATCGCCAGGCCGAAGAGCTGCGCGGCCGGCACCAGGAGCACGGCGGTGCGGGTGTCATCGGCCGTGATCGCCAGGCGGATCTGGTAGGGCACGATGAACAGGAGAATGAAACCCATGACCAGGGCGGCGACCCAGAAGGTGGTGAGGCCAGGTCCGCTGGCCAGCACGAGCGAGGCGACAAGCGCGACAGTGCCAATGAGTGCGATGGCAACCCGATAATCGATGCGCGCCTCGAACACGGTCGCCGTCATCGCGCCCAGGACCTGAACCGCCAGGCTGGCCGAGACGATCAGGCCGACTGTGCGGCCGTCAATGCCGAATTGGGCGCCAACCGGTTCCAGAAACGCCCAGACCGAGCCGAAGAACATGAAATAACAGAAGACGCACAACAGGGCGGTAATCGAAGGAATCGTCAGCACATTGGCGAGGTTCTCGTCCTTGGGCAGAATGGCGTAATCGGTGGGGACGACGAAGGCGACGATGAGCGACAGGACGCAGACGACCGCGAGAATGAGGAAGCCGCCGGCCGATCCGGCGGCCGGGATGACATAGAGCGCCAGCAGCAGGGCAAGCGCGCATTGCGCCAGCGTCTGCATGGTGACGAAAAAGCCGCCGATGCGTTCGGCGCGCCGCGAACGGGCGATCAGCTCGGTGGCGACCGCGACAAGCCCGCCTTCGGCAAGGCCGGCCAAGGCGCGTGCCGCCATCAATGCATTGGCCCCGGCGGCATAGGCCGTCCAGACATTCGCCAGCGCCAGCAGGAGCAGCAGCACCGCACTTTTCCAGCGCATGTTGCGGGCCGATAGCAGCATCGCGACGATCGCCGAACCGATGGCAATGGCGATCATCTCGGCGGTGGCGACCAGCGCCAGTTCGTCGCCGCTGACATGGCCCTCCGTGTAGAGAGCGCCGAGCAGCACTGGCTGCAGGCCGAGAATGAGCAGGCCGACCGAGCCGATCCACAGCGCCGAGGCAAGCTGCCCGCCGGTCGGATTGCCGACCAGCCAGTCGCCGCTTCCGGCATGCGCGTCACCAGATGCCAAAGCCGCCTCCCAACGTCCCTTGTCGCACGGCAAAAAAGCTGACAATCTGTCAGTATTTTAGAAACTGATACTTGATCATATTTTTTGTCAACCAGAATTTGGCAATTCGTGCGAAAGACCGGTGTATGGTGGAAGCAAGGCGAACAGCGACCGAACCGAGGCGCAAGCCCAAGCAGGAGCGCAGCCGCGAGCGCATCGATGCCATCTTGTCGACGACCATGCGGCTGATCGGCGAGAAGGGCATCGACGCCGTCACCATGAAGGAAGTCGGCGCGTTGGCGGGCGGACCAATCGCCACCGTCTATCACTACTTCCCCAACAAGTCGGCGATCCTGGCGATGCTCTATGAGCGGTTTTCGGAGGTGAGCCGCGCGCGATTGACTGATATCCTCGCCGATGTCCGCGAAGCCAAGGACGTCATCGCCGCCGCCGACCGGTTGCTTGACGACTACCTCGGCCGCGTCGCCGGCGATCCGGCCATCCAGGACCTGCAGAACGCCATCCAGGCCGACAAGGCGCTGAAGAATCTCGACATCGCCGAAACCCGGCATCAGGCCAGGATGTTCTGCGACCAGGTCACCACCTTGATCGAGCCGGGCAAGCATGAGCAGTTCGAACGCATGGTCCTGTTGATCTTCCAGCTCGCCGGTGGCGTGGTGCGCCTGGCGCTCGCGCAGGGCCAGCCGGAAGGCCGCCGGACCATCGAGGATTACCGGTCGATCATCCACACGCAGTTGCGGTTGTTTCTCTAAGCCGCAATCCGTGGAAAAAATTACCGCCTTTCGAGGCTGCCGCGCGCCTTGACTCTCGCAGGTCGGCGGCCTATTTCAGCGCCACGTTAGCACTCGCCCTTGGTGAGTGCTAACTATATGTCCGGCTTCGCCGGACGGAGGAACTGTTTCTCACCGTTCTCATTCGAGGAAGAAAAAATGGCAAAGTCGAAGTTCCGCCCGCTTCATGACCGCGTGGTCGTTCGCCGGGTCGAATCCGAATCCAAGACCGCCGGCGGGATCATCATCCCGGATACGGCCAAGGAAAAGCCGCAGGAAGGCGAGATCATCGCCGTCGGCTCCGGCGCGCGCGACGAAAGCGGCAAGCTGGTCCCCCTGGACGTCAAGGCTGGCGACCGCATCCTGTTCGGCAAGTGGTCGGGCACCGAAGTCAAGCTCAATGGCGAAGACCTTCTGATCATGAAGGAATCCGACATCATGGGCATCATCGGCTGATCATCGGCCTCACCGTCAACTGAATTCCGGGCTTTATCGCAAGCCCCTGCCAGGAGCTAAAAATGGCTGCTAAAGACGTAAAATTCTCCCGTGATGCCCGTGAGCGCATGCTGCGTGGCGTCAACATCCTCGCCGATGCGGTGAAGGTCACGCTCGGCCCCAAGGGCCGCAACGTCGTCATCGACAAGTCGTTCGGCGCCCCGCGCATCACCAAGGACGGCGTCACCGTCGCCAAGGAAATCGAGCTTGAGGACAAGTTCGAGAACATGGGCGCGCAGATGGTCCGCGAAGTTGCTTCGAAGACCAACGACATCGCCGGCGACGGCACCACGACCGCGACCGTTCTGGCGCAGTCGATCGTCCAGGAAGGCCACAAGTCGGTTGCCGCCGGCATGAACCCGATGGACCTGAAGCGCGGCATCGACCTGGCCGTCACCGAGGTCGTCGCGGCGCTCGGCAAGGCCGCCAAGAAGATCAAGACCTCCGAGGAAGTCGCCCAGGTCGGCACCATCTCGGCCAATGGCGACGAGTCGGTCGGCAAGATGATCGCGGAAGCGATGCAGAAGGTCGGCAACGAAGGCGTCATCACCGTCGAGGAAGCCAAGACCGCCGAGACCGAACTCGAAGTCGTAGAGGGCATGCAGTTCGACCGCGGCTATCTCTCGCCCTACTTCGTCACCAACGCCGACAAGATGGTCGCTGATCTCGAGGACGCCTACATCCTCCTCCACGAGAAGAAGCTCTCCAACCTGCAGGCAATGCTGCCGGTTCTCGAAGCCGTCGTGCAGACCTCCAAGCCGCTGCTCATCATCTCGGAAGACGTCGAAGGCGAGGCCCTGGCCACGCTGGTCGTCAACAAGCTGCGTGGCGGCCTGAAGATCGCCGCCGTCAAGGCTCCGGGCTTCGGTGATCGGCGCAAGGCCATGCTGGAAGACATCGCCATCCTCACCGGTGGCCAGGTCATCTCGGAAGACCTCGGCATCAAGCTTGAGAATGTCGGCCTCAACATGCTCGGCCGCGCCAAGAAGGTGTCGATCTCCAAGGAGAACACCACCATCGTCGACGGCGCCGGCAAGAAGGCCGAGATCCAGGGCCGCGTTGCCCAGATCAAGCAGCAGATCGAAGAGACCACTTCGGACTACGACAAGGAGAAGCTGCAGGAACGTCTCGCCAAGCTGGCGGGCGGCGTTGCGGTGATCCGCGTCGGCGGTGCGACGGAAGTCGAAGTCAAGGAAAAGAAGGACCGCGTTGACGATGCGCTGAACGCGACCCGCGCGGCCGTGGAAGAAGGCATCGTTGCCGGCGGTGGCGTGGCCCTGCTGCGCGCTTCGGCCAACATCAAGGCTGCCGGCGCCAATGCCGACCAGGCCGCTGGCATCAACATCGTGCGTCGCGCTCTGCAGGCTCCGGCCCGCCAGATCGCCTCTAACGCCGGTGCGGAAGCCTCGATCGTTGCCGGCAAGATCCTTGAGAACAAGGGCGCGACCTTCGGCTACAACGCCCAGACCGGCGAATATGGCGACATGATCGCCATGGGTATCGTCGATCCGGTCAAGGTTGTCCGCACGGCTCTCCAGGACGCGGCCTCGGTCGCCGGCCTGCTCGTCACCACCGAAGCCATGATCGCGGAGGCTCCGAAGAAGGAGTCGGCTGGCGGCGGCATGCCTGGCGGCATGGGCGGCGGTGGCATGGGCGGCATGGGCGGCATGGACTTCTAAGAAGTCCATAAAGCACGCCCATCAACTTACATTGCTCGAGCCCGCAAGCGGGCTCGAGTGGCGGCATGGACTTCTAATCCAAGCCACCTGGCTTATGCATACGAAAGGGCGGCAGCGATGCCGCCCTTTTTCTTTGCCTCCTGCAACGGTAGCGACCATCGAGGTCTGCACCACTCGACGGGGCACTCGCCCCTTTCTTGAGCAGTTTTCCAGCAAAATCAGAGGTTTCGACTAAGCTTTGACGGCGCTAGATGAATTTGTCAGACAATATTTTTTAACACATTCGCGATTACTAAAGGGCGGGAGCATGGCGAGGTTGCTCCGCGTGCGGCGTGTCGGGTAACCATCGATGCAATTTTTCCGGCGATTTTTGCGAAACCGTGACGGCAACGTGCTGATCATCTCGGCACTGGTGATGCCGGTCCTGATCGGCACGGCCGCCCTGGTGACCGAATATGGCGCAGCCCTCGTCGAGCGCGCCGACAATCAGCGCGTGGCCGACCTGTCGGCCTATGCGGGCGCCCTCGCCTACAATGTGAACAAGTCCACCTCGCAGATGACTGCTACCGCCGTCGGCGTCGCGGTGCTCAACGGCGTTCCCGCCGCCAATGTACAGGTGAGCCTGGTCGCCTCCCCGAAAACGACCGGCGTCAACGCGGTTTCGGTGTCGATCAACACCTACAGGACGCTGTTCCTGGCACGCGTCCTGAACGATCGCCAGCAATTGCAGATCTATGCCAATTCGGTGGCCGAGCTTGGTGCGCAGCCGCAAACGCCCGGATGCATGCTCGCGCTCGACGGCACGCAGACCGGCCTGACGCTGAGCGGCGGTACCTCGATCTCGGCGCAGAAATGCACCGTCTCTTCCAACAACACGGTGACCGTCCCCTGCGGCACCAGCATTTCGGCGCTCGGCGTCAACTACAATTCCGCCGCTGCCCCGAGCCAGCCTTGCAACGGCATCACCGGCCCAGGCGGGGCGACCGCGGTGATCACCAAGAAATCCACCCCCGACCCGCTGGCCGGCAATGCCGCGGTCACGGCCGCCGTGGCCCGTATTGCAACGGTTGCGGCGCTTTCGACGACAGCCGCGCCAACAGCGCCAACCACTCCCAACGGCAACAACATCGACTTCGGCTGGAACACAGGCCCCACCCAAGGCCAGGCGAACGCGCTCGGCTGCACCGCCAGCTGGGCATCGTCGTCATCGACCTGGACGCTGGACTGCGGCGGCAAAACCACGGTCAACCTGGGCACCGTCACCATCGGCGGCGGCATCAACCTCAACTTCGCTACAAGCGGCGCGGCAACGACAGTTTACAATATCGCCGGCGATCTCACGACCAGTGCCACCACCAATTTTGGGCCAGGCACCTACAACTTCGCCAAGACCCTCACCACGGCCGGAACCACGACGTTCGGGGCCGGCACCTACAATTTCGGCAAGCAGGTGACCGCCGCCGGCACAACGACCTTTGGCGCCGGCACGTTCAACTTCGCCAAGGGGCTGACCACCGGCTACGGCACCACCACCTTCGGCGCCGGCACCTACAAGATCGGCCGCAGCGACACTGCCTGCAACGGCTCGGGACAGGTCAGCATCTGCAACGCGTCCGCCTTGACCTTTGGTGGACCGAGCACTTTCGAGCTCCCCGGCGGCTATACCAACACCGGAACGCTCACCTTCGGCTCGGGCACGACCAATTCCTACAAGATCGGGCCAGGCAGCAATGGCGACGCGATCACGCTCGGCGGCGGTTCGACAACGATCATGGCCGATGCGACGGGCGCCAGCAGCGTTTTCCAGGTCGTCGGCAATGTGAACGGCGGCGGCGGCGGCAGCTGCTTTGTGGTCCCGGTCGCGGCGCAGCACGACATCGCCGGCAACTTCATCGGCTCGGGCGCCATTTTGCTCGGCGCCGGCGTCTACACCGTGGACGGCTATTTCGCGCTGGGCGGCAATGGCGGCGGCAGCGCCAACTGCAACGGCAGCACGATCAGCGTCAGCGGCGCCAATGTGACGCTTGTCCTGTCAGGCAAGGCCAAATCCAGTTCGGGAAGTTGTAACGGCTATGTTTTCTGCGTGGCCGCCGGCTATAGCAACATCGCGCTCACCGCACCCCAGTCGGGAGCGACGGCGAAGCTGGCGGTGATCGGCCCCACGGGCAGTTCCAACACCGGCGGCGCGACCTTCGCCGAAGGCGGCTCCAACGCCCAGATATCGGGCGCATTCTATTTTCCCTATGGCCCGATCATCATGAATGGCGGCTCGAGCGTGCTGGGATCGAACACCGACCCGAGCAAGTGCCTGCAGATGATCGGCTCACGCATCACGCTATCGGGCGGCACCACAGCCGCATCGGAATGCATCGCGGCCTCGAGTGCCGGTGGCAGCAGCAAGGTGAGCCTCGTGCAATGAGCAAGCAGTCACGCCCAAGCCGCGGCTTGTCGGCCAGCCGGCGTTTCGCGTTCACAGACTTCTTGCGGCGCCAGAAAACCGGCGTGTCGGCGGTCGAGTTCGCTTTGGTCAGCCCCGTTCTGCTGGTCATCCTGGCCGGAACCGTCGACATAGGCGGCTCATTGAAGGCCAAATTCGAACTGAGCTCGGCGGTTTCGGCTGGTTCGAACTATGCGCTGCTCAATGGCGACAAGGTCAATTCCACCGGCGGCGGCGCGCTGGCCGGCAACATTGCGACGGTGGTCACCAGCGGTCTGAGCGGCAATGGCGGCAGCATTCAGGTCGTCATCAACAACGGTGCGGCACTTGCCTACAATGCCACCACATCCACGGCCACCCAGAGCGGCACCGTCGCCAATGCCGATCTCTGCTATTGCCCGGGCAGTTCCGGGGCCGTGGCCTGGAGCACCCCGATGGCATGCGGCAGCATCTGCAGTGGCGGCGGCATTGCGGGGAAATTCGTAACGATCACGGCCAGCAAACCCTATACGCCGCTTTTCGGCGGCTTCGGCATCGTCAGCAACGGCAACATCACGGTCAAGTCGGTGGCGCAGCCGCAATGAGCCGCCGCCGATCCTTCCTGCGCGACAGATCCGGTGCCAACGCCGTCGAGTTCGCCTTGCTGTCAGTGCCGTTGCTGCTCGTGCTGATGGGCACGTTCGAGTTCGGCCGCATGTACTGGGCCCAGCATGTGCTGAATGAAATCGCCGCGGCAGGGGCGCGTTGCGTCGGCGTGCTGCAGAGCGGATGCGCGCAGAACGGCGTCTACGATGCCGCCAGCGCCATCAGCTATATCAGCAGTCGGGCGGCAACCGACGGCATCGTGCTCAGCAACGCCAACATCACCGTCAGCAACAACACCACTTGCTCGGGCCTGTCCGGCTTTTCGAGCGTCCAGGTTTCCTACAAATTCACGACCGTGCTGCCGGCCTTCCTGACGTCGCTGGCTAACGGCCCGAACCTCAGCGCCAGCGCCTGCTTCCCGAACCAGGGGGCTTGACTTCAGACACCGGCCTCCGCGCGTCGCTGAACCTCGCCGGCAAGCACCGCGGCTTCGATCAGCGCCGCGACCTCGTCCGCCACCGCCTGTAGCGGGGCGCGGTCCCGGGTGGCGCGGGCGATCACCATCAGCCCTTCCAGCGACGATTCGACCAGCAGCGCCAGAGCGTGGGCGCGGCGTTCGGGCACTCCGGCCCTGACGAAGGCCTCACGCAACAGCCCTATCCACTGCTCGAAGGCCGCGCGGCACAAATCCGCCAGCTCCGGCACGTCGGTCGGTGAGTCCAGCACGACGGGCGCGATCGGACAGCCGAGCGAAAACTGGTTGTCTTCCAGCATGCGCCCCACCGCCTGGTAGATATGATGGACCGCCACCGCAGGATCCCTTTCGGCGGCCAGCGCTTCGCCCAGTCTCGCCGTCACCCCGGCAACGCTGTCACGCGTCACCTCGATCACCAGTTGGTCCTTGCCGCCCGGAAAATGGAAGTAGAGCGAACCGCGCGGCGCGCCGCTGGCGCTCAATATGTCGTTGAGCGATGTGCCGTGATAGCCGCGCTGCCGGAGCAGCAGCGCGGTCGTGTCGAGTATGCGGGTGCGGGTGTCGTTCGCCATGTCAACCTCTGTCAGCAGCAATCATTATAGGCCTTGCGCAGAATATGACAATCGGTCTACATAATATGTAGATCAGTCTACATATTGGAGGCAACACCATGCGCAGCTATCGTCTTGACGGGTCGGGCGGGACCGAATGCCTGGTGATGCGCGACGAGCCACAGCCTCAGCCAAAACCGCACGAAATCGTGGTGCGCGTCCGTGCCGCCTCGCTCAACCGCCGCGACACGATGATCCTCAACGGCACCTATCCGCTGCAGCCGCGCCAGGGTGTCGTTCCATTGAGCGACGGGGCTGGCGACGTTGTCGCCATCGGCGATGCCGTCACCCGCTTCGCCGTCGGTGACCGTGTCACCGGCAGCTATTTCGCCCGCTGGATCGACGGCCGCATCAACGCCGGTCTCATCGACCAGCTCGGTTGCACGCTGGACGGCATGCTGGCGGAATACGCGGTTCTCGACGAACAATGGGCGGTGCGCCTGCCCGATCATCTCGAATGGCGTGAGGCGGCGACGCTGACCTGCGCCGGCGTGACCGCCTGGAACGCGGTGACGAGTGCCAGAATTCCAAAGCCAGGCCAATGGGTTCTAGTCATCGGTTCAGGCGGCGTCTCGCTCTTTGCGCTGCAGTTCGCCAAGCTGCTCGGCTGCCGCGTCGCCGCCGTCACCTCGCGCGCAGAGAAGGCCGACAGGCTACGGATGCTGGGCGCCGATCTTGTGATCTCGACGTCGGACATGCCCGAATGGGGTGCGGCCGTCCGCGACCAGACCGGCGGCATCGATCTCGTCGTCGAGACCGGTGGCCCGGCGACCTTCGCGCAGTCGCTGATCGCCAGCACGCTTTACGGACACATCGTGCTGCTCACGCTGCAGGATGCGAAAGGCGGATCGATCCAGATCCCGGCGGCAGTCTACCAGCGCAGCCTCGCCACCATCAGCCGCCTCTTCGTCGGCAACCGGAGCAATCTCGAAGCTATGCTGCGCGCTGTTTCGCAGCACCGCCTGTCGCCCGTCATCGACAAGGTCTTTGCCTTCAGCGAGGCCCGCAATGCCTATCGCTATTTCCAGCAGGGCGACGTCTTCGGAAAGGTGGTCGTCGACGGCGCCTGACCCATCGATGCCTCAAACCAAAGGAGAACGACAATGACAATTCGCGAAGCCCAGGCGAGGTGGCAAGGGACGCTGAAAGAGGGTTCGGGCAAGGTGAAGCTCGGCAGCGGGGTCTTCGAAGGCGCCTATTCCTTCCCGTCGCGTTTCGAAAACGGTCCGGGCACCAACCCGGAAGAGCTGATCGCCGCGGCGCATGCCGGCTGCTTTTCTATGGCCCTGAGCGCCATACTGGGCACAGCCCACCACATACCGACAAGCATCAGCACCGTCGCCAAGGTGCATCTCGGCGCAGCCGCCGCGGGACCGACGATCACCCGCATCGAGCTTGAGACGCAAGCCGAGATTCCGGGGCTTGCTCCGGATGAATTCCAGAACCTCGCGGAGAGGGCGAAAACGACATGCCTCGTTTCGCGCGCCCTGGCCGGCGTGGCCTCCATCACGCTCAAGGCCGAGCTCCTCGCAACCACCACCACGGCACACTGACATCAGGAGCACGAGATGAAACAGGACAGCATTATCACTCTCAACCCAGACGACCGCTCCGGACAGACGGCCGAGATCATGCGGCGCTTCAACGACGTGTTCCAGCTGCACGACCCGTCCGCACTTCCCGAACTGATTGCCGAAGAATGCGTCATCGAAAACACCGTGCCGGCGCCTGATGGCGCGCGTCATGCGGGGCGGCAAGCATGCGTCCAGCTGTGGTCGGCGATCGCCACCCAGCCAGGCACGCGCTTCGACCTCGAGGAGACCTTTGTCGCCGGCGACCGGGCGACCATCCGCTGGCGCTACTGGATGGCCGACGGTAACTCCGTCCGTGGCGTCAATCTCATGCGTGTAGAGGACGGACGCATCGTCGAGGCGATGGGCTATGTGAAGGGATAGCTGGCCGGTCGCCGCTACCGGTCAGCCAATGCCAGCTTGGCGCCGAGCATGACAAACGCACCGGCGAAGGTTCGGCGCATCCAGGTCAGCACCATCGGCCGCGAGGCGACATGGCGGCGGATCGAAGCGGCGAAGATGCCGTAGCCGACGAAAACCACGAAGGTCAAAAGCATGAAGACGGAGCTGAGCTCCAGCATCTTCGACAGCGCATTGGGCTCGGTGGTGCTGACGAACTGCGGCAGGAAGGCGAAGAAGAAGATCGACAGTTTCGGGTTGAGCACGTTGACGAGGATGCCGGTGGCAATCACCTTGCCGGCCGAGCGCGGCGCGACATTATCCTCGACACTGAGGCCGCCCTTCTCCTTCAGCGTGTTCCAGGCCATGTAGATGAGATAGGCGACGCCGAGATATTTCAGCGTCTCGAAGGCGACCGCGCTGGTGTGCAGCAGCGCCGCAAGGCCGGTGATGGCAGCGGCCATATGCGGGATGATGCCGAGCGTGCAGCCGAAGGCGGCAATGATCGAAGCCCGCGCACCGCGCGAAAGTCCCGCACTCAGCGTGTAGAGAACGCCGGTGCCGGGCGAGGCAACGACGATCAGCGACGTCAACAGAAACTCGATGCTCATGATTTCCTCCACGGCCCTGCCCGGCAAGGAAGCTATCGGGTGGTGCAAGTCGAGGCAAGCGACGGCGATTGGTGTTTTCCTTGCGCCGCAAAGCGGGGGATGGAACTACCCCACCGCCAGCCCGTGCGTGGCCCTTGCCATCAGGCACTCCTCGTCGCCAGGCATGCAGGCACGGCAGACATCCGGGCGCGTTTCATAGATGCCGCAAGCGGTCGACTTGCCGACTTCGCCGGTCAGGGCCGAACAGCGCACGCCCTCGCAGCGCATGCCGGACAGGTCGAGGGCAACATATTTTTCAGGAATGCGTTCGAGCTGCGCGTCATCCTCGGTGGAGAAACGCGGCCACTCGGCCGAATAGGAACAGCACGCGCCGCAGCTCTGGCAGTCGAAGAGCGGCGAGGCGTCACGTTGTGAGGAAAGGCTTGCGGCAGCGGCCAGGGCGGGCAGCCCCGGCGCGGCAGGATTGCGATCGGCGTCCCGCGGCAAGGTGCTATTTCTTCTTGCCTGTCTTGCGCGCCGGCGCTTCGACCGGTGACTTGAACAGATCGGTCGCGGGGTCGGCAGATTCGCTGGCCTTCGCGGCGGCCGGCTTGGCGGGCTTTGCTGCGGGAGCCGGCGCCGCCGGCTGGTCCTTGGCGGAGAATTTTATGGCCATGTCAGTCCTCGTCGGCGAAACGCGATGATGGGGCGCGTGGATTGCGCAAGCGGCCGATCAGCGCCGAAACCGCCGTGATGTTCATTTCCTCTGGCGACCAGTTCCTGGCTTCCGCGATGTGATGCGGCGCCAGTTCGCGATGGGTGCTGCCGCTATAGGCGGCATCCTGATAGGTGACCCGCTCCAGGGTCTTCTTGTCCTCGCGAACGTATTCTATCAGGTAGTTCGGGGCTTCGGCGCGGCCGCGCACGCCGACGCGCACCTGGGCATCGCCATGGGCGCGCTTGCAGCGCTCGAGTTTTTCCAGCACGCGCCGGACATATTCGACCGGCTTGTCCAGGGTTTCGACCATGTCGGCGATGGTCGCATCGGCCGCGATCGGCGTTGGCGGTACGCGCTTGGTGGCCATCAGCGTTTTCCGGCTCTTTTCGGGCGCGCCGCAAGTGCGGCGGCCGCCGCCATCTCTTCGGCTTCCTTTTCCAGGCGCAGCTCGCGCAAGCGGGCCGTCTTGGCTTCCCGCGCCTCGCTGACGGCGTCGCGCTCGGATAGGATGCGGTTGAGCGACATCGACTGGGTTTGCGTCTTGCTGAACAGCGACACCGCCGGATCGGCGGCGGTCTTCGAATGGTCGGTCAAAATCTTTCTCCTGTCAGGAGCCTGGTGCCGGTAGGGCGAGACCGGGTCGTCGGTCGGGACCACGCACAAAGCAACACGGCATCGGGGCAATACGGCGGCGGATTCAAATTGCCAAGCCGTCCCTTAGCACGTTCAGCCCGATGCGCAGCGCATTTTCGGCGGCAGCAGGCGTAATATGAAAAAGGCCAGGCACCGCCTGACCTTCCCTGGGGAGTACCGCGCATCCAGTGACATCCAGAAGAATGCACAGGGCTGGATCCGCAGGAAACGCTCCTCTCATGCGCATGATGCGCCTTGGAAACTCAGGTTTCCAGGGCCACGCGTCGGAATTCGCCCTGCACCGGTGCCAGTACATCCGTGGTCACCGGGAGGGCTGAATTCGTTCTTCAGGCCGCCTTCAACTGGTCGGCGGACATCTTGCCCGACTTGTTGTCGCGGACCATCTCGTAGCCAAGCTTCTGGCCCTCGACGATGTCGCGCATGCCGGCGCGCTCTACGGCCGAGATGTGGACGAAAACGTCGGCCGAGCCGTCGTCAGGCTGAATAAAACCAAAACCTTTGGTGGCGTTGAACCATTTAACTGTGCCGATGCTCATAAACGAACCCTTTCCATGGCAAATATTCGTTAATCGCGGTGCGACTGCACAGCGATTTTTGTCTCGATTTTTGATGGGGAAGTTCGTCAAAGGCGCGCATGCGTGCGCGGATAACAAAAGTCGGTCAAACAAATATCGACATAGTTCTTTTAGACTGCTTTTGCCGCCGAGTCAATTTCTGGTTTTCCAAAAGCCCGGCTTCAATTTCAGGTTGTCACACGAATAGAGCCTCAACCGATGAACGGCAGAAAGGCCAGGCTCCTCCCAAAAAAATCACACCACCCCCGGAACCAATCCCCTGCCAGCGCATTTCATTGGGGTCAGCAGTTTCAGAGAGCGATCTCAGGAGTGCTGACAAAAGGACGCCTCCCGCACAATAACCGGTGCGAGGGGCGTTCTTATTTGTGTCAGGCCCTCTCCCGGATCACGGTGGCGGCCGAGCGGGGCTCGCACGCTGGAGGCGCTGTGGCCGGAGCCGGACCGTTAGCTTTCGGTGTCGCCCTACATGATCGTGCTGATCATCGGCAGGATCTCGTAGCGGAAGCCGCGGCCTGACCTTGCCACTGGATCGCCATCGGTTATCGCCTTTGCGTCGGCCTCGCTGCCGGCACGCAGGATCAGCAGGCCCCAAGGACCGGCCGGATCGGCGACCGGGCCAGCCAAGATCATGGTGCCCTCGCGCAGCTTGGCGCGCAGGTAGTCGGCATGCCGGCTCATCAGCTCCCTTTCCTCGTCCGTCATGGTAAAGGCGAAGTCCGGCCGCGGCGGGATCAGCCGGCAATGGAAGATCCTTGTCGTCGCAGCTTCACGTGGTGCTTCGTTGCTGGCCATCGGTCCTCCTCCAGGAGCGAAACCTGATTGCTGTCCGTCGTTCGGTCTATTCGTCCGGCCCCGGCTCCGGCCATGGCTCTTTCGCCGCCTCCGCATACCAGTGCCGCATCGCCGGCATTGCCAGCACGGCGTCGACATAGGCCCTGGTCTCGGGCGCGAGCTCGCCGCCATAGGTGTCGAAGCGGGTGACGACCGGTGCATACATGGCATCGGCCGCGGTGAAATGGCCAAACAGGAACGGACCGCCCTTGCCGTATTTCTCGCGGCATTCGCGCCATAGCGCCTCGATGCGTGCCCGCTGCACCTCCCCTTCGGCGTCGAGCGGCTTGTGCACCTTCGGCCGCCGCAAATTCATCGGCCAGCCATAGCGCACCTCGCGAAAACCGGAATGCATCTCGGTCGCCGCCGCGCGCGCCAAGGCACGGGCGCCGATACCGGTCGGCCAGAGCTTTTTCTCGGGAAACAGGTCAGCGAGATACTCAAGAATGGCAAGGGTTTCCCAGACGATCCTGCTCCCTCCCTGCAACGGCTTGTGATTCAGGACGGGCACCTGACCGGTCGGCGACACTTTCGCCAGATTGGCAAAGGTCTCGGGCGTACGCAGCCGCACAAAACCTTCCTCGAATGGTATCTCCAGATGCCTCATCGCCACCCATGGCCGGAGCGACCACGAGGAGAAGCATTTGTTGCCGATGTAGAGCGTGAACTCCGCCATTTTTCTCTCCATGCGCGCGGTGCGTCCGCGCAACCTATCCCGCCAGCCTTGCCACCGGAAGCGGGTCGCGCAGTCATCCTATTCCGCAACAGCGCCTGGATTTTAATCGACGGCGGCCCGTTTGTTCGCGGCGGACGAATTCCCCCGAATTCAAACTTCCAGGAGATGCGGAACATGGTGAACAAGGATCAGGTCGCCGTCTGGCCAAGCAGGTCAAGGGCGCGGTCAAACAGGCCGCCGGCAAGGCGACCGGCAACCGACGGACCCAGGCCGAGGGCATGGCCGACAAGGTCGCCGGCAAGGTGCAGAAGGCCTATGGCGACGTGAAGGACAAAGTCAGGAAGGCACTTTGATCCCGCATCGAGACATGTCGTGGCAATCGGAAAGGCGGCCGCCAGGGCCGCTTTTTTCAAGTGCTCCAGCCCTTGCTGAAAGCGTTGGTGAAGGTGACCTCGCCATGGTCGTCGGTCGCCTCGCCCAGCGCCACGTCCATGCCATCGCTGGTCACCCGGGCCACGGCGAACCCTCCCATATAAGCGGCCTTCGGCTTGAACAGGTCGAGCCCGTCACGGTGGTAGATCAGCGGGGTGTCATGCTGATGGCCGTGGAAGATGCCGACGACATTGTAGCCCTTCAGCGCCGCCAGCAGCGCCTGTCTGTCGGCCTCGCCCCACCAGTGCGGCGCACCGGCGCCGTCATCGTCATAGGTGCGCTTGGCAGGATCCCACCGCTCCGTCGAAAAAATGTCCCAGCCATAGTGCTGGAACAGGATGACGGGGCGGCCATCCGCCGCGTAGGTCGCGAGATCCTGCTTGAGCCAAGGCAGGCTCGAATCGGCGCCATGACCGATGTCGCCGGTGAAACGATGCGTCTGGACAAGGTGCAGGCCGCCCCAGTCCCATGAATAGCAGTCGGTGTCGACATCGTAGCTGGTGGCCGGCACAGGTGGTTTGAAGAACACGCCGGGGCGGTGGTTGACCTCGACGTAGTCGCGCAGTTCACGCCGGTACCAATCGACATGATGCGGCGGACCGTTCTGGTCGAGATCATGATTGCCGAGCCCGACATAGACCGGCATGTGGACACGATCCGGGCCAACGCCTTGGCTATAGCGCTGGCTGAACTGCAGCAGCTGCGTGCCCTCGCTCGGCTGGGTGATCTGGCCGCCGCCATCGTCGGTGATGTCGCCGCCGACGACAAGACCGAGCGGCATGCCGATCCGGTTGCCGGCCGAACGCAAGCCGGTGGCGACGCCGTTGATCTCGGCCGGCCAGTGCTTGTCATTGACGGCATTCAGCGCCGCGACATTGCGCAGCAGCGCGACGTCGGTCTTGCCCTCCTGCCGGCAGTTGGGGCTGAGGCCGCTCGCCATCCGGCAGGCATGGACATCGGCGATGAACAGGAAGGTGGCATCGATGGGCTGGATGCGCTGCCCGGTCTGTCCGAGCGCCGGGCGTGAAAGCGCGCCGGCCGCGACAAGACCCGCGGCCTGCATCAGAAAGCTGCGTCGTGAAAGCAATTGTGGCGCCCAGTGATTCATCATCGGCGGAATTTCAGCACAGGCGACGTCCGTCCGTCCAGTTTCGGCAATACCGTCACTGCCTTGACCATCGACATCGCCATGAACGTCTGTCAATTTCTACCTGCACTTGTATTCGCACGAAACGGAGGAGCGTCATGAAGCGCGCGCTTATCGGCATGGCATTGGCGGTTCTGCTGCCGGCGAGTGTTGCGTTTGCCGGTCCATGCGTCGATGCGAAGTCCGCGAAAAACGGGTTCATTCTGGCGAGGCCAGGCATCCAAAGCGAGTTTCGGCCCGCCGCGGGCGGGATGATCTCCGTCGCCAACAGCTATGAGTCGCAATCACCGCAAAAGCAGTTCCTGTATGCCGGCCTGATCGAGGTTTTTCGCGACAGCAACACCGGCCGGCTGGCAATGATCCCGTTTTCCGACCTGCGAAAACTGTTTCCGCTAAAGGCGGGAGCCAAGAGCACGATCGAGTTCGTCGAGCTGTCGCCGGACAAGCAGCCGAAGGCCACCAAGACGCTGATCCTGGTCGTCAAGGGCAAGGAAACCTTCAGCCTCGGCGGCTGCAAATACAACGTCCTGGCGGTCAAGGAGACCTTCAAGAACGGAGCCGGCGAGACGCTCGACACGTTCACCGCGCTCTATGCGCCCGATCTGCAAGCCTCCCTTGCCCGGCGCTATGATGAAGGCACCAGCGCGGAATCGGTCAACGGCTACGAGACGATCAAGCCGCTGGCCGAGTAGAGGTCCATGGCGCGCAGGAAGCCTTTGGACGGGTCTGATCAAAAGCGGCTTGGGCGGAAGTTCGCAAGCAGCGGATGCTCAATGCCGCCCGCGATCTCGCCGGCAAGCAACTCGCCCGCGATCAGGCCAAGCGTTGCGCCGCTATGGCTGAAGGCAACATAATACCCCTGGATGTCCTTCAACTGGCCGAAGACCGGCTCGCCGTCTCCTGGGATCGGCTTGGGTCCGACACCGTAGCTTTGCAGTTCCAACTTTGGATGTCCCTCGATGACATTCGAGGCCTCGTTGAGAAGCCCTGAATGGTCGAAGCCTTTACGCTATAGGTGCCGTCCGAATTGACCATCACCTCTTCTTCAGACCAGGCGGAATCGAGCGCGAGGGCTCCGTCGCGGAATTGCTCATCCGGCGATTGAAGGGAGATCAGCGACGGGCCGAAAGGCTCATTTTGCCAACATCGATCTTCGAGCGCGGCTCGGTAGGTCCGCCCCCGAACGCCATCATCAAGCGCGCCTAGCTGCGGCTCAGGCTTGGCCGAGTGCCGCCAGACAGTCGCGCAGCATGGTCGCGTCCTGCGCCGTCTTGGCCATCGACATGGCGCCGGAATAGCTGGCGACGGCAAGTGCCGCAAAATGCTGGGGATCGGTGCCTTGCTCCCCGCCCTCCTGCTGGTCGGCTCTGATCTTGTCGGCGATCGCCTGGCGCCATGCCGCAAAGATGCCGGCAAGGGCAGTTCGAAAATCCGGATCGGCGAGCGACAGTTCATGCGCCAGATTGTTGAGCGGGCAGCCGCGCACGAAACCCTGCTGTTCCAGTTCCGCCGCGACAGCCTCGAACACAGCCCGCACTCCTTCGCGTGCCGAAACCGCTGCCACTATCGGCGCGATCCATGTCTCCTCGACCGCTGCCGCCACACGCTCTTCGATCACCGCCAGGGCCAGCGCCTTCTTGGTCGGGAAGTGATGATGCAATGCGCCGCCGCTGACCCCTGCCGCTGTCATGAGATCGCCGAAGCTGGTCGCGTGATAGCCGCGCGCCTGGAACGCGACCTCGGCGACGTCGAGCACTTTGCAGCGCATGCCCTCGGGGTCGTTGACGCGCTTTCGTGGCCTTGGGCCAGATCGAATGGTCGTCTCTGCTGACATAGCCAGAGAATAGCATGTTGACAAAACAGGACAACCGGTTTGTTTATAAACAGGATGATCACCCTGTTTTTTGGAGACTTCCGATGAACCTGCCCCTGAACGCCGCTCCGCAGGCTGCAATGCTTGCCTCGCCCGTCGTCGAATTGCGGCAGTACACGTTGAGGCCCGGGCAGCGCGAAACATTGATTGCCCTGTTTGACCGCGAGTTCATCGAAAGCCAGGAGGCGGCTGGAATGACCATCATCGGCCAGTTCCGCGATCTGGACCGTCCGGACATGTTCGTCTGGCTGCGCGGCTTCGACAGCATGGACACACGCAAGGAGGCGCTGGCCGCCTTCTACGACGGCACGATCTGGGCGGCGCACCGCGACGCGGCCAATGCGACGATGATCGATTCGGACGATGTGCTGCTGCTGAAGCCGGCATGGCCGAGCGCCGGCTTCGACCTGTCAGGACTTCAGCGGCCGCTTTCTGCCGAGCACGAAAACTCCAGCAATGAGAACCGTTTGGGCGGCATTGTTGTCGTCCGAATTCACCACTTGCGATCAGGAGCTGAGGCCGAATTCGCCAGTCGGTTCGCGGCGGAGGCGGCGCCCTTGATGAAGGCGCCCGGCGTGCGCCTCCTCGCCGCCTTTGTCACCGAACATGCCGAAAACAGTTTTCCGCGGCTGCCGGTGCGGGCCAGCGAGAACGTCTTCGTTTCCGTCGCCCGGTTCGACAGCGCCGAGGCGCATGCAAGCCAGGAAGCCGCCCTCGCCGCCGCGCCGGCATGGCAGCGCTTTTTGCGGGCAGTTCAGCTTGATCTGACCAAACCAACCGAGACCTTGCGGCTGTCGCCCACGTCGCGATCCCTGGTTGGGCGCTAGGCGTCGAATGCCCCGGTGATGGCCCGCGCGACAAAGGCCGGGTCCTCCCAATGCGGATTGTGGCCGCACGCCTCGGCACGCACGAGGCGTGCCTCCGACAGGCAACGCGAAAGCGCCTGTTGGTGCTGATCGCCGAACAGCGGGTCGCACGCGCCGGCGATGATCAGTGTTTGGGTTCGCACTCCCTGTGCCGCAGTTGTCAGGTCGGCGCGGCGGATCTCGTCCACGATGGCGCGCCAGCGCGCCGCGGGCATGGCCGATGCGTCTTTCGCCAGGCAGGCGAGAAATGGCTGGGGCACGCCGGGCCGGCAGTCATGCCACCAGTCATAGAACGGGTCGGTCGGCGATATCGGATCGCGCAGAGCCTGCACCCCCGCGACCAGGGGATGATCCGATGCGAAATCGGGTTTCAACGTGCCGGCCATCACCACCATTCCGGCGATGAGGTCGTTGTGCCGCGCAGCCAAGGCGACGGCCGCCATGGCGCCCAGCGAATGGCCGACCACAACGGGCCGATCGAGGTGCAAATGCCGGATCAGGCCCGCAATGTCATCGGCAAAGTCGGCGATGCCGAAGCCCTTGCCCGCCGGCGAGGCGCCATGGCCGCGCAGGTCGGGCATGATCAGCCGGCGGCCGGCCAGATGCGGCGCCAGGAGCGAAAAGCTGCGGCTGGTGTCGGTGAAGCCGTGCACAAGAACCAGCGCCGGTTCGGCGCCTGATATCTCGACGTAGGCCATCTCGAGGCCGCCGCAATTGATGAATTGCTTGCGGCCGGCCCAGGCATTCTGCTCCGCGCAGGGATCCGAGGCCGCTTCCAGCGTGACCGATGTCAAAGGCCGAGTTTCTCCTTGACGGCTGCAAGGCCGGGCTTGCCGTCGAAGGTGGTGACGCCGGCGAGCCAGGCGTCGAGGCGGCTCTTGTTCGCCGTGATCGCCTTCAGCGCCCCGTCCTCCGGCTTCATGCCGTCATTGATGAGATAGCCCATGCCGACATTCTCGAAATCGATGTCGAAGGCGAGATTCCTGAGGAACTGCGCTACATTGGGGCATTGCTGCAGATAGCCCTTGCGGACCTGCGTCGTCACCGTTGCCGCGCCAAAATTCGGACCGAAGAACTTGTCGCCGCCAGTCAGATATTTGAAATCGTACATGGTGTTCATCGGATGCGGGGCCCAGCCCTGGAAGACGATGAACTGCTTTTCCTTGATCTCATAGCCGACCTCGGAAAGCATTCCGGCCTCGCTCGACTCGACCACGTGCCAGCCATCAAGACCGAGCGACGGGTCGGCGATGGCATCCATCATCAACTGGTTGGAACCGGGCTCGATGCCGTACATCTTCTTGCCGAACTTGTCGGCGAATTTGTGCAGGTCGGCAAAATCCTTGACGCCGGCATCCCAGACATAGGTCGGAACGGCGAAGGTGTATTTGGCGCCTTCGAGATTGACGCGGACGTTCTCGACCGAGCCATCCTTCTTGTAGGGTTCGTAGTAGGTGACCATGGCGGGGTCCCAATAGCCGAGGAACAAGTCCAGGTCGTTGTTCTTCATGCCTTCGTAGATGACGTTGATGCCCAGCACCGAGCTTTGCGGCTGGTAGCCGAGCGCATCGAGCAGGACGTTGGCGACGCCGGTGGTGAAGGCAAGATCGTTCCAGCCCGGTTCGGCCATGCGGACCACCCTGCACTGCTCGGCCTCGGCCGCCTGAGCCGTATGAACGCACAACATCAGGGCTGCAAGACAGATGCCATTTGCAAGCATGCGGACCATTTCGATTCTCCTCGTCATCACGGTCGTCATCGTTGGATTGACCAATTGGTCTTTTTATTGTCCCACTGGTCAATTGTTGATCTGAGCGGACGAAAATGTCAACATGGATTCGCAACACCTGGATGGAAGCCGTGAAACTCAAGCGCCTCAGCGACATACGCCGCAAGGAGTTGCGGCAGGCTGCCTTCGCGGTGCTGGAGCGCGAAGGCATTGCGGGTGCTACTCTGGAAAAGGTGGCCGCCCACGCCGGCGCCTCCAAGGGCATCGTGCTGCACTATTTCCGCAACAAGCAGGAATTGTTCGAGCATGCGATGCGGGAGGCCAACGCCGTGCTGCGCGACGCCGTCGTCGCCCGGCTTCGCCAGGCGCGCACGCCGATGGAGCGGCTCGACGCGGTGATCGACGGCAATTTCGAGCAACATCTGTTCCTGCCGCCGCTTTGCCATGCCTGGCTTTCGCTGTGCGCCGAGGTGCCGCGCGACGAGAAGCTGGCGCGTATCCAGAAGGTGCTGCACGCGCGCATGCGTTCGAACCTGTTGTCCGGCCTGCACGGCCTTGCCTCGCCCGGCGATGCCGGCGACATCGCGCTTGGCGTCACCGCGCTGATCGACGGGCTTTGGCTGCGGCTCGGCCTGGAACCAGGCAGCGTCTCGCGCGAACAGGCGATCCGCCAGGTCAAGGATTTCGTTGCCGCGCGCCTGGCCATGCACCAACCTGCAACCGTCGGCGCGTAGACTTGCCCTGGCCTGCCAGCTGGGCGCACTGTCCCATCCGAGCATCGGCAACCTGCGAAGTTCATACCGTGGGATAGGCCGGCTGCTTGACCAGGGCCGCGACTATGCAGTGCTCTGGCATTGGCCAAGGCGACCTCGGAGTGCCCAATGAGACTTCTGGACAAGCGCACGCTGGTGACCGGCGGCTCGGACGGCATCGGCCTGGCAATCGCCGAGGCGTTCCTGCGCGAGGGCGCCGATGTCCTGATCGCCGGCCGCGACGCCGGCAAGCTCGACGCCGCGCGTCAGAAGCTGACAGCTCTCGGCTCGCCCGGCGCGGTGGAGACGCGATCCGCAGATCTTGCCGCCAGCTCCGGCATCGCAACTCTTGTCGAACACGTGAAAGGGACCGGCCAGCCGCTCGACGTTCTCGTCAACAATGCCGCTGTCGCCTACCTCCTGCCGTTCGAGAGCGTCAGCGAGGCGCAGTTCCAGCACTCCTTCGCGCTCAATGTGACGGCGCCGTTCTTCCTCACCCAGGGGCTGCTGCCGCATTTCGGCGCCGGTGCATCCATCATCAACATCTCTTCCTATTTCGCCAGCAAGATGATCCCGAAGCGGCCATCGAGCCTCTATTCCCTGTCCAAGGGCGCGTTGAACTCGCTGAGCAAATCGCTGGCCTTCGAGCTCGGCCCGCGCGGCATCCGCGTCAACGCCATCGCGCCTGGCACGGTCCACACCGCCATGCGGCGCAGGACCGTCGACAACCTGCCAGCGGAGGCAAAGGCCGAGCTGAAGGCCTATGTCGAACGCAGCTATCCGCTGGGCCGCATCGGCCGCCCGAACGACCTCGCCGGGATGGCGGTTTACCTCGCCAGCGCCGAGGCGGCCTGGACGAGCGGCGGGATCTTCGCGATCGACGGCGGCTACACGGCGGGCTGAGTGCCCGGCCGCTAGGCGCCGACAATTTCAGTGGCGACGCTTGCCAGAAATCCAAGAGCACCGATCGCCTCCAGGATCTGGTTGCGAACCCAGCGATGAGGTGGCTCGTCGTCGTGGCGGGCGTGCCAGTACATCCTGACTTCAGGAACCGCAATGGGAAGTGGCGGTTCAAAGATGACGAGGGGCAAAGTCTTCGCGGCCCAAACCGCGAACTGCGTGGGAACCGCGGCGAGGTAGTTTCCGTTAGCCACTGCCAATGCGACAGCCTGAAAGTGCGGCAGTGCCAGGCTTACACGACGCGTTCGCCCGATCTTGCGAAGCGCCTCGTCGGTGGAGCCCGACATCGAGCCATCGATAGAGCGAAGGACGTGGGGCAACTCGCAGAAAAGCTCGATCGGCAGAGGCTTGCCTTCCGCGATCCCCGCCTGCCTGATAGCAGCGTTGTCGTGCGCGGCGATGATGGCGAATGGTGAATGGAACAGGGGCGTGCTTGAGACCCAGTCGGAGACCTCCAGCGGACGCTCGAGCGCTGCGTCGATTTCATCGTCCTGAAGCAGCCGCGAAACGTCGCCGCGTGCACTGTCCAGAAAGCGGAACGACACGCGAGGCGCTATCGCAGCGATGCGTGCCGCCAGAAACGGCATCAGCAGCATGGAGAAGAAGTCCGCCCCCATGAGCGTGAAAGTTCGGTCGAGCTCCGCCGGTTCGAAGTTTTTTGAGGACTGGAAGACACGTTCGATTTCGCGAAGTGCCGCGCGTAACGGCTCCGCAAGGCTCTCGGCGCGCGGCGTCGGCATCATTTCATTGCCACGTCGCACGAACAACTGGTCGTTGAGGATATACCGCAAGCGATTGAGCGCAGCGCTGACGGCTGGCTGGCTGAGGCCGATCTGCTCGCCGGCACGCGTAACGCTTCTTTCCCGCAGGAGTGCGTCGAAAACCTTGACGAGATTGAGGTCGAGCGCGTTCAAATTCATCAGATCAATTCGCCCCATATGATCATTCGATTTCCGTTGCCGGCATGTCTTTGGTTAGGTCGTCGTCGGCACAGCCCAGTCGGCACAGGCAACAGAAGGATCAGACAGCCATGACAATGACCCCCGGGACGATCACAGGCAAGGAACTCCTCTGGTTCAACAACACGCTTGTGGCGATCCACGTCGCATCGACCGCAGGAGAAGACGGCATCTGCGTCGTCGAGCATCGCATGCCTTACGGCGACTCTCCGCCGCTGCATGTACATCGCCGGGAAGACGAAGTGTTTCACATACTGGACGGAAGATTGCGCTTTCAGATCGACGGCCGCGAACGCATCGCGGACGCCGGCGAAACCGTCATCGCACCGAAAGGCCTGCCGCACACCTACCGGGTTGAGTCGCGCGAAGGGGCGAACACCCTGACCATCACACGCGGTACGGATTTCGAAACACTTCTGCGCCAGGCGGGCCGCCGCGCCGATCGGCCGGAGCTGCCGCCGCAAATGGAACCGACGCCGGAACTCATCGCGGCACTGGTGCAACTCTGCGCAAAGAATGGCATCGACGTTGTTGGTCCGCCGCTAGAGCCGGATGATTTCAGGTCGAATCGACCTGAAATCTGAATCCGCCTCTAACTCAAAGGAATAGAGCATGATGTCATCCGAAAACCGCGTCACACTTTTCGACATCATGCCCTAGCCTGATTGGTCGTTCAGGACATTCGCCTCGGCAAACCGACGCGCGCCTCCGCACTCTTTCCTTACGGGAGAAGGCGGAGGTGTTCCTTCAACCGATTTGCATCCGGCCCACCCGCAATCTTCGCTTGAAGCCATTTGTGCAACGCGATACGCCGTTGCCGACTTCGACAAGGAGAGACCCGTGACCGCTGCAAAGACCAGAACCGAAACCGATACGTTCGGCCCCATCGAGGTTGCCGCCGACCGTTATTGGGGCGCGCAGGCGCAGCGTTCCCTGGGCAATTTCAAGATCGGCTGGGAAAAGCAGCCGGCATCGATCGTGCGTGCGCTGGGCATCGTCAAGCGGGCGGCGGCGGAAGCCAATATGGAGTTGAAGCGGCTCGATCCGGCGATCGGCAAGTCGATCATCGCGGCCGCGCAAGAGGTTATCGACGGCAAGCTCAACGACCATTTCCCACTGGTTGTCTGGCAAACCGGCTCGGGCACGCAGTCCAACATGAACGCCAATGAGGTGATCTCCAACCGGGCGATCGAGATGCTGGGCGGCGCCATGGGCTCGAAGAAGCCGGTGCATCCCAACGACCACGTCAATATGAGCCAGTCGTCGAACGACACCTATCCAACGGCCATGCACATCGCCTGCGCCGAGCGCATCGTGCACGATTTGCTGCCAGCTCTGAAGCACCTGCACAAGGCGCTGGACGCCAAGGCCCGGGCCTTCAACCACATCATCAAGATCGGCCGCACCCACACGCAGGACGCCACGCCGCTGACGCTGGGCCAGGAATTTTCCGGCTATGCCGCGCAGGTCGCCTCCTCGATCAAGCGCATCGAAATGACACTGCCCGGCCTGCAGGAACTGGCGCAAGGCGGCACCGCCGTCGGCACCGGCCTCAACGCACCGGTCGGCTTCGCCGAGCGGGTGGCCGATCGCATCGCCGCCATCACCGGCATCGCCTTCGTCACCGCGCCGAACAAGTTCGAGGCGCTCGCGGCACATGATTCCATGGTGTTCTCGCACGGCGCCATCAACGCCGCGGCGGCAGCACTCTTCAAGATCGCCAACGACATCCGCTTCCTCGGTTCAGGCCCGCGCTCGGGCCTTGGCGAATTGTCGCTGCCGGAAAACGAACCCGGCTCGTCGATCATGCCGGGCAAGGTCAATCCGACGCAGTGCGAGGCGATGACGCAGGTTTGCGTGCAGGTGTTCGGCAACAATGCGGCGCTGACCTTCGCCGGCAGCCAGGGCCATTTCGAGCTCAATGTCTACAATCCGCTGATGGCCTACAACTTCCTGCAGTCGGTGCAGTTGCTTGCCGATGCGTCGGTCTCCTTCACCGACAATTGCGTCGTCGGCATCGAGGCCCGTGAGGACAACATCAAGGCGGCGCTCGACCGCTCGCTGATGCTGGTGACGGCGCTTGCGCCCACCATCGGTTACGACAACGCCGCCAAGATCGCCAAGACGGCGCACAAGAACGGCACCACGCTACGCGAGGAAGCGCTGGCCACCGGGCTGGTGAGCGAGGCCGATTATGACCGGCTGGTGCGGCCGGAGGACATGACGCATCCGGGGTAAGGTGCTTTTCGGCGGGAGAATTTGCTCCCGCCTCCGCATCACCCGACACGAATTTCGCGCCTTTTCGCCGTTCACGGAAATGTATAGCCTGTGAACAATGTGTCGCCGCATCGGCGGCTTTGGTGAACAGTCGCTATCGTCTATCTGAGGGTCATTCAACCCATTCGGAGAGACACCATGTCCATCAACACTTCCGCCGCCGGCGCCGGCACCGCGTCCAACAGCTCTGTCACCATCCTGCTCGGCCGCATCCTGCTCGCGATCATTTTCCTGCTTTCCGGTTTCGGCAAGCTCACCGCCATTTCTGGCACTGCTGCCTACTTTGGCGGCCTCGGCCTGCCCGTTCCGACCGTAACGGCTGTGGTCGTCGGCTTGATTGAACTACTCGGCGGCCTCGCCATCCTCGTCGGTTTCCAGACCCGTGTCGCCGCCTGGGTGCTCGCGATCTTCACCGTCGCCACCGGGCTGGTCGCCCATACCGGCTGGGCCGACCAGATGCAGATGATCCAGTTCCTCAAGAACCTCGCCATCACCGGCGGCTTCCTGCTGCTGGCTTCATCGGGCGCCGGCGCCTATTCGATCGACGCCAAGCGCGGCTGAACCTCCCTCCCAGGCCTCGACAGAAGCGGGGGGGG